>NZ_JBEZFS010000008.1:0-224932 GCF_040649575.1 Nonomuraea sp. NPDC048916
GGCGCGGCAGCATGAGACCGCTCCCGACGCGCTGTCCGGCTTCACCGTCGGCGTCACCGCCACCCGCAGGCGCGAGGAGTTCGGCGCGCTGCTCGAACGGCGCGGCGCCCGCGTCGTGAGCGCCCCGGCGATCCGGCTGGTGCCGCTCGCCGAGGACTCCGGTCTGCTGGCCGCCACCCGGTTCACCCTGTCCGGGCCCGTCGACGACGTGGTGGTCACCACGGGCGTGGGCTTTCGCGGCTGGATGGCCGCCGCCGAGGGCTGGGGCCTGTCGGCCGACCTCGGCCTCCACCTCGCCCGGGCCCGCATCCTCACCCGCGGCCCCAAGGCCAGGGGCGCGGTGCGCGCCGCCGGGCTGGACGACCACTGGACCCCGGCCACCGACTCGTGCCTGGAGGTCAAGGAGCACCTCCTGGCCCAGGACCTGCGGGGCCGCCGCATCGCGGTGCAACTGCACGGCGAGCCGCTGACCGAGTTCGTCGCGGACCTGCGCCAGGCGGGCGCCGAGGTGATCGAGATCCCGGTCTACCGGTGGCTGCCCTACCGCGACACCTCGCTGCTGCGCCGCCTGATCACCCAGACGATCTCCGGCGCGGTCGACGCCGTCGCCTTCACCAGCGCGCCCGCCGTGCATGCCATGCTCAACGCGGCCCGCGCCGAGGACCTGGAGGAGCCGCTGCTGGCCGCGTTCGGCGACCGGGTGGTGGCGGCCTGCGTCGGGCCGGTCACGGCCGGTCCGTTGACCTCGCGTGGCGTGCGGACCCTGCAGCCGGAGCGGGCCAGGCTGGGCGCGCTGGCCCGCGCGCTGGCCAGGCACCTGCCCGAGAACGGCGTCACCCGGCTGGTGGCGGGCGGGCACCGGCTGGAGATCCGGGGCCACGCCGTGGTGGTCGACGGCGAGCTCAGGCCACTGCCGCCCGCGCCGATGTCGGTGCTCAAGCGGCTGGCCGACAAGCCCGGCCACGTCGTCTCCAGGGCCGAGCTGCGCACCGTCCTGCCGGGCAGCCTGGCGAGGGACTCCGCCGAGCACGCGGTCGAGATGGCCATCACCCGGCTGCGCCGCGCCCTCGGGGCCGTCGGCATCGTCGAGACCGTCGTCAAGCGCGGCTACCGGCTGGCCTGCTCGCACGGGGCAGGCCTGTGACGCCGACGCTCGTCCTGGCCGCCCACGGCACCCGCGCCGAGGCGGGGGAGCGGACCCTGTCCGATCTGGCCGGCGTGGTGCGCGCCGCCCGCCGGCGGCACCGCGTCGAGCTGTCCTACCTGGAGATCAGCCGGCCGCTGCTCGCCGACGTCCTGTCCGCCACGCCCGGCCGCGCCGTCCTCGGCTCGGCCGCGTGCGCCGTGCCCGGTCCCGTCGTCGTGGTGCCGCTGCTCCTCACCGGCGGCTACCACGTGCGCGTCGATCTGCCCAGCGTGATCGCCGAGCACCGCCCCGACGCGCTCGTCGCCCCGCCGCTGGGGCCGCACCGGCTGCTCACCACCGCACTGGCCCGCCGGCTGGCCCACGCCGGGCTGCGTTCCGCGGACGCGGTCGTCCTCGGCGCGGCGGGCTCGTCGGACCCGGCGGCGCTGGCCGACGTACGGGCGGCGGCCCACCAGCTGGCCGTGCGGCTGTCGCGGCCGGTCACGGCGGCCTTCGCCTCGGGCGGCGCCCCGTCGCTGGACGAGGCGCTGGAGCGGGTGAGGCCGGGCCCGGCCACCCGGGTGGCGATCGCCTCCTACCTGCTGGCTCCGGGCTTCTTCCACGACCGGCTCGTCGTGGCCGGCGCCGACCTGGTGAGCGAACCCCTGGGCGCGGACCCGGACGTGGCGGCCCTGGTCTGGAGGCGCTTCGACGAGACGGCGGCGGCCCTGGCCGGCCGGGCGGTGAGCGCCTGACGGCCGTCCCGGCATCCTGCCGTCCTGCCGTCCCGGCGGCCCGGCGTCCCGCCGACGGCCGGCACGCGGCTGGATCGCGGGCGGATTGGATCGCGGGTGGATCGCGCGCAGCCGTACGGGAAGGTCAGGCCGGTTGGGACGCGGGCTCCAGGCGCAGCTCGCGGACGATCTGCTCCGCCGCCGCGTCGGGCGGCGGACCCGCCTCGGCGCCCACGAACATCGCGATGTAGGCGTGGTGGAAGCAGCCCGCGAGCAGCAGCCGGGCGGTCGCTACCGGGTCCACGCCCGGCAGCACCCGGCCGGCGCGCTGCTCGGCCTCCAGGTAGGAGGCCAGCGGGACGATCTCCGCCATCGGCCCGAGCCCGTGGTCGCGCAGCGCCTCGCGGAACCGCACGGTCACGCTGGGTGAGGTGAAGGCGGGCAGCGCGGCCGACTGCACCTCGAGGTAGTAGTCGATGCCCGCCCGCACGATGGGGATCAGGTTGTCGGCCACCTTGCCCTGCCCCACCCGGTTGCCCAGGTCGTGCAGGACGCTGATCCAGAAGGGGAGGCGGTATTGCAGGAGCGCGAGGAAGTGGTCCACCGACCCGCCCGGGCGCTCGTTCCTGACGGAGAGAGCCATCTCCAGGACGCGCCGCCTGGCGTCCTGACTTCGCTGGTGCGGGTCTACATGGGAGGTCGCCATGAGTTGGCCTAACGTGCGCAGTCACATGGGCAGGTTCGGCGCGGGATCGCGGTGGTCAGCGAACGTCCGCCTCCAGGGCTTGGATCGGGGCTCCAACTTGGTGCAAGTTTGTACGGTCCCCGATTATTACCTGAAACCCGCAAAAAATCCGTCAAAATGACTGCAAGTTAGCTGTCAGTGTCGGTGTCCCGGTGCCTCAGGTAGCGCTCGAACTCCGCCGCGATCGCGTCACCACTGGCCTCGGGCAGCTCGGCGGCGTCCTTGCGCTCCTCGAGCTCCTTGACGTATTCGGCCACCTCGCTGTCCTGGGACGCGAGCTCGTCGACGCCGCGCTCCCACGCGCGGGCCTCCTCGTCGAGGTCGCCGAGCGGCATCGGGATCTCCAGCACGTCCTCCAGGCGGCGCAGCAGCGCCACCGTGGCCTTGGGGTTGGGCGGCTGCGCCACGTAGTGGGGGACCGAGGCCCACAGCGAGATCGCGCTCAGGCCGGCCTCGCCGAACGCGTGCTGCAGCACGCCCACGATGCCCGTCGGCCCCTCGTAGCGGCTGAGCTCCAGGTTGGTCGAGCGGGCCAGGCCCTCGTCGGTGGCCCCGCCGATGATCGGCACCGGCCGGGTGTGCGGGGAGTCGTTGAGCAGGGCGCCCAGCATCACGGCCAGCTCCACGCCGAGCTCGCGGCAGACGTCGATGATGTCGGCGCAGAAGGAGCGCCAGCGCATGTTGGGCTCGATGCCGCGCAGCAGCACCACGTCGTGGTCGAGGCCCGGCGGCCGGGCGTGCAGCAGCCGGGTCGTCGGCCAGACGATCGACCTGGTCAGCCCGTCACCCATCTCCACGACCGGGCGGGTGACCTGGAAGTCGTAGTAGTCGTCCGGATCGAGTGCCACCAGGGGCTCGGCCTTCCAGGCGGACTCGAGATGGGCGATCACACCGCTCGAAGCCTCGCCCGCGTCGTTCCACCCCTCGAACGCGGCAATCAGCACCGGATCGACGAGCTCGGGGAGCCCTTCGAGCTCGATCACGTGTCGCCTCCTGTCTCCTCCGTCGCGCTAAGCCTATGCGGTGAGGAGGCGCTCATGTCACGCAGTGACGACGATCAGTGGCGCCCGCCGGAGGTGGTGTGCGCGATCAGCACGTCACAGGCGGCGCGGTGGGTCACGGCGGACGGCACGGAGCCGAGCAGCCGCCCGGCCAGGCTGTTGAGCCCGCGGTTGCCCACGACGAGCAGATCGGTGTGGTGCCGGCCGGCCAGCGAGATCAGCACGTCGACCGGATCGCCCTGCTCGGCGGCGAGGACGACGTCGGTGGCCCCCGCGGCCGCGGCGTGCTCGCGCGCGACGCGCAGCGCGTCGCCGGCAGGGGTGGAGCCGTTGACGAGGCGGAGCCGTCCGTGCCCGCCAGGACGGTGCGATAGGCCATCGGAACCCCAATTGGACGTGATGTTCAATTGTCTGTCCGCAGAATAGCGTTCCCGGGCAGCCGATAGGCTTGGGCGCATGAGCAGCCGTCCGTCGTTCCGCGAAGTCCTGTCCCAGCGCGTGATCGTCGCCGACGGGGCGATGGGGACGATGTTGCAGGCCCAGGATCCGACCATGGACGACTTCCAGGGGCACGAGGGCTGCAACGAGGTGCTCAACGTCACCAGGCCCGACATCGTGAGCGGCGTCCACGACGCCTACTTCGCGGTGGGCGTCGACTGCGTGGAGACCAACACCTTCGGCGCCAACCTCGCCGCGCTGGCCGAATACGACATCGGCGAGCGCGTGTACGAATACTCCGAGGCCGGCGCCCGCATCGCCAGGGAGCGCGCCGACCACTGGTCGACACCCGGGCAGCCGCGTTTCGTGCTCGGCTCGATGGGCCCCGGCACCAAGCTCCCCACCCTGGGGCACCTGCCCTACACCAGACTGCGCGACGCCTACCGCGACAACGCGGCGGGCCTGATCGCGGGCGGCTCCGACGCGCTGATCATCGAGACCTGCCAGGACCTGCTCCAGGTCAAGGCCGCCGTCATCGGCGCCAAGCGGGCCATCGAAGCGGCCGGGCGCGACGTGCCGATCATCGCCCAGGTGACGATCGAGACCAACGGCGCGATGCTGCTCGGCTCCGAGATCGGCGCCGCGCTCACCGCGATCGAGCCGCTCGGCGTCGACCTGATCGGCCTCAACTGCGCCACCGGCCCCGCCGAGATGAGCGAGCACCTGCGCTACCTGTCGCGCCACTCCAGGCTGGGCCTGTCGTGCATGCCCAACGCGGGCCTGCCGGTGCTGACCTCCGACGGCGCCTACTACCCGCTCAGCGCCGAGGAGCTGGCCGGCGCCCACGACACCTTCACCCGCGACTACGGCCTGTCCCTGGTCGGCGGCTGCTGCGGCACCACGCCCGAGCACCTGCGCCAGGTCGTCGAGAGGGTGCACGGCAGGGATCCGGTGGCCCGCCGTCCGCACCCCGAGCCGGGCGCCTCCTCGCTCTACCAGACCGTCCCGTTCCGCCAGGACACCTCCTACCTCGCGATCGGCGAGCGCTGCAACACCAACGGCTCCAAGGCCTTTCGCGAGGCCATGCTCGAGGGCCGCTGGGACGACTGCGTCGAGATGGCCCGCGAGCAGGCGCGCGGCGGCGCCCACATGCTCGACCTGTGCGTCGACTACGTCGGCCGCGACGGCGTGGCCGACATGAAGGAGCTGGCCTTCCGCCTGGCCACCGCCTCCACCCTGCCGATCATGCTCGACTCGACCGAGTCCGAGGTGCTGCGCGCGGGCCTGGAGATGCTCGGCGGCCGCGCGGTGGTCAACTCGGTCAACTTCGAGGACGGCCGCGGCCCCGGCTCCCGCTTCCACAAGACGATGACCGCCGTCCGCGAGCACGGCGCCGCGGTCGTCGTCATGTGCATCGACGAGGAGGGCCAGGCCCGCACCGCCGAGGACAAGGTCCGCATCGCGGGCGAGACCATCGACACGCTGGTGAGCGACTGGGGCATGAAGGTGCCCGACATCATCGTCGACTGCCTCACCTTCACCATCGCCACCGGCATGGAGGAGAGCCGCCGCGACGGCCTGGAGACCATCGAGGGCATCCGCCGGCTCAAGCGGCGCTACCCCGAGGTGCAGACCACGCTGGGCCTGTCCAACATCTCCTTCGGCATCAACCCGGCCGCGCGCATCGTGCTCAACTCGGTGTTCCTCAACGAGTGCGTCAACGCCGGGCTCGACTCGGCGATCGTGCACGCCTCCAAGATCCTGCCGATGTCGCGCATCCCCGACGAGCAGCGCCAGGTCGCGCTCGACATGATCTACGACCGGCGGCGCGAGGGCTACGACCCGCTGCAGCGCTTCATCGACCTGTTCGAGGGCGTCGACATCGCCGCCCTGCGCGGTGGCAAGGCCGCGGAGCTGGCGGCGCTGCCGCTGTGGGAGCGGCTCAAGCGACGCGTCATCGACGGCGAGAAGAAGGGCCTGGAGGACGACCTCGACACCGCGCTGGAGCAGCGGCCCGCCCTCGAGATCATCAACGACGTGCTGCTCGACGGCATGAAGACGGTCGGCGAGCTGTTCGGCTCCGGGCAGATGCAGCTGCCGTTCGTGCTGCAGTCGGCCGAGGTGATGAAGACCGCCGTCGCCTACCTTGAGCCCCACATGGACCGTGTCGAGGGCGAGACCAAGGGCCGCATCGTGCTGGCCACGGTCAAGGGCGACGTGCACGACATCGGCAAGAACCTCGTCGACATCATCCTGTCCAACAACGGCTACGACGTCGTCAACCTCGGCATCAAGCAGCCGGTCTCGGCCATCCTGGAGGCGGCCGACGACCAGAAGGCCGACGTCATCGGCATGTCCGGGCTGCTGGTGAAGTCGACGGTGGTCATGAAGGAGAACCTCGAGGAGATGAACTCCCGGGGCATCTCCGAGCACTACCCCGTGCTGCTCGGCGGCGCCGCGCTGACCCGCGCCTACGTCGAGCAGGACCTGGCCGAGCTGTTCCGGGGCGAGGTCCGCTACGCCCGCGACGCGTTCGAGGGCCTGCGGCTGATGGACTCCTTCATGGCGGTCAAGCGCGGTGTCGAGGGGGCCGCGCTCCCGCCGCTGCGCGAGCGCCGCGTCAAGTCGGGCGCGGTGCTGCGGCGCACACCGGTCGAGGAGCTTCCGGCCCGCTCCGACGTGGCCGCCGACAACCCGGTGCCCGAGGCGCCGTTCCACGGTGACCGCATCGTCAAGGGCATCTCGCTGAACGAGTACGCCGCCTTCCTCGACGAGCGAGCCCTGTTCCTCGGCCAGTGGGGGCTCAAGCCGACCAGGGGCGGCAGCGGGCCCGACTACGACGAGCTGGTCGAGACCGAGGGACGGCCACGGCTGCGGATGTGGCTCGAGCGCATCCAGACCGAGGGCCTGCTGGAGGCGGCCGTCGTCTACGGCTACTTCCCGTGTGTCAGCGACGGCGACTCGCTCGTCATCCTCGACGACACGGGCGGCGAGCGCACCCGCTTCACCTTCCCGCGCCAGCGGCGCGACCGCCACCTGTGCCTGTCCGACTTCTTCCGCGGCAAGGACTCCGGCGAGGTCGACGTGGTCGGCTTCCAGGTGGCCACGATGGGCGGCAGGATCGCCGAGGCGACGGCCGAGCTGTTCGCCAAGGACGCCTACCGCGACTACCTCGAGCTCCACGGCCTGTCGGTGCAGCTGACGGAGGCGCTGGCCGAATACTGGCACGCGCGGGTCCGCTCCGAGTGGGGGATCGGCGGCGACGAGTCGCTCGACGACATGCTCAAGGTCAACGTCCGGGGCTGCCGCTACTCCTTCGGCTACCCGGCCTGCCCCAACCTCGAGGACCAGGTGCAGCTGTTCCAGCTGCTGGAGCCGGAGCGCATCGGGGTCACCCTGTCGGAGGAGTTCCAGCTGCATCCCGAGCAGGCCACCTCCGCCCTGGTCGCCCACCATCCGGAGGCCAAATACTTCAACGTCTGACCGCCGCGAGGGCCCCCGGCATCCGCCGGGGGCTTTCGCGACGGCGCTCGCGTGACAAACAGATCGGGGGATGCATGGAAGCGGTCTTCTTCGACATGGACGGCCTGCTGGTCGACACCGAGAAGGTGTGGCTGGAGATCGAGACCGTCGTGATGGGGCGGCTCGGCGGCGAGTGGACACCCGAGCACCAGGTCCATCTCGTCGGCGGCTCCATGGAGCGCACGGTCGGCTACATGCTGGCCGTCTCCGGTTCGTCGGTCGCTCCCGAGACGCTGCGCGAGTGGATGGTCGAGGGCATGGTCGAGCGGCTGTCCGACGGGGTGCGGCTCATGCCGGGCGCCGCCGAGCTGCTCGACGCCCTGCGCGACGACGGTGTCCCGGTCGCCCTGGTCACCTCGTCGCTCAGGGAGATCGCCGACGCCGTGCTCAAGGACGTCGGCCGTGACCGCTTCGACCTCATCGTCACGGCCGACGACGTCACCCGCACCAAGCCCCACCCCGAGCCCTACCTGACCGCCGCGCGCCTGCTGGACGTGCCGCCGGTGCGCTGCGTGGTGCTGGAGGACTCACCCAACGGCGTCGCCGCCGCTACGGCCGCGGGCTGCGCGGTGGTCGCCGTCCCCGGCCTGCTCCCCATCGACCCGGCGCCGAGGCGATGGGTCGTCCCCTCGCTCACCTCCGTCGAGATCCCCCACCTGCGCACCCTGATCGGGCCCTGAGCGCGTCCCCTAAGGGCCCCTAGGGGGCAAGTGGTCCCTGCGGAGGACCTGCTCCGGGCGATGCGCGTGCCAGGATGGAGATGTAGTCGACATGAGGGACGGCCCGAAATGACTTTCGATCAGATCGCGTGGTTGCCGCTGTGCGCCGGCGTCACCATCGCGGGGTTGGTGCTCAGCTTCCTGGCCTTCAAGCGCAGAGGGGTGACGGCGGGGCTGCGGACGACGGCGTGGGCGCTGCTGCCCCTGGCCGCCTACCTCACGGGCGCCCTGCAGAGCCTGTGGACCGTGGGCGCCACCCTCATCGGGTTCGTCACGGGCCTTGTCTTCAACCCGCTCGTGTGGTCGGGTGTCGCGTTGACGGGTCTTTCCGTGGTGTTGTTCGTGGTGTCCGGGGTTCTGCGCGGCAGGCAGACGGCCAGGGCCGACGGGCCCGGCAAGGCCAAGGAAACCCGGCGGCCGGCCGAGGGCGCGCCGGCTCCGAAGGGCGCGGCGGCGGCCTCGGCGGGCAAGCCTGCGGTGGAAGCGCCGAAGAAGCGGACGAATGACGATGACTTTTCCGACATCGAGGAGATCCTCCGTCGCCGGGGGATCGGATGAGAAGTCTTATGTCACGATTCTGGGACGTAACCAGGACTGGCCGTACACATTCACACCAAGATCGATACGAATGAGTTTCACGTCAATCACAGTTAAGCCACATAGCTGCCCGAGGGGCTAGTCAGCGCAGCTCAGGCCATACATCCTGCCTCCTGGGGTCGCGATCCGCGCTCCCGTCAGATGACACGGACAACGTCGTCCGGAAACCAGGGGGCAACCAGGCATGACCGCACCGCTAGACGTATCCGGCTCCGCGGCGGAGGCGCATCCGGAAGCCGTGCTCGTGGGAGCGGGCAAGGCCATCCAGGGACGCTCGCTCACCCGGATCGCCTGGATGCGGTTGCGGCGTGACAAGATCGCCCTGACGGGCGGGATCACCGTGATCCTGCTGATCCTCGTGGCGATCTTCTCCACGCCGATCATCGCCGCCTTCGGGCACCCGCCGCTGGAGTTCCACCAGGACCAGATCGACCAGAGCACCCTCCTGCCCAAGGGCGCCTTCGGCAGCATGAGCTGGGAATACCTGCTCGGCATCGAGCCGGTCAACGGACGCGACATCTTCAGCCGCATCGTGGCCGGCGCGGGAGTCTCGCTGCTGATCGGCTTCATGGCGACGATCCTGTCGGTCGTCATCGGCACCACGCTCGGCGTGATCGCCGGCTACTTCGGTGGCTGGGTCGACCAGATGATCGGCCGCATGATGGACGTCTTCCTCGCCTTCCCGCTGCTGGTCTTCGCCATCGCGCTGGCGGGCGTCATTCCCGACAAGGGGTTCGGCCTGGAGGGCAACGCACTGCGGATCGCGATGCTGATCTTCATTATCGGGTTCTTCAGCTGGCCCTACATCGGCCGTATCGTCCGCGGCCAGACCCTCTCGCTGCGGGAGCGGGAGTTCGTCGACGCCGCACGCAGCCTCGGAGCCCGCAACGGCTACATCCTGTTCCGCGAGATCCTGCCCAACCTGATGGCGCCCATCCTCGTCTACGCGACGCTGCTGATCCCGACCAACATCCTGTTCGAGGCGGGGCTCTCCTTCCTGGGCGTCGGCATCAACCCGCCGACTCCCACGTGGGGCGGCATGCTCTCGGAGGCGGTGCGCTTCTACACCCTGCCGCACTTCGTGCTCTTCCCCGGTCTGGCGATCTTCATCACCGTTCTGGCCTTCAACCTGTTCGGCGACGGGCTGAGGGACGCCTTCGACCCGCGGGCTCACTGACCTTTGCCAACGCTCCATCGCCCATGCTCCATCGCCAACGCTCCATCCCCATCTCCACTGATCAAGGGGTTAGTAAATGAGAAGGAAATCCGCACTGGCAGCGGCCGCGACAGCGGCCCTTGCCCTGGTGCTCTCCGCCTGTGGCGGCGGAGGTGGCGGCACAGCCCAGCAACCCGCCCAGTCGGCGTCGGGCGGCGCGGCGCAACCCGCCTTCAACGCCGGCCTGACCTCGGTGTACAACCCTTCGACCAAGAAGGGAGGCACGCTGAAGGCGGCTCACTCCTCCGACTGGGACAGCCTTGACCCGGGCGACACCTACTACGGCTACTCGTTCAACTTCGGCCGGTTCTACTGGCGGACGCTGACGATGTACAAGCCCGGCCCCGGGCCGGAGGGCAACACGGTCGTGCCCGACCTCGCCGAAGGACTGGGTGAGCCCAGCGACGGGGGCAAGAGCTGGACCTACAAGCTCAAGAGCGGCCTGAAGTACGAGGACGGCACGCCGATCACCGCCAAGGACGTGGCCTACGCGGTGGCGAGGAGCTTCGACAAGGAGACCTTCCCGCACGGCCCCTCCTACCTCAACGAGCTGCTGGCCTGGCCGAAGGACTTCAAGGGCGTCTACAAGACCCCCGACGCCGACTACAGCTCGGCCGTCGAGGCGAAGGACGACCAGACGGTCGTCTTCCACCTGAACAAGCCGTTCTCGTCGATGGACTACGTGGTCCAGATGCCGATGACCGCTCCGGTGCCGAAGGACAAGGACACGGGCGCCAAGTACAAGGAGAAGGTCATCTCCTCGGGCCCGTACAAGTTCGAGACGAACGAGATCGGCAAGCAGTTCGCGCTGGTCCGCAACGACCAGTGGGACCCGGCCACCGACCCGAACCGTCCCGCGCTGCCGGACCGGATCGAGGTCCAGCTCAACGTCAACGCCGATGACCTGGACAACCAGCTCATCGCGGGCAACATCCACCTGGACATCCCCGGCACCGGTCTGCAGCCGGCCGCCCTGGGCAAGGTCCTGCCCGACCCGGCCCTGAAGGCCCGGACGGACAACCCGACCATCCCCAGGCTCTGGTACGTCTCGGTCATCCCGGACAACCCGCCGCTGGACAACATCAACTGCCGCAAGGCCGTGATGTTCGCCGCGGACCGCGTCGCCAACCAGACCGCCTACGGAGGCGAGGTCGCCGGTGGCGAGATCGCCACGAACGTGATGCCGCCGCCCATCGTCGGCCAGGAGAAGTTCGACCTCTACGCCTCCGAGGGCAACAAGGGCGACGTGGCCAAGGCCAAGGAGGCGCTCGCCGCCTGTGGCCAGCCGAACGGCTTCTCCACCACCATGGTGTTCCGCGCCGACCGCCCGCGTGAGAAGGCGCTGGCCGAGGCGATGGAGCAGGCGCTGGCCAAGGTCGGCATCAAGCTCACGCTCAAGGGCTTCCCGGCCTCCAGCTACTTCTCCGACTACGCCGGCAACACCGCGTACGTCAAGAAGAACGGCGTCGGCCTGGCCGGCCACGGCTGGGGTTCGGACTGGCCCGACGGTTACGGCTTCATGCAGGCCATCGTCGACAGCCGCACCATCCGCGACGCGGGCAACTACAACCTCAGCGTCAAGAACCCCGAGGTCGACAAGCTCATCGACCAGGCCTCGGCCGAGCTCGACGCCACCGCCCGCGGCAAGCTTTGGGTCGACGTCGACAAGAAGGTCATGGAGGACGCCTCCATCCTTCCGGTCGTGTGGGCCAAGGCGCTGCTGATGCGCGGCCAGGGTGTGACGAACATCGCCTACAACGAAGGCCAGAGCATGTACGACTACATCCTGCTCGGCGTCGAGTGACCAGGCGAGGTTCGGGGATCTAGCGAAGGCAGGTGAAGGCAGGGGTGGCCCGCCCGGAGACGGGCGGGCCACCCGGCCGGACACGGTGTTCACATACATCATCAGGCGTCTGATCGGCGCGGTCGCCATGCTGGTCGTCATCAGCATGGTCACCTTCGGCATCTTCTTCGTCGTGCCGCAGTGGGCGGGCGCCACGCCGGAGGCCATGGCCTCCCGCTACGTCGGCCGCGCCGCGACACCGGAGACCGTGCACCTGGTCGCCGAGCGGCTGGGCTTCAACGACCCGGTGGTCGTCCAGTACGGCCGGTTCGTCAAGGGGCTCGTCACGGGCGCCGAGTACGACTACGGGGCCGGGGTCGAGCAGTGCCCGGCGCCCTGCTTCGGCTACTCCTTCATCAGCGGACAGCCGGTCTGGCCGGATCTGGTCGACCGCCTGCCGGTGACGTTCTCCCTCGCCCTCGGCGCGGCCCTCATCTGGGTGCTGGCCGGAGTGAGCGTGGGCGTGCTCTCGGCGTTGCGCCGCGGCAGCTTCTTCGACCGGTTGTCGATGGGCACCGCGCTGGCCGGAGTGTCCCTGCCGATCTTCTTCACCGGCATGATCTCGCTGGTGATCTTCAGCTACGGCCTGGGCTGGACACCACCGGGCGGCGCGTGGACCGACCTGTCGGAGAATCCCGCGCAGTGGGCCTACAACCTGCTGCTTCCGTGGATCACGCTGGCGTTCCTGTTCGCCGCCGGCTACGCGCGTCTCACCCGTGCCGGGATGCTGGAGACCATGGGCGAGGACTACATCCGCACCGCCCGGGCCAAAGGCCTGCGCGAGCGTGACGTCGTGGTCAAACACGGCCTCCGGGCTGCGCTGACGCCGATCCTCACCCTGTTCGGCATCGACTTCGGCCTGTTGATCGGCGGCGCCGTGCTCACCGAGACGACCTATACTCTGCCCGGACTCGGCCAGTTCGCCATCTTGGCCATCAGGAACCAAGACCTTCCCCAGGTCATGGGCGTGGTCCTGATCGCCGCCTGCTTTGTGGTGGTGGCGAGTCTGATCGTCGATCTCCTGTACGCGTGGGTCGACCCGAGGGTGAGGCTGTCGTGAGCTTTCTGGACGTCAAGGATCTGAAGATCCACTTTCCCACCGACGACGGGGTGGTCCGGGCCGTCGACGGCCTGTCGTTCAGCCTTGAGCGCGGTGAGACCCTGGGCATCGTGGGCGAGTCGGGCTCGGGCAAGAGCGTGACCAGCCTCGGCCTGCTCGGGCTGCACAAGGGCGGCCGGGCCAAGATCTCAGGGGAGATCTGGCTCGACGGCGAGGAGCTCGTCGGCGCCACGGCCGAGCACGTCCGCACGCTGCGCGGCAGGAAGATGGCGATGATCTTCCAGGATCCGCTGTCGTCGATGCACCCCTACTACACGGTGGGCCACCAGATCATCGAGGCCTACCGGATCCACCACCAGGTCTCCAAGGCCGTGGCCAAGAAGCACGCCGTCGACCTGCTCGGGCGCGTGGGCATCCCCGAGCCGGACCGGCGCGTCGACTCCTACCCGCACGAGTTCTCCGGCGGCATGCGCCAGCGCGCCATGATCGCGATGGCGCTCTCGTGCGACCCCGAGTTGCTCATCGCCGACGAGCCGACCACCGCGCTCGACGTGACCGTGCAGGCCCAGATCCTCGACCTGATGCGTGACCTGCAGCGAGAGTTCAACTCCGCGCTGATCATCATCACCCACGACCTTGGCGTGGTGGCCGAGCTGTCCAACGACATCCTGGTCATGTACGGCGGCAAGTGCGTCGAGTACGGCTCGACCGACGACATCTTCTACCGTCCCGAGCACCCCTACACCTGGGGTCTCCTCGGATCGATGCCCCGGCTCGACCGGGAGCCCACCGAACGGCTCCTGCCGATCAAGGGCAGCCCGCCCTCCCTGATCAACGTCCCGTCCGGGTGCGCCTTCCACCCTCGCTGCCCCTACGCGGAGCTGACGCAGGGCAAGTCGAGCACCGAGGTGCCCGCGCTGGCCGAGAGCGGTGGCGGCCACCTGGTGCGCTGCCACCTGGGCAAGGCGGAGCGGCGAAGGCTGTGGGAGACCGAGATCAAGCCAGTGCTGGAGACTCAGTGAGTGAGAACGAGCCGCTTCTGTCCGTCCAGGACCTGCAGAAGCACTTCCCGGTGATGAAAGGCCTGCTGAAGCGGCAGGTCGGGGCCGTCAAGGCGGTCGACGGGATCAGCTTCGAGGTGTTCAAGGGCGAGACGCTCGGCCTGGTGGGGGAGTCGGGCTGCGGCAAGTCGACCACGGGTCGCCTGGTGACCAGGCTGCTGGAGCCCACGGGCGGGAAGATCGTCTTCGAGGGCACCGACATCAGCCACCTGAGCCAGGGCAAGCTCCGGCCGCTTCGCCGCGACATGCAGATGATCTTCCAGGATCCCTACTCGTCGCTCAACCCGCGTCACACGGTCGGCGCCATTGTCGGAGCTCCGTTCCGCATCCAGGGCGTCCACACCGACCACGGCGTCAAGAAGGCCGTCCAGGACATCCTCGAGCTGGTCGGCCTCAACCCCGAGCACTACAACCGCTACCCGCACGAGTTCTCCGGCGGGCAGCGGCAGCGCATCGGCATCGCCCGCACGCTGGCGCTCAAGCCCAAGCTGATCATCGCCGACGAGCCGGTCTCCGCGCTCGACGTGTCCATCCAGGCCCAGGTCGTCAACCTGCTGGAGGACCTGCAGAAGGAGCTGGACCTCACCTACGTGGTGATCGCGCACGACCTGTCGGTGGTGCGGCACATCAGCGACCGGGTCGCGGTCATGTACCTCGGCAAGATCGTCGAGGTCGCCGACCGCAAGCGGCTGTACAACGCGCCGATGCACCCCTACACCAACGCCCTGCTGTCGGCGGTGCCGGTGCCCGATCCCAAGGCGCGCGCCGGACGGGAGCGCATCCGCCTCACCGGCGACGTGCCGAGCCCGCTCAACCCGCCGCCCGCCTGCCGCTTCCACACCCGCTGCTGGAAGGCGCAGGAGATCTGCAAGACGGTCGAGCCGCCGCTGGAGCAGCTGGCCTCCGGCCACCAGGTGGCCTGCCACTTCCCGGAGAACACCTCTGGCGCGCCCGCCGCGGAGGCGAAGCCGGCCACCGCCTGAGTCGCCGCCTGCCCCGCCGTGCGAACCGCGGGGCGGGCGCCCGCTCACCGCGCGGCCGGATCGGCGCGGTCAGGACATGGCGCCCGGCGTGATCAGCCCCGTCTCGTAGGCGAGCACCACGGCCTGCACGCGGTCGCGCAGGCCCAGTTTGGTCAGCACGTTGCCGACGTGCGTCTTGACCGTCGTCTCGCTCACCACCAGCTTGGCGGCGATCTCCGCGTTGGACATCCCTTTGGCGATCAGCCGCAGGACCTCGAGCTCCCGCTCGGTGAGCCGGTCGACCCGAGCCGGCGCCGGCTGCTCCTGGGCCGACGGCAATCTGGCCGCGAACCGGTCGAGCAGCCGGCGGGTCACGCTCGGCGCGA
This sequence comes from Nonomuraea sp. NPDC048916, assembly GCF_040649575.1. Classification (NCBI taxonomy): domain Bacteria; kingdom Bacillati; phylum Actinomycetota; class Actinomycetes; order Streptosporangiales; family Streptosporangiaceae; genus Nonomuraea; species Nonomuraea sp. NPDC048916. The sequence goes on from NZ_JBEZFS010000008.1 coordinate 15,411, forward strand.
CGATCGCGTCGCCCGCCGCCACCACCCGGATCGCCTGCACCAGCTCGTCGGGCGGGACGTCCTTCAGCAGGAACCCGGACGCCCCCGAGCGCAACGCCTCCACGATGTACTCGTCGAGGTCGAACGTCGTCAGCACCAGCACCTTCGGCACGTGCGCCGCGGGAGTCGCCCGAGCCCCGTCGCGCACGATCCGCCGCGTCGCCTCGATGCCGTCGACCCCGGGCATCCGGATGTCCATCAGCACCACGTCCGGCAGCAGCGCCCTCGTCTGCTCCTGCGCGGCCTTGCCGTCACCCGCCTGCCCGACCACCGTGATGTCCGGCTCGGCCTCCAGGATCAGGCGGAAACCGGTGCGCAGCAGCGGCTGGTCGTCCACCAGCAGCACTCTGATCGTCATTGTCCGTCCTTCAAGGGGAATCTTGCCCGAACCTCGAAACCGCCCCCGGATCGCGGACCGATGCTCAGAAACCCACCATAGAGGGCCACACGCTCGCGAATCCCCACCAAACCATGGCCTGGCCCCCCGGGCAGGGGGCCGCCGCCCCGTCCGTCGTCCTCCACCCTGACGTCCAGCTCGTGCGGCTCATGCCGTACGGTGACCACCGCCCTGGCTCCGGCCCCCGCGTGCCGCAGGCTGTTCGTGAGCCCCTCCTGGACCAGCCGGTAGGCGGCCAGGTCGACCCCGGCCGGAATCGGCCCCGGCTCGCCGCCGATGGTCAGCCTGGTCTCCAGGCCGGCCTCGCGCATCTGCTCCACCAGCGCCGGCAGGTCCCGCATGCCCGGCTGCGGGCCCAGCTCAGCACGGGCGTCGGTGCGCAGCACGCCGACGATGTTGCGCATCTCGGTCAGCGCCATCCGGCCCGTGTGCTCGATCGCCGACAACGCCTCGTGGGCCAGCTCGGGGTCGGAGGCCAGCACGCGGCGTGCGGCCGAGGCCTGGACGGTCATCACGCTGACATGGTGGGCCACCACGTCGTGCAGCTCGCGGGCGATCCTGGAGCGCTCCTCGGCCCGGGCCGCCCGGGTGTCGGCCGCGTGCGCCCGCTCCAGCCGGGCCGCGCGCTGCTTCAGCTCCTCCAGGTAGGCGCGGCGCAGCCGGAGGCTGCGTCCGGCGCCCCAGACCGCCACGAGCACCACGGCGGCCACCAGGTGGTCGCTCCATCTCGTTCCGGCGATCGGGCCCGCCACCGCGCTCACCACGTAGACGACGATCGACAGCGTCAGCGCGCCCAGCGCCATCGCCAGGCCGCGGTAGGAGGCCACCGAGTAGAGCAGCACCAGCCCCGCCATCCCGGCCATGCCCGTGCCGTAGCCGAGGCCGGTCAGCAGCGTCTCGGGCACCAGCCCGGCGCACATCGCGCCCAGCGGCCAGCGCCTGCGCACCGCGACCGGCGCGCACGCCAGCAGTACCAGAGCCACTCCGAACACGTCCGGCGAGCGCATCCCCTCGACGAACAGCCCCTGCATCCGCAGCTGCTCAGGGTCGTAGACGACGAACAACGTCACCGAGGCCGCGGCCACCACCACGGCGAGGACCGTGTCGTGGAACAGAGGCCGGCCGATCCGCATCGCATCACTGTAGGTCCAGGTGAGAGCCTGAAACCTCCTCCCAGGGGAGGAATCGGGTCTTACAGCTCGTCGGTCGCCGAGCGGCGGTTGCTCCTGACCGTGTCTCCCGGCTCGCGGTCAGGCACCGGGGGAGGGGTGCCGCCGAACTCGGGGCACAGCGCCTGGTGGTCGCACCAGTCGCACAGGCGGCTGCGCCGCGCCCGCCACTCGCCCGACTCCAGCGACCGCTCGATCGCCGCCCACAGCGCCCGCACCTTTCGCTCGGTGGCCAGCAGATCGGCCTCGTCCGGCGCGTAACGCAGCACCTCGCCGCCGCCGCCCAGGTAGACCAGCTGCAACAGCCTCGGCACCCGGCCGCGCAGCCGCCACAGCACCAGCGCGTAGAACTTCATCTGGAACAGCGCCTTGGCCTCGAAGTCGGGACCCGGCGCGCTGCCCGTCTTGTAGTCGACGACCCGGACCTCACCGGACGGTGCCACGTCGAGCCGGTCGACGTAGCCCCGCAGCATCAGGCCGCCGTCGAGCACCGCCTCGACGTAGAGCTCGCGCTCGGCCGGCTCCAGCCGCGTCGGATCCTCCAGCGTGAAGTAGCGCTCCAGCATCGCCCGCGCCTGGGCCAGCCACTCGGCCTGCTCGCCCTCGTCGGCGAACATCCGCGCGTAGGCCGGATCGTCGTCCAGCAACCGCCGCCACTGCGGCTCCAGGAGCTCCAGCGCCGCCTCGACCGACCGTCTGGGGGCGGGCAGGTCGTAGAGCCGCTCCAGCACCGCGTGGACCACCGTGCCGCGCACGGCCGCCTGCGACGGTTTCTCCGGCAACTGGTCGATCACGCGGAAGCGGTAGAGGAGAGGACAGGTCATGAAGTCGCCCGCCCGGGACGGGGAGAGAGCTCCGATGATCACCGGCTCGGTCAACGTCATGCACCGCACTCTAGGTGAAGTCGCCGACAGAATAGGGGTCGCGAAACCAGGATCACCTGATCCGGCGCGTAGCATCAAGGCAGCGAGAGCATGTTTCGGACGTCAAGGAGTGCGGTGAGCGAGCAAAGCCCGCGGCAGGAGTTCTCCGGTCTTCGGATGGGGAAGCCGTTCGGCATTCCGGTCTACGTCTCATGGACCTGGTTCGTCGTCGCCGCCTTCATCACCTGGATCTTCGGCGAGCGGGTGCGCGACATGCTGCCCGAGCTCGACGCCACCGCCGCCTACGCCGTGGCCTTCGTCTTCGCCGTGCTGCTCTACGTCTCCGTGCTGCTGCACGAGCTGGCCCACAGCGTGCTGGCCAAGGCCTACGGCCTTCCGGTGCGCAGGATCACCCTCTACCTCCTCGGTGGCGTCTCGGAGATCGAGAAGGAGCCGCCCACGCCCGGCAAGGAGTTCATGGTCGCCGCCGCCGGCCCGGCGCTCTCGCTCGGCCTGGCGGGCGCCGGTCTGCTCGCCGACGTCTACCTGGTCAACGGCGGCGGCATCCCCGAGGTGCTGATCTGGCAGCTCTGGGTGGCCAACCTCATCGTCGGCGTCTTCAACCTGCTGCCCGGTCTTCCGCTCGACGGTGGCCGGATGCTGCGCGCCGGGGTCTGGAAGCTCACCCGCAGCCCCGGCACCGGCACCCTCGCCGCCGCCTGGGGCGGCCGGGCGCTGGCCGTGCTGCTGGTCCTGTCGCCGTTCGCCATGTCGACGATGAGCGGGCAGGAGCTCGACTACCGCGACCTGCTGTGGCCGATGGTGCTGGCCTCCTTCATCTGGCTCGGCGCCTCCCAGTCGCTCCGCGTGGCCCGCATCCGGGCCCGCATTCCCCAGGTCAACGCCCGCAGCCTGGCCCGCCGGGCGATCCCCGTCACGGCCGAGACGCCGTTGTCGGAGGCGCTGCGCCAGGCGGGCGAGAAGAGGGCGGGCGCGCTGGTCGTCGTCGACCACGAGGGCCGCCCGGTCGCGATCGTCAACGAGGCGGCCGTGCAGGCCACCCCCGAGCACCGGCGTCCCTGGGTCGACACCGGGTCCATGGCCAAGTCGCTGGAGCCGTCCATGGTGCTGGCCGCCGACCTGGAGGGCGAGGCGCTCATCGAGGCCATGCGCGAGACCCCGGCGGGCGAATACCTTCTCGTGGAGCGGGGCGGCGAGATCTACGGAGTGCTCGCCACCGCCGACGTCAACCGGATCTTCACCGGCGTCTGATTTGTCCCACTCGAATATGCGGCAGCCCCCGGCTAGTGTCGTATCCAGTGATCAGGCCGGTGCGGCGGGGCCCGATCGTACCCCGGCGGTTCAAGGATGCGACGACTGGCCGATAGTGTTCGGTTTGGCCAAACTTGCACACTGAAGGGGTTTGTTGTGGTCCACCGTTTCGCCGAAATGGTGACGGGCCGACCGCGACACCACCTCGTCGTCTGGGTATGCGTATGGCTGGTGGCCGTCACGGCAGTGCGGGTGCCGTGACATCGCCGGCTTCCGGGGAGGAGAGTTGAGTGACCGAGCGCAGCGAGGGCACCGATGAGCGCGGCACGATGGTCATGAAGGAGGACTCATGACCGGCCGGGGCTTCGGGACGGTCCGTCCGCTTCCCGGAGACGGGCTGGTCGCCTACATGGGCGGGCTGCTGCTGGTGTGCGACGCGTCCGAGGCGGCGGCCGACGGCCTGCTCCAGGCGCTGCGCGAGACCGCGGCCTCCGGCGGTGACGGCCGGGCGCTGGCCCGCCGCGCCGCCCAGGTGCTCGCCGCCAACATGACCGGCGACCCCGCCACGTGCGCGGTCGCGGGCCCCGTCGGCGACGGCGTGGCCGTCCTGGTCAGCGGTTCGGCCGCGGCCACGGTCACCAGCGCGGGCGGCGAGACGCGCCTGGCCGGCAGCGACTCCCTGACCTGGGCCGACCGGCTCATCGGCGGCCCCGTCGAGCGCGTCCGGCTCAGCCTGCCCGGCGCCGGTGAGCCGCACCCCGCGGTCGGCTTCGAGGGCGGCGTGGTGCACGGTGGCGGCCTCGCGGGCGACTTCAGCGACCGGGTTCCCGCCCCGTCCAGGCCGCTCACCAGCGAGATGCCCAACACGGCGCTGCACATGGAGCCCGACCTGATCCAGGCGCCCCCGGAGCGTCCCGCGGTGCAGATGGCCCCCTACCCGATGTCCGGCGACCAGCCGCCCACCCCGCAGGGCCCGCCTCCGGGCCTTCCGTCGGGCCCCCAGGCGGTGCCGTCCCTCGTGGAGCAGCCGCCCTACCCGCCGCCGCAGGAGCAGCCCCAGCAGAGCCCGTTCCCCTCCTATGACGAGCCCGCCCCCTCGGGCAACGGCACCACCCCGGAGCACTACGAGCACCCCGGCCCCCCGGAGCGGTTCGACCAGCCCGAGCGCCACTTCGAGCCCGGCCCGCCGCTGATGGGCCCGCCCGACCACTTCGACCCGCCGGGCCCGCCTCCGATGGGGCAGCCCGACCACTTCGACCAGCCCGGCCCTCCGTCGCAGGAGCAGCCCGACCACGGCGACCGCCCCCTGGTCTACGGGGTCGACTGCAAGAACGACCACTTCAACGACCCGCGCGTGCCCTACTGCGCGGTGTGCGGCATCGCGCTCGTCCAGCGCACGCTCGTCCCCTACAAGGGCCCGCGCCCCTCGCTCGGCGTGCTCATCCTCGACGACGGCACCGCGCTGCCGCTGGAGAGCGACTACCTCCTCGGCCGCGACCCCGAACGCGCGCCCGAGGTGGCCGGGGGCACCGCCCGGCCCGCCAAGGTCACCAGCCCCGACGGCTCCGTCTCCCGCCGTCACCTCCGGGTGGCCCTGGACGGCTGGGACGTCAACCTGGTCGACCTCGGCTCGGTCAACGGCACCCAGATCCAGCCGCCGGGCGACCCCAACTTCTACGACATCCCGCCCAACGAGCCCGTCACCATCGTCCCCGGCACCACCGTGCGCGTCGGCGTCTCCCGCACCCTGCGCTTCGAGCCCCACCGCGGCTGACCTTCGCCGGGGTGCCGGCTACCGCCGTCGGCGGCAGTGTCCGTGCGCACTGCTCGCGCGGAGCCTGCCCGGCGCGCTCCGGCCGGGAGCTGTCGTCTCCAGCGGGGAGCGTCCTTGGCACGGCGCCTTCAGGAGCTGTGGTCTCCAGCGGAGAGCGTGCCCGGCACGGTGCTCTTCTGGTCAGGAGCCGTCGGTCTCCAGCCGTTCGCGAAGGCGTCTGAGCCACCATCCGGGAACCGTGACCAGCGAGACGCGCAGGAACACGAGCGCACCGGTCGCGATCGCGCCGATCAGAAGCGGCTGCCACACGATGGAGAAGGCCGTGCCCAGCAGGATGGCCAGGCCCGCGCCCGTGTAGGCGCCGAGGAAGGCGGCCACGCGCAGTCCCCACGCGTTGTCGCGGCCGGCTCCCGCGGCGAAGTCCACCACGCTGCGAAGCAGCCGGGTCTTGCCCTGCCGCTCAGGTGCCGCGTCGGCGGATCGGTCGATGCGGGTGACCAGCAGGCGCCGGGTGATCCTGCGCAGCCCGGAGCTCAGCACGAGCGTGATCGCCACTCCCAGGCCGGTCCCGAAGGCGATGGTCAGGGCGAGGCCCAGCACCGTCCCCAGAAGTGGCCCCCTCTGGTGGCCGATGTGCAGCAGCTGAGGTAAAAGCAGCCCCAGAAGCGCGCCCGCCCCACCGGAGATCATCACGCCCGTGAGGACGACGCACAGGTCGGCGGCCGAGCGGAGGAGCTCGACGACGGTGAGCCACCTGTCGTGATCGGTCTGGACCGTCACCTTCCGGTTGCGGATGGAGGCGACCAGGTGCGCGCGCCTGATCAGGCCCAGGCTGTAGCGGACGCCGATCACCAGGCGGGAGACGGGCCGGGCGTTCTCGCCGTTCAGGATCTCCTGGAGCTCCGGATACCACTCCTCGTCATGGAGCGGGCCGCGCATGGCCTCGGGGAGCCTGCGGCGGGCGATCGACAGGAGGACGACGGGGATCCTGTCGAGCTGCCCCCTGATCTCCTCGTTGACGAGATCGGCGAGGACGGCCCCGGCGAGCGTGGCGAAGAAGGCGACAGAGGCCGTGAGGAGGCTCATGCGCGCCCGCTCTCGGGCCGGGGGAACCGGCGGGTCACGGGACCCGGCGTGATGCGGGCGCTCAGCTCCGCCAGCTCCTGCCGGGCGGAGATCGCCCCTTGAGGCGTGAAGACGTAGAAGCGCCTGGCGGGGCGGCCCTCGGCGCTCGGATCGACCGGCTCACGATGGCCTTCGATCCAGCCGGCCGACTCCAGGCGCGCGAGGATCGGATAGAGGGTGCCGCTCGGCACCCTTGCCAGCTTCATGAGCTCGAAGCCGTAGCGGGGCTCGTCGAGGTCGTCGAGGAAGATCCGGAGCACCCTGGCCACAGTCGTGGTGATCCGTACATCCGATGCCATGACGGGAATCTACATAGGGTGGGAACCGGCCGCAGCCCTCCGCGAGGTGACTTCTCCCTGTCCCGGCGAATAACAATCGCCTATGAATGATCGAATACCCGCTATATCGGTTCTTGGGTGAAATGTGCTGAGTTATGGTGTGGTGGGGTTCCCGTCCCCGCTGACCGCTCGCGGGGGTGCCCGCGCGGGCCGTGAGCGGCCAGCGGTGATTGGGATCGTCGGCCTGGACTGGCGCGCGCCCGCCTCCGGTTGGCGGACTTGCGTTGGGGCCGCGGGCCGGCCTTGCGTCAGCCCGGCCGCCGGGCGTCAACCTGCCCCTCGCCAGGCGTCAGCCTGCCCCTGGGTGTCAGTCTGCCTCCGGCCGATGTCAGCCCAGCCCCAGGCCGTCAGCCTGCCCCGGCCAACGCCCGCGCCGATGCCGGGTGCCTGCCTGGGCGATGTTCGCGCCAGCCGTCCGCGCCAGCCGTCCGCAGCAGTCTCCGCGCCGGTCTCGGCGCCGGTCTCGGCGGCCGTCGGTCGCGCTGGTCGTCGGGGACGGTTCGCCTCCGGCCTCGCGTCTGGCGATGGCAAAGACGGTGGCAAGGGCGACAGGTTTGCCATTCCTCTTGGCGTTTCACACGTTTCTTTGAGAAAGCCGTACATGAATATAGAAAATCTCCAGTGCCGTGACATGAAAATGGCCTTCGTGAGGATTCTCCGCGTCGTGATCGCCGTCCCGGCGGTCGGCCCGTTTCCGGTGATCCGGCCGACACGAATCGAGCGCGCGGGGGGCGGCCTCCGGGTGTCAGGCGTGGACGAAGGCGTGGACGCCGCGTAACTGCCGCACCGCGGCCTCCAGCCCGCTGGCCGCCTCCAAGGCCCGGCCCGCCGCGGTCGCGAAGCGGCTCAGCAGGTCCTCGTCGCGGTCGCTGAAGACGCGGCCGGCGACCCAGAGGAGCGCGTGGTCGCGGGTGGCCAGGGGCACCGGCGTCGCCAGGAAGCCTGGTTCGCCCACCGACGGGTCCCGGGTCAGGAGCATGGGCGCCGGCGACGCCGCCAGCGTCTTGAGCACCCCGGACTCGGCCAGCCACGGGCGCACCCGCAGCGGATCGCCAGGCGGGGTGAGCACGTGGACGGCGTGGGCCGTCTCCCGGAGCGCGTCCGCGCGCACGAAACCCGCGTAGGTGGTGCCCGTGACGGCGGCCGCGGTCCGGGCCAGCCGGTCGATCAGTCTCGTGGCGTCCAGGCAGGAGAACGAGGTGATGAGCTCGTGCATGGCCACGTCGATACGGTTGCTAGGCATCGCGGTGTCCCGGCGGAGGCGGTGAGTTCGCGCAGCCCGATCACGCGAATCTCAGGGTCGGAGACCCGGAGTATTCCTCGCGCGGGGACGCTTGACCAGACCTCAACCGGAAATCGGGATTATTGTCGTATTTCGGACAGGTCGTGCGTCCTTAACGGGGGCGCAGGCGTACCCACTCCACGTCGTCGGCCCGTGTACCGTCCGGCCTGGGGAACAACTCCCGGAGCACGGACTCCCGGCTGAACCCGGCACGTTCCAGCACTGCCTGGGAGGCGGTGTTGGCGACGTCGGTCCCCGCCACGATCCGGTGCAGCACCGTGTTGGCGAACGCCCAGTCGGTCAGCAGCCGCACCGCCCGCGTCATGAACCCCCGGCCGCGGAAGGCGGACCGCAATGAGTAGCCGATCATGGCCTGCCCGAGCACCGGCGTGACCTGCATCAGTTGCAGGTGCCCGGCGAAGGCGCCGGAGGCGGCGTCCCTGACCGCCACCTCGATCCGCTGCCCCGAGGCCCACCAGTAGCCGGTGTAGCGGCAGCGGCGCCGGTCCTCCTCCAGGGTGGTGGCCGGCCCCAGTTTGTACTCGGCCACGCTCGGCTCCGCCAGCATCCGGTGGAAGTCTCCGGCGTCATCGGGGGCCAGCGGCACGAGGAGCACCACGCCGTCGGAGAGCTCCCCGCCCTCGAACGGCGGCAGGTAGGGAGGGGCGCTCTCGCCGGAGTCGTGGGCGAGCCGGGCGAAGATGATGAAGTCGGTGCGGCTGCCGTCGCGCAGCAGCTTGGCGTCGCGCCTGCGGCCCTCCTCGGTGAAGCCCGCCTTGCAGGCGACCCGCAGGCTGGCGATGTTCTCCACCATCGCCTGGAGCTCCACCCGGTGGACGCCGCGGTCGAACAGCCATTCCGCGACCGCCCGCGCGGCGGTGCTCGCCACACCCTTGCCGCGCGCCCACGGCGCGACCAGGTAGCCCATCTCCACCGTGCCCTGCTCGTCGGGCTCCGAGACGCCGACGGCCCCCACGTAGCGTCCGTTCTCGGTGATCGCGAACTCCGCGCCGCCGCATTCCCACTTCGCGGCGGCCGCCGCCAGGTAGGAGTGCGCGTCGCGCAGCGTGTAGGGCGCCGGCAGGGTGGGCAGGAACTCGGCCGTCACCGGGTCGTCGCAGGTCATGACGATCGACTCGGCGTCCACCCCGGCCGGGGCGCGCAGCACCAGCGAGCCCGAGGAGATCACTTCACGCGGGAACATCCCTCATAGATATCGCGCGTCTGGACGCGCTCGAAAGCCCTATAACCTTGCCGACATGGGTTTCCGCAGGCATGGGCCGTTCCAGGCGGGGGATCAGGTGCAGCTCACCGACCCCAAGAACAAGCGTCACACGATCACGCTCAAGCAGGACGGCGTCTTCCACACGCACAAGGGCGCCATCCCGCACAGCGACCTGATCGGCCGGCCCGAAGGCTCCGTGGTGCGTTCCTCGGGCGGCACCCAATACCTCGCCTTCCGCCACCTGCTGCAGGACTACACCCTCGCGATGCCGCGCGGCGCGGCCGTGATCTACCCGAAGGACGCCGCGCAGATCGTCGGCATGGCCGACATCTTCCCGGGCGCCCGGGTGATCGAGGCCGGTGTCGGCTCCGGCGCGCTGACCTGCTTCCTGCTGCGCGCCGTCGGTTCCGAGGGCCGGGTCACCTCGTACGAGCGCCGCCAGGACTTCGCCGACGTCGCCCGCGCGAACGTGGAGAAGTTCTTCGGCGCCGAGCCGGGCGGCCCGGTGGACAGCTGGCGGCTGGTCGTCGGCGACCTCGTGGCCTCGATCGACGAGATCGACGTCGACCGTGTCATCCTCGACATGCTCGCTCCCTGGGAGTGCGTCGACGCCGCGGCCAAGGCCCTCACCCCCGGCGGTGTGATCTGCTGTTACGTGGCCACGACCACCCAGTTGTCCAAGACCGTGGAGGTCATTCGCGATCACGGGAGTTTCACCGAGCCCCATGCGTGGGAGACCCTGGTTCGCGACTGGCATGTCGAAGGCCTCGCCGTACGACCCGACCATCGGATGATCGGGCACACGGGGTTCCTCGTCACCGCCCGCCGCATGGCGGACGGCGTGGCGCCCCCGCCGCGTCGCAGACGACCGAAGGGAACCACCGAGGAACTATGACAATTTGGCCACGAGGGTGCGTTGGTGCGTGACACGGGAACAGATGGCAGTGTTCATATGCTGGCAGTATTAAACGCGCTATTAGGGATTAATCACCGAATACTGCATGCCACTCGACGAACACTGCCCGGCCAGGTTACGGAGGGGCCCGAGATAGGTAAGGTCCTTAGTAGTCGCCCTCGACTGGGAAGGAGGTGACGGGGCGTGGCAGCTCGCGATGATGCTGAGGCTCGAGCCGCGCAGCGCGAACGGGAGGTCGCTGATCTTTCAACACAGGTCTCCTTCCTCCAAGAGGAGATCACCGCGCTGAGGCGGAAGCTGGCCGAGTCACCCCGTCAGGCCAGAGTCCTCGAAGAACGCCTTCATGAGGCACAGGCTAACCTCGCGGCCGTTACCGGCCAGAACGAACGCCTGGTGGCCACACTCAAGGAGGCCAGGGACCAGATCGTGGCTCTCAAGGAGGAGGTCGACCGGCTGGCGCAGCCGCCGTCCGGATTCGGCACCTTCCTCGAGGCCCGGGAAGACGGCACGATCGAGGTGTTCACCGGCGGCCGCAAGCTGCGGGTGAACGTCAGCCCCGCCGTCGACGTCGATTCGCTGCGGCGTGGCCAGGAGGTCATGCTCAACGAGGCGCTCAACGTGGTCGAAGCCCTCGGCTACGAAGAGATCGGCGAGATCGTGATGCTCAAGGAGTTGCTCGACGAGGGCCGGCGCGCCCTGGTCATCTCGCACGCCGACGAGGAGCGCGTCGTGCGGCTGGCCGAGTCGCTGGTCGGCCAGCCCATCAGGGCGGGCGACTCGCTCCTTCTGGAGCCTCGGTCGGGCTATGTCTATGAGCGCATTCCCAAGTCCGAAGTCGAAGAGCTCGTCCTCGAAGAGGTCCCCGACATCTCCTACGAGGAGATCGGCGGCCTGATGAGGCAGATCGAGCAGATCAGGGACGCCATCGAGCTGCCCTACCTGCACGCCGACCTGTTCCGCGAGCACAAGCTGCGCCCGCCCAAGGGCGTGCTGCTCTACGGCCCGCCCGGCTGTGGCAAGACGCTCATCGCCAAGGCCGTCGCCAACTCCCTGGCCAAGCAGGTCGCGGAGAAGACCGGCCAGTCCGGCAAGAGCTTCTTCCTCAACATCAAGGGCCCCGAGCTGCTCAACAAGTACGTCGGCGAGACCGAGCGGCACATCCGCCTGGTCTTCCAGCGGGCCCGCGAGAAGGCCTCAGAGGGCACCCCGGTGATCGTGTTCTTCGACGAGATGGACTCGATCTTCCGGACCCGGGGCTCGGGCGTGTCGTCCGACGTGGAGAACACCATCGTGCCCCAGCTGCTGTCGGAGATCGACGGCGTCGAGGGCCTGGAGAACGTCATCGTCATCGGCGCCTCCAACCGCGAGGACATGATCGACCCGGCGATCCTGCGGCCCGGCCGCCTGGACGTCAAGATCAAGATTGAGCGGCCGGACGCCGAGGCGGCCAAGGACATCTTCTCGAAGTACCTCATCCCGGACCTTCCGCTGCACCCGGACGACCTGTCCGAGCACAGCGACTCCCGTGAGGCCACCATCCACGGCATGATCCAGAGCGTCGTCGAGCGCATGTACACCGAGAGCGAGGAAAACCGCTTCCTCGAGGTGACCTACGCCAACGGCGACAAGGAAGTCCTCTACTTCAAGGACTTCAACTCCGGCGCGATGATCCAGAACATCGTCGACCGCGGCAAGAAGATGGCCATCAAGCAGTTCCTGGAGAGCGGCCAGAAGGGTCTGCGGGTGCAACACCTGCTCGCGGCCTGCGTGGACGAGTTCTCCGAGAACGAAGACCTGCCCAACACCACCAACCCCGACGACTGGGCCCGCATCTCCGGCAAGAAGGGCGAGCGGATCGTCTACATCCGCACCCTCGTCTCCGGCAAGCAGGGCGCCGAAGCCGGCCGTTCCATCGACACGGTGGCCAACACCGGCCAGTACCTGTAGGCACGCGGCCGGTCATCCGGCGCAGAGGGGCCGCGCGGACCACCGCGCGGCCCCTTCCGCGTCCGCCGCTACCCGTCCGCCGCTACCGTTCGCCGCTACCCGTTCGCCGCCCGCCGCGGGGCGCCGGTGAGGGCGCCGGGGACGGCCGCGATCAGCGCGCCCGCCCGCCGTACGGCGTGCACGAGGCCCGCGTCGGAGCCGGGCGGGCCGGCGGCGAGCACGGCGTAGGCGAGCGTGCCCATGAGCCCCACGTCCGACCGGACACCGTCGTCGGTGCCGGTCTTGTTCGCCACCCACGACCCCTCCGGATCGTGGGTGACCAGCCCCGGCACGAGACCGTGGTCGGTGTTGGCCAGCATCCAGCCGCGCAGCCGCGCCCGCCAGCCGTCCCCGGAGGCGACCCGCTCCGCCAGGCCCGCCAGCTCCCCGGCGGTGCCCACGGCGAACGTCGGAGGGTGCCCGGGGGCGCGCGGCTCCCTGATCCGGTCCAGCAGCCGGGTGCGTGACAGGCCCAGCCCGGCCGCCGCCTCGTTCACCCGGTCGAGGCCGACCCGGCGCAGCAGCACGTTCGTCGCGGTGTTGTCGCTCACCGCCGCCGTGAGCAGCGCCAGGTCGGCCACCGTCCACATGCGCGCCGACAGGCCCGTCAGCAGCCCCGACCCGGCGCACAGGTCGTCCTCGCGCACCGCCAGCGGCTCCGCCGGGTCGAGCCGGCCGTCCTCCACGCCCATGGCCACCTCGGCCAGTAGCAGCAGCTTGCCCACGCTGGCCAGCGGGAGCTCGGCGTCCTCGTTCACCGCCATGGCGAACCCGGGCCGCCCGGGGACCCGCACGGCCACCGCGAGCGTGCCCGGGCAGCCCGCGGCGATCTTCTCGATATCGGTCACGGGGCACACGATTTCACGGATCGGTCACCGGCCCCCATACGCCCCTCCCGCGGCGGGAGTCCGATGGGAAAGTTGGGACAGATGGAACCGAAGTGATCAATGTGACGTCTAAGGGGGCGTGCATCAACCCAACCGGCCGAGGCATGCTCGCGGGGACGGCCGGCTGGCCGAACTCGACCTGCTGCGGTTCATCGCCGCGCTGGCCGTGCTCGCCTTCCACTACTTCGTCGCGTACGCCTCCGTGTGGGGCGACCGGCCCGCCGAGCTCTTCCCCGGTCTCGCCCCCCTGGCCGGGCTGGGCATCCTCGGCGTCGAGCTGTTCTTCGTCATCAGCGGCTTCGTCATCCTGATGAGCGCCTGGGGACGCGGGGTCGGCGCGTTCGCCAGGTCCAGGCTCGTCAGGCTCTATCCGGCCTACTGGCTCAGTCTTCTGGCCGTCGCCGGGCTCTACGCCTTCACGGGCGCCAAGGCGCTCGACCCGAAGCTCTCGGCGGGCGAGTACCTGGTGAACGCCACCATGTTCCAGCGGTTGTTCGATGTCACCGACGCCGCCGGCGTCTACTGGTCGCTCTGGGTCGAACTCCGCTTCTACCTGCTCATGGCGATCCTGGTGATCATCGGGGTCACCTACGGCCGGGTGCTGGTCTTCTGCGGGATCTGGCTGGTGGCCGCGTTCGGCGCCGAGCTGCTCGGCAACGACCTGCTCAACCAGATCGTCATGCCCCGCTACGCCCCCTACTTCATCGCCGGCATGGCGCTCTACCTGATCCACAAGCACGGCAGCGCCTGGCTGCCGTGGTTGTACGTGGTCGCCGGGTGGGCCATGTCGCTGCACTCCGCGCTCGAGCGCGTGCACGGCCGGATCAAGCTCGCCGGATTCAAGAACATGCCCGTCGGCGACGTCAGCGTCATCATCACGATCACGGTCGTCTTCGCCGCGATGGCGCTGGTCGCGCTCGGCGTGCTCAGGCTCAGGCCGTCCAGGATCCTCACCGCGCTCGGCGGCACCACCTACCCGCTGTACCTGTTCCACTCCGTCGTCGCCGTGGCCCTCGTCCCGCCGCTCGTGAGCCGGCTGGACCCGTGGCTCGTCGCCACGATCACCACGCTCGCCGCCGTGCTCCTGTCGTATCTCGTCTACGCCTTCGCCGAACGCCCCATCCAGCGGCTGCTCAAACCTCGCGGGACCGCGGCACCGGCAGCCGCCGCGCGCCGGGAGAGGGTGCCGTCAGCCTGACCCCGGCCGGTGCGGCACGGGCGCGCCACGCCCGGGACCTCCGACTTCACGTACACGGCCCGCCGGGTACGTGACTCGAAAGGCCCTAATCCACGCGTGTGCCGCGACACCGCGCGGCTCCGCCGTACAGGTTCTGGAGGCGTCGGTGCCATAACTCTGTGACCCTGGGGCACTGTGAAGGGCATAGGCTCAGGCATATAAACGGCGGATAGAACAGACCCCGGACGAACAGAGGGTGTTGCATGACGGTGCGTCGGGTGATGGGCATCGAGACCGAGTACGGCATCTCCGTACCTGGTCAGCCAGGCGCCAATGCGATGGTGACCTCCTCGCAGGTGGTGAACGCCTACCTGGCCGCCTCGGCGGCCCGCGCCCGCAGGGCACGGTGGGACTTCGAGGAGGAGAATCCTCTGCGCGACGCGCGGGGCTTCGACCTGGCCAGGGAGGTCGCCGATCCCACCCAGCTCACGGACGAGGACCTCGGCCTGGCCAACGTCATCCTGACCAACGGCGCCCGCCTCTACGTCGACCACGCCCACCCCGAATACTCCACGCCCGAGTGCACCAACCCGCGCGCCGCCGTCATCTGGGACAAGGCGGGGGAGCGGGTCATGTACGACGCCGCCCAGCGGGCCTCGGCCATCCCGTCCAACGCGCCCATCCAGCTGTACAAGAACAACACCGACGCCAAGGGCGCCTCCTACGGCTGCCACGAAAACTACCTGATGCGGCGCGCCACCCCGTTCGCCGACATCGTCCGCCACCTCACCCCGTTCTTCGTCTCCCGCCAGGTCGTCGTCGGCGCGGGCAAGGTCGGCATCGGCCAGGACTCACGCGGCGAGGGTTTCCAGATCAGCCAGCGGGCCGACTTCTTCGAGGTCGAGGTGGGCCTGGAGACGACGCTCAAGCGGCCGATCATCAACACCAGGGACGAGCCGCACGCCGATCCCGAGAAATACCGCCGCCTCCACGTGATCATCGGCGACGCCAACATGTCGGAGATCTCCACCTACCTGAAGCTCGGCACCACCGCGCTCGTCCTGGCCATGATCGAGGACGGGTTCCTGACGCGCGACCTGGCCGTGGAGAACCCCGTCCAGGCCCTGCGCGCGGTCTCCCACGACCCGGCGTGCCGCTACGAGATCCCGATGCGCGACGGCCGCAAGCTGACCGCGATCCAGCTCCAGATGGAATACCTGGAGCAGGCGCGCAAATACGTCGAAGAGCGAGGCATCGCCCAGGAGGAGATGAACAAGGACATCCTCGATCGCTGGGAGTCCGTCCTCACCCGCCTGGCCGAAGACCCCATGCAGCTCTCCCGTGAGCTCGACTGGGTCGCCAAGCTCGAGCTCCTCGAGGGCTACCGCACCCGCGACGACCTGCCCTGGTCGCATCCCCGGCTGCAGCTCGTCGACCTGCAATACTCCGACATCCGGCCCGACCGGGGCCTCTACAACCGCCTCGTGGCCCGCGGCCGCATCCAGCGCCTGGTCACCGAGGACGAGGTGCAGCGCGCGGTCGAGAACCCACCCAGCGACACCCGCGCCTACTTCCGCGGCCGCTGCCTGCGGCAGTACAGCGAGTCGGTCGCCGCGGCCTCCTGGGACTCGGTCATCTTCGACATCCCCGGCCGCGAGTCCCTGCAGCGGGTGCCCACCTTGGAGCCGCTGCGCGGCACCAAGGCCCACGTCGGGGAGCTGTTCGACCGCTGCCGCACCGCCGCCGACCTCGTCGCGGCGCTGACCGGCGGCGACTGACCCGCCGCCGGGCCGGTCCGGCCCGGTCCGGCGCCAAAATCCACAATGTGAATCTACAACGTAAAGGCGCCCGGGCCGGGGCCGGCCCGGTTCAGACCAATCCGATGCCCAGCGTCAGCGTGCCCGCGGCCAGGCACGCTCCGCCCAGCGCCGTCAGCCAGATCAGTTTGTTCGGCTTGGTGTCGCTCGGCCGGACCACCGACAGGAAGAACCCGAGCGGCATCAGGATCGGCGCCGCCACGATCAGCAGCCGCACCATGTCCTTCAGGCCGTCGGACAGATCGGCCTGATCGACGTACAGCATCGCGACCAGGCTGAACAGGACCAGCACGCCGGCATGGGCATGACCCGCGCGCCAGAGACCGCGACGCACCGGGTTGTCCAGATAGCCGGGCGTGTTACGCATGAGGAACGAGAGCAGTGAGACGCCGCCGAAGGCGACCGCCGGCACTGTGATGAGCAGCACACCTGCCGTGCTGAGGGATGAGGGGGACATCGCACACCTCCGATGGGGACGTGGGTCCAGTATTGGATAGGGGTGCTATCTAGTCAAGCGCGCAAGATCGCTGGGTGATCGGCGCGCATTGTCGGTCCGTTCGGGGAAGATATGGGGGAGAGAGGTAGTCCCCCACCATGGAGGTAGGACATGGCAAGCAAGGACACCGGCGGGCAGAAGCAGGCCGGTCGGCGCGAGTCCGAGGTCGAGGAGACCGAGGCCTCGGCGGCGCCGGATGTGCAGGAGCGTCAGGAGAAGCTCACCGACGACGTGGACGCGATCCTGGACGAGATCGACGAGGTTCTCGAAGAGAACGCGGAGGAGTTCGTGCGCAGTTACGTCCAGAAGGGCGGAGAGTAGGGCAAGCCGGTCAGGCATGAGAGCAATCGCTACGGCAGCACCGAGGAAGACTTCGCGCGAAGGCCTGCCCGGCGTGCGCCGGCCCATGCGGAGGCTTTGTTCGAGAAGTACGAGCTCGCCGGGATGTCCGATGAGGAGGTGCGGGCGCTGATCGCGGCCGAGGAGGCGCGCTCGGCGTTCTACGGGAGGGCCGTGCGGGTCTGATCCGGCATCTCGTAGTCGACCGCCACGCCGAGCAGGCGAACGGGGCGGTCGAGGTCGAAGCGGCCGAGCACGGCCAGCGCGGCGCGGGTCAGCGCCGCCGCGTCGGTGGTCGGCGCGCAGAGTTTGGACTGCCGGGTACGAGTGAGAAAGGGCGCGAACCTTACCTTGACCGAGACCCTGACGATCACTCGGTTCCCGGCGATGGCGTCGGCGGCGACCTGCCCGGCCAGCGCTGCGACCTGGGCGGCGATCTCCGAGCCGTCGGTGAGGTCTTCGGCGAAGGTGATCTCGCGGCTGTGGCCGCGCGGCACCCACGGGGTGGTGACGATCTCCGCCTCTCCCTTGCCGAGGGCGAGATAGTGATACCAGGGGCCGTTGGTGGGGCCGAAGTGGCGCGCCAGCTCGGCGGGGTCGGCGGCGGCCAGCTCGGCGACCGTGTGCAGGCCGAGGCCGGCGAGTCTCCCGGAGATCCTGGCTCCGATGCCCCAGAGGGCGTCGGTGGGCCGATGGTGCATGACCTCCGCCCAGTTCTCGCCCGTGAGCCGGAAGACGCCGCCCGGTTTGGCGAACGCTGAGGCGAGTTTGGCCTGGTGCTTGTTGTCGCCGATGCCCACGGAGCACGACAGCCCGGTCTCGGCGAGCACCGCGCGCCGGATGTCGGCGGCGAGCGCCTCCGGGTCATCGGTGCGGGCGCCGACGAACGCCTCGTCCCACCCCCAGACCTCGAGCGCCACCGGGAACGCGCGCAACACGGCCATGACGCGCTCCGACGCCGCCTCGTAGGCGGGCGGGTCGCTGGGCAGGAAGACGGCGTCGGGGCAGAGCCTGAGCGCCGTCCGCAGGGGCATGCCGGAGTGGACACCGTGAGCGCGGGCCTCGTAGGTGGCGGTCGCGGCCACGGTGCGCGGCCGGGTGGGATCGCCCGAGCCGCCGACGACGACGGGTCTGCCGCGCAGCTCGGGACGGCGCAGGAGCTCGACCGCGGCGATGAACTGGTCGAGGTCCACGTGCAGGATCCAGTCCCCGGTGGACATGACGTCCAGTATGCCGGTCAGGGTGACAGGAGCTCGTCGCCGCGGTAGACGAGCGCGCGGCGCGGCACGGCCCACGCGTGGTCTCCGAGCCGCGGCTCGTCGCCCTCGTCGACCACGGCCTGGATGAAGGTGCCGGCCCCTTCGAGGGTGACCAGGGTGCTGGTGCCGAGGTTCTCCAGGACGGAGACGGTGCCGGGGAAGGCGTCGGGGCGTTCGGCGGGGGACAGGTCCATGTACTCGGGGCGTACGCCGTACACGATGTCGTCGCCGTCGGTGAGGCCGGCCGGGGCGGGCAGGACGGCGCCGGCCACGTGGAGGGAGCCGCCCGATGTCTTGGCGGGCAGCAGGTTCATCGGTGTGGAGCCGATGAAGGAGGCGACGAAGGTGGTGGCGGGGCGCTGGAAGACCTCGGAAGGGGTGCCGACCTGGACCATCCGGCCCTGGGACATGACGGCGATGCGGTCGGCGAGCGCCAGGGCCTCCGCCTGGTCGTGGGTGACGAAGACGGTGGTGACGGCGAGCTCGCGCTGCAGGCGTTTGAGGAAGGTACGGGCTTCGAGACGGAGCCGGGCGTCGAGGTTGGACAGCGGCTCGTCGAACAGGAAGGCGGTGGGGTGGCAGGCGATGGCGCGGGCCAGGGCGACGCGTTGCTGCTGGCCGCCGGAGAGCTGGGCGGGGCGGCGGCGCAGGAGCTCCGACAGGCTGAGCCGCCGGGCGACGTCGGCGGCCTTGGCGGTGCGCTCGGCGCGGGGCACCTTTCGGACGCGCAGGGGGTAGGCGATGTTCTCGGTGACGTCCATGTGGGGGAAGAGCGCGTAGTCCTGGAAGACCATGGCGACGTTCCTGCGGCCGGGCGGTAACGACGTGACGTCTGTCTTATTTATGTAGATATTTCCAGTGGTGGCGGTTTCCAGGCCGGCGATGGTGCGCAGGAGCGTCGTCTTCCCGCAACCCGACGGTCCGAGCAGGGCGAAGAACTCGCCGTCGCCGATCGTGAGGTCGATGCCGTCGAGGGCGCGCACTCCGCCGGGGAACACCTTGGTCAGGCCGTGCAGGGAGATCACCGCTTGATCCCTCCGTGGAAGCGGAAGCCGTAGCGCTGCGAGACGAACAGGTACATCGCGACCACCGGCAGCGAGTAGAGCAGCGAGAAGGTGGAGATGAGGTCGAGCTTGGGCGCGCCGCCCTCGGTGTAGAGGGTGTAGAGGATGACCGAGCCGGGCGCCTTGTCCGGGTCGCGCAGCAGGATGAACTGGAACAGGAAGCCGCCCCAGACGCTGGCCAGCGCCCACACGGCGATGGTGGCCAGGCCCGGCCG
Organism: Nonomuraea sp. NPDC048916; assembly: GCF_040649575.1. Taxonomy (NCBI): domain Bacteria; kingdom Bacillati; phylum Actinomycetota; class Actinomycetes; order Streptosporangiales; family Streptosporangiaceae; genus Nonomuraea; species Nonomuraea sp. NPDC048916. The sequence continues at coordinate 35,051 of NZ_JBEZFS010000008.1, forward strand.
CACCAGCGGCACCACGATGTGCCGGAGGATCTGCAGCGAGGAGGCGCCGAAGACCCGGGCGGACTCCTCGTAGGTGGTCGGCGTCTCGTCCATGAAGTCCTTCAGGATGAAGATCGCCGCGGGGAGCAGGCCGCCGGAGACGACCAGGATGACGCCGAGGTGGGTGTCGATGAGGTCGAGCCGGGTGGCCAGCTCGAAGATGGGCACCATGGCCGCCGTGCCGGTGACGACCGACGACAGCAGCAGGAGCAGGTAGAGCAGCACGTCGCGGCCGGGCACCCGCACCCGCGAGAGCGCGTAGGCGGCCAGCGCGGCCAGCACCACGATGAGCGCCGCCGCGCCGCCGCCCTGGATGAGCGAGTTGCGGATGGAGCCCAGCGCGTACGGGTTGTCGAGGATGGCGGCGAAGTTGTTCAGCGTGAACTCGGGGACGGAGGTGCTGATCGCCGGGGTGTCGTCGAACGGCGCGGTCGCCAGCCAGAGCATCGGCAGCGTGAAGAAGGCCAGCACGACCGCGATGAACACGGTGGCCACCAGCCGCCCGACGGTGTGCCTGATCATGCCGGGGGTCCTCCCACCGGGGCGGGCTCCTGCCCGCGGCGGCCCCGCAGCAGCCGCAGGTAGGTCAGGGCGAAGACAAGGTTGATCAGCAGGATGAGGAAGGAGATGGCGGCGCCCACGCCGAGCTGCCCGCCCCTCAGCGCCACGTTGTAGACGTAGATCGGCAGGATCTCCGACCGTCCCTCCGGCCCGCCGCCGGTCAGCACGAACGGGGTGAAGTCGTTGAACGTCCACAGGCTGATGAGCAGCAGGTTGGTCAGGATGTGCCGCCGGATGAGCGGCAGGACGACGTCGCGCAGCTGCTGGAAGACGCTCGCCCCGGCCAGCCGGGCGGTCTCGAGGTGTGAGGGCGGCACGTTCTCCAGGGCGGCCGCGTAGAGCATCATCGAGAAGGCCGTGCCCCGCCAGACGTTGAAGACGACGATCGACAGCAGCGGATAGTCGAGCAGCCAGCCGAATCCGGGCGTGTTCAGCAGCGCGTTGAGGGTGCCGTCGTCGCGGTCGAGCAGGGCGAACCAGAGAAACCCGACGACGGTGCTGGGCAGGATCCACGACAGCAGCACCACGCCCTCGACGATCCGCCGCACCCAGCCCGTACGCGTGCGCAGCACCCAGGCCAGCGCGAAGCCGAGCCCGGCCTGGCCGAGGATGGCCGAGCCGCCGACGTAGACGACGGTCAGCCAGAGCGAGCCGAGAAAACGCGGGTCCCGCAGCGCGGCGGTGTAGTTGTCCAGCCCGACGACCTGAGGGTTGGCGGCGGCCAGCCCGGTCAGCCGGTAGTCGGTGAGCCCGAGGTAGATCGTCCAGATCGCCGGGAAGACGAGGAAGACGCCGATCAGGACGAGCGCGGGCAGGACGAAACCGACCGCCCTGCCCCTGCCCAGTCCGGCGGCGTCAGCCGCTGACATTGGCGGCGCCACCTACCAGTCCCTCCAGCTTGGTCTGGTAGGCGGTGGCCGCCTCGTCGGCGCTCTTGCCGCTGACCACGTCGGCGGTGGCCTCCTGCAGGATGACGGAGATCTGCGGGTAGACGGCGACGCCCGGCCGGTAGGCGGTGATGGGCAGCACCTCGTCGGCGACGAATCTCAGCATCGGGTCACCGGTGAGCACCTCGTCGTTGACGTCGGTGCGGGAGCTGATGCGCGCCTGCCCGGCCAGCTGCGACTTGGTGGCGGCCGCCCCGTGCATGAAGGACAGCAGCTCCCAGGCCAGCTTGGGGTTCTTGGAGAACGGGTTGAGCACCCGCACGGCGCCGCCGGACATGCTGACGTGGTCCTGGCCGCGGATGCCGGCGCCGGGTTGCCTGGCAGGGATCTTGGCGTAGCCGACGACCGTGTCGCGGTCCTTCATGGGGGCGACCCCGGCCTTGGGCTCGACGACGGAGCGCCAGAAGTAGTCGCTCTCCGCCAGGATGGCGATCTTGCCCTCGGCGAACTGGGCGAACGACTTGTCGCGGCCCTTGGCCTCCTGCTGCAGCTTGGGGTCACCCAGCCCGCTGCCGCCGTAGATCTGCTGGTAGAAGCCGAGCACGTCCTTCATGGCCTGGGAGGCGCCCGTCCACTTGCCGCCGGTGTAGATCTCCGAGCCGGCGCCCACGAGCAGCGGCAGCACGCCCTGCATGGTGGTGGCCTCGCCCATCGCGGTGCCGGCGTTGATCTGGATGGGCGTGGGAACCCCGGCGGCCTTCAGCTTCGTGCCGGCGTCGATGATCTCCTGCCAGCTCGCGGGCTGCCACGGGTCGGGCAGCCCGGCCTTCTCGAACAGCGTCTTGTTGTAGAACAGGACGCGGCCGTCGGTGCCCTGCGGCAGCCCGTACTTCTTGCCGTCGAAGATGCCGAGCCCCTGCACGGCCTGCGGGATCTGCGACCAGCCCTCCCACGCGTCGACGCCGGCCCCGCCGACCTCGGCGAGCGGCTTGATGTAGCCGGCCTGGGCGAACTCACCCACCCAGATGCCGTCCAGGTCGATGACGTCGGCTCCCGTCCTCGACTTGAGGTCGAGCGCGATCTTGGTCTTGTACTGCTCGTCGTCCACGCCGCTCGGCTGGAACAACACCTTGACGTTCGGGTGGGTCTTCTCGAACTCGGGGATCACCCACCGCTTGATCCAGTCGGCGGAGTCGGAGTTCTTGCCGCCGGAGATCGAGTTGGCGGCGATGGTGAGGGTGACGCTCTCCCCTCCGGACGGTGTCCCGGTGCCGCAGGAGCTGAGCGCGAGGATGGTCAATGCCGCGATCACCGCAGGTCGGCTGGGGAGTCGCATGTCGGCCTCCTGTTCAGGACGTGCAGACATACCGACAATCGCACGCCCTCTGGCGGCCGTAAAGAAACGATCTGAACACGGACGGGGCCCGAACCCCGGTGTCGCGTGGGGGTGGAGCCCTCCCGAGGGGTTCGCCGTGAGCTGATCGTGGGAAGTGCAGACAGCGACGCAACATGAGTAGGGTCGCCCTAGGAACACTGACCTTTGGGAGGGAGTCGCGTGGCATCGCACAGGGATCTGCCTGTCGGCTTGGTGAACCAGCTTTTCCACAACACCGGAAGTTCGTCGTTCACCGAGTTCGTCGGCTCACATGCGCCCCAGTTGCTGCCGCAGCGGGACACGATCCTGGCCACACCGATCGGCGACCAGGTTCCCCACGCGACCACGATCGTCGCCGCCACCTTCGCGGGCGGGGTGGTGATGGCGGGTGACCGGCGGGCGACGTCGGGCAACATCATCTCGCAGCGTGACGTCGAGAAGGTGTTCCGCACCGACGACTACTCCTGCATGGGCATCGCGGGCACGGCCAGCACCGGCATCGAGATGGCCAGGCTCTACCGGGTGGAGCTGGAGCACTATGAGAAGCTGGAAGGCCGGACCATGTCGGTCAACGGCAAGGCCAACCGGCTGGCCACGATGATCCGCGGCAACCTGGCGATGGCGATGCAGGGGCTGGTGGTGGTGCCGCTGTTCGCCGCCTACGATCCCGACCGCGACGGGGGACGGATCTTCAGCTACGACGTGGCGGGCGGCCCCTACGAGCGGGAGCGGTTCGACGCGATCGGCTCAGGCTCGATCTTCGCGCGGGGCTCGCTGAAGAAGCTCTACCGTGATGGGGCCTCCGCCGACGACATGGCGATGACGCTGATCCAGGCGCTGTACGACGCGGCCGACGACGACTCGGCGACCGGCGGTCCCGATGTCACCCGCAAGATCTGGCCGATCGTGTCCGTCATCGACGCCGACGGGTTCCGCCGGCTGAGCGAGGAGCAGGTGTCCGGCTACGTCGAGCAGATGCTCGAAGCCCGCCTGATCTCGCCCGACGGCCCCATCGCCCCGCTGCGCTAGAAAGGACCATCACGGTGTCCATGCCTTTCGGATATGCGTCCCCTGAGCAGATCATGCGGGACAAGGCGGACTACGCGCGCAAAGGCATCGCGCGGGGCCGCTCCGTCGTCGTGCTGCAGTACGCCGACGGCATCCTGTTCGTCGCGCCCAACCCCTCCCGGGCGCTGCACAAGATCAGCGAGATCTACGACCGCATCGGCTTCGCCGCCGTGGGGCGTTACAACGAGTTCGAGGAGCTGCGGCTCGGCGGCATCCGCTACGCCGACATCAACGGCTACACCTACGACCGTTCCGACGTGACGGGCCGCGGCCTGGCCAACCTCTACGCCTCCAATCTGGGCCGCATCTTCACCGAGTCGATCAAGTCGCTGGAGGTGGAGGTCGTCGTGGCCGAGGTGGGCGACACGCCCGACGGCGACGCCATCTACCGGCTGACCTTCGACGGCTCGGTCTTCGACGAGCACGGCTTCGCCGCGATGGGCGGCCAGGCCGACGCCGTGTCGACGCGGGTGAAGGAGCGCTACCGGGAGTCGATGCCGCTGGCCGAGGCGCTGGAGACGGCGGTGGCCGCGCTGACCGAGCCGGGCGGCGAGCGCCCGCCGATCGGGCAGCTCGAGGTGGCGGTGCTCGACCGCAACCGCGAGCACCGCAAGTTCCTCCGGCTCACCGGCGCCCGCCTCGAACGCCTGCTCGCCCAGACGGCCACACCGTCTGAGCCGTCCGAGCCCGCGGCTCCGGAGGCCGGCTCCGGTGAGACGCCCGGCGCGCCCGAGGGCCCGCCGACCGGTCCTCCCACGGGTCCTCCCACCGGCCCCGACGGTGACGTGGACGACGGGTCCTCCCCGCTGTAGAACCCGGCGTCCGCCCGTGGTGCCCGGCGGGGGCGACGTCCCCCGCCTTCCACGCCGATCGCCTGCCACGGTTCCGGGACGGCCGATCCCGGATGGTGGTTCCGGGACGGCCGATCCCGGATGGTGGTTCCGGGACGGCCGATCCCGGACGGCCTATCTCTGACGGCCTATCTCTGACGGCCTATCTCTGACGGCCTATCCCTGACGGCCTATCCCTGACGGTGGATCCCTGACGGTGGATCCGGATGGCCGGTCTTGGAGGGCTTAGCCCGGATGGAGCGAGACTGGGTGGGGTAGTCGGGCATGTCGGGCCGGTGTGATGTGGCTCACTCTTTGGCGGGCGAACCGGGGGACGTGATCGGACATCGTATTGTCCGTGAAGATGACGATGCGCACCCTGCTGGCCGGCGGTGCCGCCGCGGCCGTGTTGCTGACCTCCGCCGTGGCCGCCGACGCCACCAGTGCGATTCCCAGGTACAAGGCACCCAAGATCTTCGGCACCACCTTCCAGGCGGACCCGAAGCATGACTTCACCAAGCGCGTCCACTCCCGGCACAACGGCATCCTGCGCGGCTGGATCACCGGGGCGCACGGCGGCGTCGCCGAGTACGAGCCGATCAAGTGGAAGAAGGACACCCACACCGAGGGCTACTTCGTCGGCCCGCCCGAGGGTGACGTGACCGCCTACGCCTCGCCCGTGGCCAGGAACGTCGTCTACCTGTCGGCCGTCGGCTGCGGCCGGGCGATGACCGGCATGACGGTCGACCGCAAGACCGGGCTCGGCGACAAGCGCTGCTCCCGCGCCGTGCTGCTCAAGCGGGTCAAGGACCAGGGCCGTCCCTCCCTCATCACGGTCCACAAGGGCAAGATCGTCCGAGTCCAGGAGATCTTCACCCCGTAGCCGTACGGGGGGTGCCGCACGAGCCGTACGGGGTGCCGACGAGAGCCGCACGAGCCGGACGGGGTGCCGCATGAGAGCCGTGCGGGAGCCCATGCGGGAGCCGTGCGGGTGTGCCGTGCGGGAGCCGTACGAGAGCCCGTGCGGGAGTTGCGGGGAGGCTTGGAGATGCCGGGACGAGGCGCCGGAGCAGGCGCTGCGGCAAAACACCCGGCAAGATCTCTCCCGCGCGCCCATCCGTGGGCATAGTGTGAGGTGATGGATCGTCGCATCTTCGGGCTGGAGAACGAGTACGGCGTGACCTGCACGTTCAGGGGCCAGCGCAGGCTGTCCCCCGACGAGGTCGCGCGCTACCTGTTCCGGCGAGTCGTGTCCTGGGGCCGATCGAGCAACGTCTTCCTCCGCAACGGCGCACGTCTCTACCTCGACGTGGGCAGCCATCCTGAATACGCAACACCCGAGTGTGACAACGTCATCGAGCTCGTCACGCACGACAAGGCCGGCGAGCGGATCCTCGAAGGACTCCTCGTCGACGCCGAGAAGCGACTGCGCGAAGAGGGCATCGCCGGCGATATCTATCTCTTCAAGAACAACACCGACTCCGCCGGCAACTCCTACGGCTGTCACGAGAACTACCTGGTCGGGCGGCACGGCGAGTTCGGCCGGCTGGCCGACGTGCTGATCCCGTTCCTGGTCACGCGGCAGATCATCTGCGGCGCGGGCAAGGTGCTGCAGACGCCCCGCGGCGCCGTCTACTGCGTGTCCCAGCGGGCCGAGCACATCTGGGAGGGCGTCTCCAGCGCCACCACGCGCAGCAGGCCGATCATCAACACCCGTGACGAGCCCCACGCCGACGCCGAGCGGTTCCGCCGCCTGCACGTCATCGTGGGCGACTCCAACATGAGCGAGACGACCATGCTGCTCAAGGTCGGCGCCACCGACCTGGTGCTGCGCATGATCGAGGCGGGCACGGTGATGCGCGACCTGTCGCTGGAGAACCCGATCCGCGCGATCCGCGAGGTCTCCCACGACATGACCGGGCGCAGGCGGGTCCGGCTGGCCAACGGGCGCGAGGCGTCCAGCCTGGAGATCCAGCAGGAATACCTGTCCAAGGCCAAGGACTTCGTCGACCGCCGCGGTGGCGACGCGATCACCCGGCAGGTGCTGGAGCTGTGGGAGCGCACCCTGACCGCGGTCGAGACCGGCAACCTCGACCTGGTGGCGCGCGAGATCGACTGGGTGACCAAATACCAGCTGATCGAGCGCTACCGCAAGAAGTACGACCTGCCGCTGTCGTCGCCGAGGGTGGCGCAGCTCGACCTCGCCTACCACGACGTGCACCGCAAGCGCGGCCTGTTCTACCTGCTGCAAAAGCGCGGCTCGGTGGAGCGGGTGGCCTCCGATCTGAAGATCTTCGAGGCCAAGTCGGTGCCGCCGCAGACCACCAGGGCGCGGCTGCGGGGTGAGTTCATCCGCAAGGCGCAGGAGAAGCGGCGCGATTTCACCGTCGACTGGGTGCACCTCAAGCTCAATGACCAGGCACAACGCACGGTGCTCTGCAAGGACCCGTTCCGCAGCGTCGACGAGAGGGTGGACAAGCTGATCGCGGGGATGTAGAAGGCGGTTTACCTCGCCACTACCTGGATGTCAGATACAGTGACGCGAATCTGACGTCTTTCCGAGGGAAATCCATGCGCCGCGCATTGGCCGTTCTGGCCGCCGTGCCTCTGATCCTCTTCGCTGCCGCGTGCGGCGACTCCGACTCCGGCGCCACCGGAGGCGGAGACGCGTCGGCCGGGGTGAAGGTCACCGGCACCGTGGGCGCCAAGCCCACGGTGGCCTTCCCGACCGGCACCCCCGCCAGCAAGTCGTCCTACGAGGTGCTGGCCGAGGGCACCGGCCCCGCGGTCAAGAGCGGCGACAAGGTGATCGTCAACCTGACCGTCTACAACTGGGACGGCAAGGACAACGCCTTCCAGGGCTCCTCCTACGACACCAAGACGCCCGAGACGATCGGCGTCGACCAGCAGCTGCCGCAGGTGCTGCAGGAGGGCTTCACCAAGGTCAAGCACGGCGGCCGGCTGCTGGCCGTGATGGCCGCCGACTCGGCCGCGCAGCAGGGTCAGGCCACGCCGACCAAGGTGTTCGTGCTTGACGTGGTCGGCTCGCCGCCCGAGGCGCTGAAGGCGGCCACCGGCAAGGAGACCGGCGAGACCCTCAAGGGCGTCAAGGTCGACAACCCGGGCGGCGACAAGGCCCCGACGCTGACCACCAAGACGAAGGACAAGCCCTCCAAGGAGCTCGTCGTCAAGACGCTGATCGAGGGCACCGGCGCCAAGGTTCAGGCGGCCAACACCCTGACCGTCCACTACACGGGCAAGATCTGGGGCACCGACAAGGAGTTCGACTCCAGCTGGGGCAAGAGCGAGCCGGCCTCGTTCCCGCTCGGCAACGTCATCCAGGGCTGGCAGAAGGGCCTGGTCGATGTGCCGGTTGGCAGCCGGGTCGTGATGAGCATCCCGCCGGACCTCGGCTACGGCGCCCAGGAGCAGCAGGGCATCCCGGGCAACAGCACGCTGGTCTTCGTCGTGGACGTCCTCGCGGCTTACTGACGGGCGGTCTGATACCGCGATAGCATCGTGCGGCCCGGCGGCGCCACGCCGCCGGGCCGCCGCGCGTGGGAGGCGCCGATGCTCCGCAGAGCAGTGCCGCTGCTGCTGTCGCTGGCGCTGCTGGCCGCGTGCACCGGCGAGCGGATCGCCGATCCCGAGCTCAAGGTGGGCGGCGCGTTCGGCGTCCGGCCCACGGTCGTCTTCCCTCAGGGCCGGCCCCCGGCCGGCCTGCGGATCGACCAGCTCGCCGCGGGCGCGGGCGCGTCGCTACGCGCGGACGACCTGGCGATCGTGCACTACACCGCGCACGTCTGGGACGGCCGGGAGAACCGGCTCGTCGACTCCAGCTTCACCCGCGGCGCGCCCGTGGCCTTCCCGGTGGGGCGGCTGCTGCCCGGCCTGGACAAAGCCCTGCGGGGGCGCCGCGCGGGCAGCAGGGTGATCGCCGCCATCCCGCCCGGCGAGGGGTTTGGCGCCAACCCGCCGCGGGGCGTCGGCCCCGGCGACGAGCTGTTCTACGTGATCGACATCCTCGGCGCGCACCCGAAGGGCGCCTCGGTCAAGGCGCGCGGCGGCTCGCTGGCGGGCGTGCGGGCCGGCGGCGGCGCCCGTCCCCGGCTGTCGGTGCCGAGGTCGGCGCCGCCTGAGCGGTTCGTCGCCAAGGTGCTGTCCAAGGGGAGCGGCCCCCGGACACGGACGGGACAACTACTGGTCACCCAGCACGAGGGGGCCGTGTGGGAGCGACGCCGGGTGTTCGACACCACCTGGAGCACGGGCCTGCCCAAGGCGTTCACCATCGGCGACGGCAGCGTGATCAAGGGCTGGGACCGGGCGCTGACCGGTGTCCCCGTCGGCAGCCGGGTCCTGATGATCGTCCCGCCCGCCTACGGGTACGGCCCGTCCGGGCAGCCGGCCTTCGGCATCGGCGCGGGCGACACCCTCGTCTTCGTGGTCGACGTGCTGGCCGCGTACTGATCGGCCCGGTCGGGGCTTCCCGCGCCCGCGTGCGCACGTCCTAGACTCCGGCTGTGAGCGAAGACCACCTGGACGCGCTGGCCCTGCTGCACGATCCCGTACGACGCAGCCTGTACGAGGTCGTGGCGGCCAGCGGCGGTGAGGTGGGCCGGGGAGAGGCGGCCGAGGCGACCGGGGTCTCGCGGACCCTGGCCGGGCACCATCTCGACAAGCTGGTGGAGGCCGGCCTGCTCGAGAGCGGCCGGCGCCGTCAGGAGCGCAAGGGGCCGGGCAGCGGGCGGCCCGCGAAGGTCTACCGCAGGGCCGGGGGAGAGCGGTCGGTGAGCCTGCCGCCGCGCGACTACCGCGCGCTGGCCTCGGTGCTGGCCGAGGTGGTCGAGCTGCTCGGAGCCGACGAGCAGGCCGAGCTGGCGGCCCGCCGGGCGGGGCGGCGGCTGGCGGCCGAGCGTGACGGCGAGCCCGTGGAGGCCGTGCTGCGCGGGCGCGGCTACGAGCCGTACCCCGAGGGCGACCGGCTGCGCATGCGCAACTGCCCCTTCCACGCGCTGTCGCGGGAGCAGCCGCTGCTGGTCTGCTCGATGAACCTGGCCCTGTGCCAGGGCCTGCTGGAGGGGCTGGGCGACGATCCGGACCGCGTGCGGCTCGAACCGAGGCCGGGGGAATGCTGCGTCTCCCTTTCTAAAATAAACGGAGATTGACATAGAAGGTGCGGGGATGGTGTGCTGGACGCCATGCATCTCGCCCAGCTGAACATCGCCCACCTGCGCGCGCCGATCGACGCCCCCGAGCTCGCCACGTTCGTCGAGCTCCTCGAGCCCGTCAACGAGCTCGCCGACACCTCGCCCGGCTTCGTGTGGCGGATGAAGGAGAGCGAGCAGGACCCCACGGCCACCCTCGCCCACCCCTACGGCGACCACCTGCTGGTCAACTTCTCGGTGTGGGAGTCGCTGGAGTCGCTGTGGAACTACGCCTACCGCAGCGCCCACCTGGGCGTGCTGCGCCGCCGCAGGGAGTGGTTTCTGCGGATGGCCGAGCCGCACCTGGTGATGTGGTGGATCCCCGAGGGCCACCTGCCGACGCTCGCCGAGGCGATGCGGCGCCTCGAACGCCTCAGGGCCGAAGGGCCGGGCCCCGAGGCGTTCACCTTCAAGGACTCCTACGACAGCAGCGAGGCCGCGAGCCTGCCCGCCGCCGCCGACGCCAGGAAGTAGGCCAGATCCTCCTCCAGCCCCCGGCCCATGGTCGACAGCGTGACCGGTGAGGCCCGCAGCGCCTCGTGCAGCCCGTCGACCGGCACCGGCACCAGTTCGTGGCGGACGGCCAGCAGCTCGGCCTGGTCCCTGACCCGCTCGCCGAACTCACCGGGCAGCAGCGGCACCGGCACCCGGGCGGGCGACAGGGCGACGCGGCCGTAGGCGGTCAGCGAATGGTGGGACACCCCGAGGTGGCGCTCCCGCCTGTCGCCCTCGCTGACCCGCAACGCCGCCACCGGCCGGCCGAGCAGCACCGCCGCGGCGTTGACCGCCTCGCCCGCCGAGACGCCCGAGAACCCCCACCGGGTGCCCGTGCCGAGGTTGCCGGGCCCCTGGGTCACGATCGCCACGTCGGCGTCGAGCACGTGCCTGGCCGCCAGCAACCCGGTGTGGGTGGTGACCGCCTCGACGTCGCCGCCGAACGCCTGGCCCACCGTGACCACCCCGGCCAGCCAGCCGGCCTCGCGCAGCCGGGCGCACGTCATCGAGAACCACGCGGGCAGCGCCCCGCCGTCCAGCATCACGTACGCGACCCGCGCGTCCTTCGCCGACTCGTACAGCCCGCACAGGATCGGCGGCAGCGCCGAGTGCAGGTCGGCCACGACCACGGGCATCCCGTCCAGCGAGTCGGCCTCGCGCAGCGCCTCGTGGAAGGGGGAGTCCTGTTCGTCCGCGCCGAGCACGGTGGCCTGCAGCGGCGTGTAACGCGCCTTCACCAGGTGCCCGGGGCCGTCCGGATCTTCCGGCAAACGGTTCGGCACGGCCACCACCATGGCGTAACCTCCCGTACCGAGACCCATCGCGAGTGCCGTCGTGTTGAGCAGCACCTCGTCGCCGGGTTCCGGGCGGCCCACCAGGGGGGGATAGGCCAGCGCCCGGCACGATCCGGGGGGCCCCGTGCCCTCGGAGACGGCGACCTCCAGTTCCATCGCTCCCGGCCACTCGCGCCGGATCCGTACGACCTCGCCCTTGCGCCATCTGATCACGGGGGCAGGGTAGCGTCCAAGAAGGAGGAGTGAGCAGATGTCGCGCCGTAAGACCGAGCGGTTGCTGAACCTGGTGATCTGCCTGCTCGCGACCAGGCGCCCGCTGTCGGCCGAGCAGATCCGCCACGCCGTCCCCGGCTACGACCGTGAGGGCGACGAGGCGTTCCAGCGGATGTTCGAGCGCGACAAGAACGAGCTGCGCGAGATCGGCATCCCCATCGACGTGGTGCGCGACCCGTGGGAGGACGAGCCCGGCTACCGCATCGAGCGCACCTCCTACGAGCTGCCGGAGATCACCCTCGAACCCGACGAGGCGGCCGTGCTCGGACTGGCCGCCCAGGTGTGGCAGCGGGCCAGCCTCGCCGAGGCCGCCTCCGGCGCGCTGCTCAAGCTGCGCGCGGGCGGCGTGGCCACCGACGACGCCGTCGGCACCGGCGCGGGCGCGGGCGGGGCTCTGGAGCTGCGGGTCGACACCCGCGACCCGGCCTTCCCGGCCCTGTGGGACGCCGTTCGCGACCGGCGGGTGGTGCGGTTCGACTATCGCGGCGCCGGCAGCGAGAGCGTGCGCAGCCGCACGGTCGAGCCCTGGGGCGTGGTCAGCCGGCGCGGCCGCTGGTACCTGGCGGGCTTCGACCGCGACCGCGACGCGCCGCGCGCCTTCCGGCTCTCCCGCATCACCGGCCAGGTCACCACCGTCGGCAGGCCGGGCGCCGTCGAGGTGCCGCCCGGGGTCGATCTGCGGGCCATGGTGGGTTTCCCCGACGAGGCGATGGAGGAGCGCGTGGCCCTGATCCGGGTCCGCCAGGGCACCTGCGAGGGGCTGCGCCAGCTGGCCAGGTCCGTGCATCCCGGCGCCGGCGGCTGGGACGAGGCCGAGCTGTCCTTCACCGATCCCGAGCGGCTGGCCGGATGGATGGCCAGCCTGGGCTCCGACGTCGAGGTGGCCGAGCCGCCCGACGCCCGTGAGGCCGTCATCCGGCGACTGAAAGGGGCACTCGCGTGAGCGGATCCGCCGACCGGCTGCCGAGGCTGCTGGCGCTCGTCCCCTACCTGATGTCGCACCCGGGCGCGCAGGTGGGCGAGGTGGCCGAGGTGTTCGGGCTGAGCGAGAAGCAGCTCATCGACGACCTGCAACTGGTGTGGATGTGCGGGCTGCCGGGGCACACCCCCGGCGACCTGATCGACGTGTCCTGGGACGGCGGCGAGATCCTCATCGACAACGCCGACACCATCGCCAGGCCGCTGCGGCTCGGCATCGACGAGGCCAGCGCGCTGCTGGTGGCGCTGCGCATGCTGGCCGCGATGCCGGAGCTGGCCGAGGTGCCGGGCGACGCGCTGCCCCGGGTGGTGGCCAAGCTGGAGCGGGCCGCAGGGGAGGGCGCCGCCGAGGTGAGCAGCCAGGTCGCCGTCGACGTCGACGCCGCCCCCGACGCGCTGCCCCGTGTCCGCGAGGGGCTCACCAGGCGGCGCCGGCTGTCGCTGCGTTACTACGTGCCCGGCCGCGACGAGGTGACGCCCCGCGACGTCGACCCCATGCGGGTGGTGATCGTCGACGGCCGCACCTACCTGGAGGGCTGGTGCTACCGGGCCGAGGCGATGCGGTTGTTCCGGCTCGACCGGGTGCTCGGCGTCGAGGTGCTCGACGTGCCCGCCGACCCGCCCGCCGAGGCCGAGCCGATCGACGTCGCCCAGGGCGTCTTCCGGCCGTCGCCCACCGACGAGCTGGTCGAGCTGGAGGTGACCGCCGCCGGCCGCTGGGTGGCGGAGTACTACCCGTGCGAGAAGGTCACCGAGCTGGGCGAGGGCCGGCTGCGGGTCGCGCTGCGCGCCCGCGACGAGGACTGGATCCTCAAGCTGGCGCTGCGGCTGGGCGACACCGGCAGGGTGGTGGCGCCGCCCGCCATGGCCGACCGGGTGCGCGCGGAGGCCGAGCGGGCCCTGACGCTGTACTCTCAGCGGTCATGACCTGGATCTTCCTGGCCGCGGGGCTCGGCGCCGCCGGGATGGCCGCGCTGGCCGTCACCGGTGCGCGAGCCGTCGCCGCGGCACGTAGTCTCAACAGGGAAGTCGCCGCGGCCCAGGCGCAGCTGGAGCCGAGGCGGGCCAGATTACGGCCGCCGGAGGGGTGAGTCTTATCCTGAGGCAGCGTACGATCGTGGCTGAAAACGCACTAGCTTGGTGAGGATGTCACATGGGACAACTCGGAGTTCCCGAACTTCTGATCATCGCCGTCGTGCTCATCATGTTGTTCGGCGCCAAGAAGCTGCCGGAGATGGCCAGGGGAGTCGGCAGGTCCCTGCGCATCTTCAAGTCGGAGACGGCCAAGCTGCGTGACGACGATGAGGACGGGCAGACCACCGTTCAGGCCCAGGCGCAGTCCCAGCAGCAGCCGGTCACGCCGCAGCAGATCCCGGCAGCCCCGGTCGCCCCAGGGCTCTCGGCCGAGGAGCAGGCACGCCAGCTTGAGGAGCAGGCCGCCAGGCTCCGCGCCGCCGCGGGCAAGGCCGACAAGCAAGTCTGACCCGATCCCTCCTCGTCACCTGGACTGCTGAATGGCGCTGCTCAGACGGTCGAGCCGCAAGGGCACGGCTCCGGCCACGGACGCCGAGGGTCGCATGCCGCTGATGGAGCACCTGCGCGAGCTGCGCAACCGGCTGCTCATCGCGATGCTCGCGGTCGGGGTGGGCATCATCATCGGATGGATCCTGTTCGATCCGGTGTGGGAGTTCCTCAAGGCGCCCTACTGCGAGACGGTCCAGTCACGCCAGCTCAACGGGCGGTGCAGCCTGACCTATGGCGGCATCTTCCAGTCCTTCTTCATCACGCTGAAGGTCTCGGCGATGGTCGGCCTCGTCGTGGCCTCACCCGTCTGGCTCTACCAGATCTGGGCGTTCGTCACGCCCGCCCTCTACCGCAACGAGAAGCGCTACTCCCTGAGCTTTCTCGCCCTGGCGATCCCGCTGTTCCTCCTCGGCGCGGTGCTCGCCTACGTCATCATCGACACCAGCCTGTCCTTCCTGCTGAGCTTCTCGCTCGAGGACACGGTCGCCACCATCCAGATCGACGACTACCTCGACTACATCCTGATCATGTTGCTGATCTTCGGGGTGTCGTTCGAGCTGCCGCTCCTGCTGGTGTTCCTCAACATCATCGGGGTGCTGCCGCACGCCGCGGTCAAGAAGCACCGCCGGATGGTCATCTTCCTGATGTTCGTGTTCGGCGCGGTCATCACGCCCGGAGGCGAACCCATCGCCATGATGGCGCTGGCCCTGCCGATGATCATCCTGTTCGCGGCGGCCGAGTTGTTCATGTACCTGCGGGAGAAGCGCCGGCCCGCCGATGAGGACTTCTCACACCTGTCCGACGACGAGGCCTCGCCGCTGGAAGAGGATTCCGGTTCCGCCACATAGGCGATATGTTCCGGGCGTGCCCCCTCAACTCGCCCTGCTCGTCAATCCGGCCGCACGCGGCGGCCGGGCGCTGCGCCTGCTCGAACCCGTGGTCCGCCGCCTGCGCGCGGGCGGAGCCGACGTGTCGGTGATCGTCGGCGACAGCGCCGCGGACGCCCTCGAACGGGCCTGCGCCGCCGTGGCCGAACGCCCCGACGCCCTGGTCGCCTTCGGCGGTGACGGTCTCGTCCACCTGGCCGTGCAGGCCGTGGCCGGCACCGATGTGCCGCTCGGCGTCATCCCGGCCGGGACGGGCAATGACATCGCCGCGGCCCTCGGCCTGCCGCGTAAGGATCCGATGGCCGCCGCCCGCGCCGTGCTCCGGATGAAGTCCCGGCTGATCGACGCCGTCCGCGTCCGGGCCGGCGGCGCCGACGAGCTGTACGCCGGGGTGATGTGCTGCGGGTTCGACTCGAAGGTCAACGAGCGGGCCAACGGGCTCACCTGGCCGCCCGGGATGGCCCGCTACCTGGTGGCCATGGTCGAGGAGCTGCGCCGGTTCCGGCCGATCCCGTTCCGGATCACGCTCGACGGCGAGACGCTCGAGCGGGAGGCCATGCTGGTCGCGGTGGGCAACACCCGGTCCTACGGCGCGGGCATGCGGGTGTGCCCCGACGCGCGGCCCGACGACGGGCTGCTGGACGTGATGGTGCTGGAGGCGGTGGGCAAGGCGGAGTTCCTGCGGGTCTTCCCCAGCGTCTACCGGGGGACCCACGTCTCCCACCCGGCCGTGTCGATCAGGCGGGCCAGGAGTGTCCGGCTGGAGGCGCCCGGCGTGGTGGCCTACGCCGACGGCGAGCGCGTCGGGCCGATCCCGGTCAGCTGCGAGGTCCAGCCCGGGGTGCTCCGGGTCATCGCCTGAAATCTACTTTGTAAAGGCGTCGGCCGGGCAGGACGGACCGGAATGACGATTTCGGTAGGCTGGCGTCATGACAACGCCAGCGGAACGCTACGCGGCCTTCCGTGAAAAGTACGGTGACGACGGGCCCGCTCTCAGATCGTTCCGCGATCTGTACGAGTTCGAGCTCGACGACTTCCAGATCGACGCCTGCCGCGCGCTCGAGGCGGGTGACGGGGTCCTGGTGGCCGCCCCCACCGGCTCCGGCAAGACGGTCGTCGGCGAGTTCGCCGTCCATCTGGCCCTGGAGCAGGGGCGCAAGTGCTTCTACACCACCCCGATCAAGGCGCTGTCCAACCAGAAGTACAACGACCTGGTCAAACGCTACGGCACCGCCAAGGTGGGCCTGCTGACCGGCGACAATAGCGTCAACGGCGAGGCCCCGATCGTGGTCATGACCACCGAGGTGCTGCGCAACATGCTCTACGCCGGGTCGGCGACGCTGGCGGGGCTCGGGTTCGCCGTGATGGACGAGGTCCACTACCTGGCCGACCGGTTCCGGGGGGCGGTGTGGGAAGAGGTCATCATCCACCTGCCCGAGTCCGTCAGGCTGGCGGCGCTGTCGGCCACGGTCAGCAACGCCGAGGAGTTCGGCGAGTGGCTGGGCGAGGTGCGCGGTGACACCACGGTCATCGTCGACGAGCACCGGCCGGTGCCGCTCTGGCAGCACATGATGGTCGGCAACCTGATCTACGACCTGTTCATGCCCGACGATGAGACGCCCCGCATCAACCCCACCCTGATGCGGGTCACCCGCGACGCCGAGCGGCTCACCGCCGGCCGCGGCCGGCGCGGCAACGGCAGGCCGTCGCGCTCGCGCCCGCCGGACCGCACCCAGGTGATCGAGAAGCTCGACTCCGAGGGGCTGCTGCCCGCGATCACGTTCATCTTCTCCCGGGCCGGTTGCGACGCGGCCGTCCAGCAGTGCCTGAACGCCGGGATCCGGCTCACCACCGAGCGGGAGCGTCACGAGATCAGGCAGCTCGTCGACGAGCGGACCGCCCACCTGCCCGACGAGGACCTGGCGGTGCTCGGCTACCTGGAGTGGCGCGACGCCCTGGAGCGCGGGCTCGCGGCCCACCACGCGGGCATGCTGCCGGCGTTCAAGGAGGTGGTCGAGGAGCTGTTCACCCGCGGCCTGGTCAAGGCGGTGTTCGCCACCGAGACGCTGGCGCTCGGCATCAACATGCCCGCGCGCAGCGTCGTCATCGAGAAGCTCGACAAGTGGAACGGCGAGACCCACGCCGACCTGACGCCGGGCGAATACACCCAGCTCACGGGCCGGGCCGGGCGGCGCGGCATCGACGTCGAAGGTCACGCCGTGGTGCTCTGGCAGCTCGGCATGGATCCCCTGTCGGTGGCCGGGCTGGCCGGCACCCGCACCTACCCGCTGCGCTCCAGCTTCCAGCCCTCCTACAACATGGCCGTCAACCTGGTCGGCCAGTTCGGCCGCGAGCGCGCCCGGACCCTGCTGGAGGAGTCGTTCGCGCAGTTCCAGGCCGACCGGGCGGTCGTCGGGCTGGCCAAGCAGCTGCGCAAGCACGAGGAGGCGCTCGAGGGCTACCAGGAGGCGATGACCTGCCACCTGGGCGACTTCACCGAATACGCCGGGTTGCGCCGCCGGCTGTCCGACCGCGAGGCGCAGCTGGCCAAGCAGCGCGGCGCCGCGCGGCGGGCCGCGGCCGTGAGGTCGCTGGAGGCGCTGCAGCCGGGAGACGTCATCCGCGTCCCGGGCGGGCGCCGGGCGGGCCTGGCGATCGTGCTCGACCCGGGCCGCAACCCGCGCGGCCACGGCCCCAGCCCGCTGGTGCTGACGATCGGCAAGCAGGTCAAGAAGCTCGACCCGGCCGACTTCCCGGTGCCCGTCGAGCCGATCGAGAAGCTGCGCATCCCGAAGAACTTCAACGGCCGCTCGCCCAAGGAGCGGGCCAACCTCGTCTCCACACTGCTCGCCAAGATCGGCGACCGTGACCTGGGCAAGCCGCCCAGGGCGCGCGACCACGCCGTGGAGGACGACGAGATCAACGAGCTGCGCCGCCGCGTCAGGCAGCATCCCTGCCACGGCTGCGACGAGCGCGAGGACCACGCCCGCTGGGCGGAGCGCTACTACAAGCTGCTGCGCGAGACCGAGGGGCTGCGCCGGCGCGTCGAGGGCCGCTCCCACGTCATCTCCCGCACCTTCGACCGCATCTGCTCGGTGCTGGAGCAGCTCGGCTACCTGCGTGGCGAGACCGTCACCGAGGAGGGCCGCCGCCTGGGCCGCATCTACACCGAGCTCGACCTGCTCACCGCCGAATGCCTGCGCAGCGGGCTGTGGGAGGAGCTCGACCCGGCGGAGCTGGCGGCGTGCGTGTCGGCGCTGGTGTTCGAGTCGCGGCAGGCCGACGACGCCCGCCGTCCCAAGATCCCGGCGGGGCGGGCGCAGGACGCGCTCACCTCCATGGTCCGGCTCTGGGGCGAGCTGGAGGGCATCGAGTCCGACCACGGGCTCGAGACCATCCGCGAGCCCGACCTGGGCTTCGCCTGGGCGGCGTTCCGGTGGACCAAGGGGCACAGCCTCGACGCGGTCCTCATGGACGGCGTCAACGGCAGCGAGCTGGCCGCGGGTGACTTCGTCCGGTGGATCAAGCAGCTGATGGACCTGCTCGGCCAGCTGGGCAACGCCGCGCCGGAGGGCAGCAAGATCAAGCTGACCGCGACCAAGGCCATGGACGCCATGCGCCGCGGCGTGGTGGCCTACTCCTCGCTCGCCTGACGGTCGCGGCGTACTGACCGCCCGGTCAAGGTGATGTCATCGCCAGTCTACGCAACGTAACCATTCGGGCGGTTTTCGCCGGGGGCGCGGTGGAAATCCCCATGTCGCAAGCTCGGTTCAGCCCTCCCGGATCCGCCGCGCCGCCCGCCCCGCGCGGCGTCCGGCCATCCCCTGGAGGTTGCCATGTTCGCCCTCGCCGCCGCCCTGCTGTTCGTGCTCGCCCTCGTCTTCGAGATCGCCGGCGTCGCCGTGGGCGGGGTGCTCACCGTCACCACGCTCGCCGTCGCCGGCCTGGTCTGCGTCGCCCTTCACCTGATGGGCCTGGGGGCGGGGTGGAAGCCGCTCGGGAAGTGACCTTCCGCCCGGCCTGGCCGCGCCCGGACCTCCGGGTGCGGCCTCGCCGTGTCAGACGGCGCGCCGGCCGGCCGGGCCGGCGGCGAGGATGTTCCTGCGGATCGCGGCCAGGGCCCGGTCGGTCTGGGAGAGCTGGATGCGGTAGTCCTTGGCGCTGTTCTCGTCCCTGATGGTCGTGGTGACATCGAATCGATCGCTGGGGACGATGAGCGTGAACCGCTCGGCGAGCGGCGTCGTGGGCGTGGAGCCGACGTCCACGAAGGTGTAGTCCTCGTCCTCCTTGTTCTGCTCGGGCTCCGCCTGTTTCGCCCTGCGCCGGGCCTTCTTGCCGGGCGTGGGCAGCGGGACGGTTCTGACGCTCACCGAGACGATGTCGCCGTACCTGTATTCGCTCGTCTGCTCGGCCGCCTCACGACGTCCCGTGATCGCGTCGAGGGTCGTGCGGTAGGCGCCGAGCTTTCGTTCCGTCATGAACAGGACGAAGACCCCGTAACGCGAAGCGAAGAAGCGGCCGTTGGGGTGCTGCGCCATCTTCGTCCTGGACGACTTCTGCTCCTCCGGACCCATGATCACGAACGGGCTGATGTACCGGCCCGTTCCGGTGACGAGCTCGCCGCGCAGAATCCCCAGCCGGTCGAGGGCCCGGTGCTGGATGGTGGCGAGGTCGCCGCGCAGCCACCTGTCGATCTGGTCGGCGGTGGGCAGTTCGTCGAGATACTCGCGGTGCCGCTGCTTCTGCTCCCGCACCGCGGTGTCGTGGCGGCGCTCCATCGCCGCGTTGCGGATCGCGGTGGCGACGATCCAGCCGGCGCAGCAGATCGTGCCGGCGATCGCGAGGATCATGACGTACGGCAGAGGGGAGAACGGGCTCCAGGCATAGGCCACCTGCCTGAGCACGAGCAGCGTGATCACCAGGGTCGCGAGTGCGACACTCAGGCCGAGGACGGCCGTCGAGTGGCTCAGCCGGTAGGGCGGGTCGGGTTCCCGGGGCGGGGGCGAGAACAGGGTCCTCATGCGTCGTTCGCGGTCGCGCTGTTCCTCCTCGTCCAGCAGGGCGAGCTCGCCCGTTCCGCCTGTCTTGCCGGGGTTGGCCAGGCGCTCCAGCTTGAGCCACGTGGGTGATTCGTCCACGGTGATGGCGTCGACGATCATCTTGGCCCGGTCGGGCGAGATCGCGTCGGCCGCGGAGGACAGGCGTTGCGTGTAGAGCTCTGGCTCCTGCCGGTGCAGGTGGTTGAGGTCCTCGTCGATGATGGCGAGCAGCGCGGCCGCGCACGGCAGCGCCGGATCGTCGCCGTAGGCGTTGTCCAGCCGCGTGCGGACACGGCCCAGATGGCCGTCCGGGTGATCGCGTGGTCGCTTGCCCTGCAGATCGGCCAGGGCGTATTCGACGAACACCACTCCGGCCGGGTCGCGCGCGTGTGCGATGTGGTCGGCGTAATGCTTGACGGCGATGTCCCAGTCGTGGCGTTTCAGGGCGTCTCTCGCGGCGGCCAAATTCCGCGTGGGATCGTGGCCGGTGTAGTAATTGTGCTGGGTGTATTTCTGGTTGCGTATGTTGCCGTAATTATGGATGTTCTGGTGATCCTCCGACATGGCCGGTCACCCGCTGATGACGCCGACCGCGGCGCTGATGGCGGCGACCGCCTCCGCCGCCTTCCTGACGTCCTCGGCGGCCGCCCCGCCCGTGGTGAGCAGATCGCGCACCCGCCGGGCCGCGGACATCAGCCGTCCGGTCGGCTGATCGGGCGACTCCTCGATGCCGGCGCGCAGCTCCCGTGCGGCCAGCATGCCCGGACCGGCCTCCACCGACCCCCGCTCGATCAGTTGCTCCAGTGCGTCGAGGGACGCACGCAGTTGTACGAAAACGTGCTGGGTCTCTGAGTTGTAGGTGTTTTCGGTGTACTTCTGACGCTTGACCGGGCCGTAGTTGTTCACCTGCACGAGACTCCCCCTCGCCGCGGAATACGGAGCGATAGCCTTGATGTATTCCGAAATAAGGGGAATGTCAATCGGTGACAAAGTGCACTTAAAAGACGAATTAGGCCGGGGTGAAGCGGACCTGGCGGGTGGCGAGGTTGGCCTGGGCGAGCCGTACCGTGACGTGCTCGCCCAGGGGGAGCGGCCCGTCGCAGGGGGCGATCACGGCCGGGTCGGCGAGCCGGATCCGGCCGTCGCCGCGGTGCTCGTCCACGTCGATCACCATGGCGCCGAACGCCTGGCCGACCCGGTCGCGCAGCAGGAAAGCCGCCACGAGCTCACCGCAGGCGCGCTCCACCGCCGAGGCGCGGTGATCCGCGGCCGACATCAGGCCGGGCAGGTCGTCCAGGGCCCTGGCCACGTCGGAGGGGACAGGCTCGCCCGCCGCGATCGCCAGGCACACCTCGGTGGCGTAGCGGTCGACCAGGCGGCGCAGGGGGGCCGTCACGTGCGTGTAGGGCGCGGCCACCGCGGCGTGGTCGGCCAGCGACGGAGGCTCGCCGTTGAAGGCCACGTAGCCCGAGCCGCGCAGCAACACCCGCGACTCGTGCAGGAACGCCGCCCGCCGGGGGTCGGCCGGGTCGAGGTCGTGCACCACCCGGCCGTAACCGGCGCCGTCGGGCCACGGGACGCGCAGCGCCGCCGCCACCCGGCGCACCCTGTCGAGGTCGCGCGGCCGCGGCGCGGGCAGCACGCGCAGCACGCCGATCTCGGCGTCGAGCATCATGGAGGCCGCGGCCATGCCGGTGAGCAGGGAGATCTGCGCGTTCCACGCCTCGGCGGGCAGTGACGGCCGGTAGAGGAGGTGGTGGCCGCCGTCGGCGGTCACCATGTCCAGTCCGGGGGCGGGCGGCGTGACGCCGCCACGTTCGCGCTCCAGCTCCAGCCGGAGCCCGCCGATCTCGGCCAGCAGGCCGGGCGTGCCGTCGGCGGTGCCCGTCTCGACGGCCGCCTGCACGTAGGCGTGGTCGAGCCGCTCCCGGCTGCGCACCAGCGCGCGCTGCACGTCGGCGCCGACCGTGCGGCCCTCGGCGTCGAGGTCGATCCGCCACACCACGGCCGGCCGGGTCACGCCGGGCAGCAGGCTGGCGCCGGCTTCGGACAGCACCCGGGGATGCAGGGGCACGTCGCCGGTGGGCAGATGGACCGTCGTGCCCCGTGAGCGGGCCTCGGAGTCGATGACGCCGCCCGGCCGCACGAACGCGCCGAGGTCGGCGATCGCGTGCCAGACGCGGTAGCCGCCGCGCAGCCGCTCGAGGTGGACGGCCCGGTCGAGGCCCGCCGAGCCGGGCGGGCCGATGGTGACGAACGGCAGATCGGACAGGTCACGGCCGTCGAGCCTCGGCACCTCGGCCACCCACTCGGCCTCGTCGAGCACCTGCGGGGAAAAGGCGCCGGGCAGCCCGCACTCGCGCCGGACGCGTGCGAATCCGTCCTCCAGCCTGGCGGGGAGCTCACCGGGGATCCGCATGCTCGTCATCGACACGCGGTCAACCTACCGTGACGGCTATCGGGGCAGAGCGTCGAGCAGGCGGTTGAGCGGGCTGTCCAGGCCGTAGCGGTCGGCGAGTCGTACGAGGGCCTCGGGGTCGCGGGGCTTGGCCGGAAGCGCCAGGTCGGCGGCGGGCAGGGGCGCGTCAGGGGCGACCCGCACCACGCCGGGGGCGACCCGGAGATAGTCGCGGGCGGCGGCCAGCCGGGTGCGGCTGCCCGCGGGGAAGCCCTCGGTGGCTCCCGAGTCGAGGGCGGAGAGCAGCGCGTCGAGGGACCCGAAGCGGGTGATGAGGGAGGCGGCCGTCTTCTCGCCGACGCCCGCGACCCCCGGCAGGCCGTCGCTGGGGTCGCCGCGCAGCGTGGCGAAGTCGGCGTAGGCGCGGCCGGGGATGCCGTACTTGGCGGTCACGAACGCCTCGTCCACCGGCTGCAGGTTGCGGATGCCGCGCGCGGTGTAGAGGACCCGCACCGGACGCGAGTCGTCGACCAGCTGGAACAGGTCGCGATCGCCGGTGACGATGTCGACCGCCCCCTCGGCCCGGTGGGTGAGGGTGCCGATCACGTCGTCGGCCTCGTAGCCGGGGGACTCCAGCCGGGCGATGCCCACGGCGTCGAGGACCTCCTCGATGACCGGGATCTGCGGCACCAGCGTGTCGGGCACCTCCTCGACGTCGCCGTGGGCGACCCGGTGGGCCTTGTACGTGGGGATGGCGGCGACCCGGAAGGCGGGCCGCCAGTCGGCGTCCATGGTGGCCGCCAGCCGGGTGGGGGAGTGGGCGCGCACCAGGGTGGCGATCATGTCGATCAGCCCGCGCACCGCGTTGACCGGCATGCCGTCGGGCGCGGTGATCGAGTCGGGGATGCCGTAGAAGGCGCGGAAGTAGAGCGAGGGAGTGTCCAGAAGCATGAGCACGGGGTCCATGTTCGCACTCCCGGTGGCCCCCTCGCAGGGAGCCCGCGAGGGCTACGAGCCGTCCGGGCCCAGGATGCCCACCGCGAGCAGGCAGGCGTCGTCCTCCGGGTTCGGGCCGCCGATGTCGTCCAGCAGGCGGTCCAGCCCGGCGTCGAGGTCGCCGCCGCGCAGCTGCGACGCGGCCTTCAGCGCCAGGTCGAGCCCCTCGTCGATGTCGCGGGTGCGCCGTTCCACGAGCCCGTCGGTGAACATCAGCAGCAGGTCGCCGCCGCGCAGCTCGGTGCGGGCCGGCTCGTACGGCTGGCCGCAGGCCGCGCCGAGCAGCACGCCCCTCGGCTGGTCGAGGTGCCGGGCGGTGCCGTCGCGCACCAGGATGGGCGCCAGGTTGCCCGCCCTGGCCCAGCTGAACACCCGGGCCGAGGTGTCGAGATGGCCGATCACGGCGGTGGCCGTGGTCTCCTCCAGCCGGTGGATGACCAGCTCGTTCAGCCACGCCAGCAACCCCGCCGCGGGCTCGCCGGTCATCGTCAGCCCGATCAGGGCGTGGCGCAGCTGCGCCATGCGCGCGATCGCGGGCAGGCCGTGGCCGGACACGTCGCCGATCGCGAGCAGCACCCGCCCGTCGGGCAGTGGCGCGGCCTCGAACCAGTCGCCGCCCAGGCTCGCCGTCTTCTCGGCGGGCACGTAGCGCACCGCGATCCTGGTGTTGGGCAGGTCGAGGCAGCCGACCGGCTCGGGCAGGATGGCCTCGCGCAGCGCCAGCATCACGTGGCGTTCCTCGGCCGCCTTCTCCCTGGCCTCCAGCAACTGGCGGCGCGACTCGGACATGATGCGCTCCGCCCGGCGGCGGCCGGTGATGTCCTGGATGACGCCGTGCACCCCGGCCGGGCCGCCCGGCGCCATGAGCGGCTCCAGGACGACGCGCAGGTTGCGCAGCTCGCCGCCGCGCCGGATGCGGAACTCCGCCTGCACCGGCTCGGTGCCCAGGACGACCGCGGTCAGCAGCCGGTCGAGCGCCTGGCGGTCGTCGGGCTCGACGTGGGCGGTCAGGTCCGGCAGGAGGACCGGCCCGTCGGCGCGGTCGCGGCCGAAGATCGTGAAGACCTGGTCGGACCAGATCGCCTCGCCGGTGTGCAGGTCCCACTCGGCCCATCCCATGTTGCCCAGCCGCTGGGCGTGGGCGAGCCGGGCGGCCACCAGCTCGCGGTCGCCTGCCAGGCTCACGGCGCGCCTGCGCTGAGCCTCACCCTCGCATGCAGTGGAACGGGACATTCGGCTCACACTACGTCATCGAAGATGTGCGTACGGTGCTGCTGGCTTGTGCTGTGGTGAGAGCTTTTCGCGGATTTTAGGCGGCGTGATTCCGAGTAGATTGAGCCTGTGATGACCTCGGACTTGTATCCCGTTTCGCGCCTCGCCGCCGCCCAGGAGGCCGCCGCCAAGGCCGGCATCGACGCGCTGCTGCTCACCCCCGGCCCCGATCTGCGCTACGTGACCGGCTACGACGCCAAGCCGCTGGAGCGGCTGACGTGTCTGGTGGTGCCGGCCTCCGGTGAGCCGTACATGCTGGTGCCCCGCCTGGAGCTGCCCGCCGCGCAGGCGTCGCCCGCCTCGCGGCTGGGGCTGGAGTTCGTCGCGTGGGACGAGACCGACGATCCCTACCGGATCGCGGCCTCGCGGCTGGGCCGGGTGGGCACAGTGGGGCTGGCCGACCGCATGTGGGCGATGTCGTCGCTGCGCTTCCGCGACGTGCTGCCGGACGCCGAGCAGGTGCTGGCCGGCAGCGTGCTGCGCGAGCTGCGGATGCGCAAGTCGCTGGCCGAGGTGGCGGCGCTGCGCGAGGCGGGCGAGGCGATCGACGCGGTGCACCGGCAGGTGCCCGGGTTCCTGCGGGCCGGCCGCACCGAGCGCGAGGTGGGCCGCGACATCGCCGAGGCGATCCTGGCCGCCGGCCACGCCACGGTCGACTTCGTCATCGTCGCCTCCGGCCCCAACGCGGCCAGCCCGCACCACGAGCTGTCCGAGCGGGTGATCCAGCCGGGCGAGCCGGTCGTGGTCGACATCGGCGGCCAGCTGCACAACGGCTACTGCTCCGACTCCACCCGCACCTACTCCGTGGGCGAGCCGCCGGCCGACTTCGCCGCCTACTACGAGGTGCTGCGCCGGGCCCAGGAGGCCGCCTGCGCCGCCGTACGGCCGGGTGTGCCGTGCGAGTCGATCGACGCGGCGGCCCGCGACATCATCGCCGAGGCCGGCTACGGCGACCACTTCATCCACCGCACCGGGCACGGCATCGGCATCGAGACGCACGAGGATCCCTACATCGTCGCGGGCAACGCCGAGCCGATGGAGCCCGGCTTCGCGTTCTCCGTGGAGCCGGGCATCTACCTGGCCGGCAGGCACGGCGCCCGCATCGAGGACATCGTGGTCTGCGGCGAGAGCGGCGGGGAGCGGCTCAACAACACCTCTCGTGCATTGGTGATCGTTTAGGCACAATCGGGGGTTCATACCCCTTTAAGAGGAGTTCTGTGCCCATGACTGTTGAACGTGCCCTGCCGACCGACGAGGCGCGCGACCTGATCGAGCTGACGCGCGACCTGGTCGCCAAGGAGGTCGCGCCGCGGGCGGCGGCCGACGAGGCGGCCGGGCGGTTCCCGCGCGAGGTGTTCGCCACGCTCGGCGCCGCGGGGCTGCTCGGCCTGCCCTACCCCGAGGAGCACGGCGGCGGGGGTCAGCCGCAGGAGGTCTACCTGCAGGTCGTGGAGGAGCTCGCGGCCGGGTGGCTGACCGTGGGGCTCGGCACCTCGGTGCACACGCTCTCGTGCTTCCCCGTGGCGGCGTACGGCGGCGAGGAGCAGAAGGCCGCGCTGCTGCCCGCCATGGTCGGCGGCGACCTGCTCGGCGCCTACTGCCTGTCGGAGCCCCAGTCGGGCTCCGACGCCGCGGCGCTGACCACCAGGGCGGAGTCCGGCCCCGACGGCTACACGGTCACCGGCGTCAAGGCGTGGATCACCCACGGCGGCGTCGCCGACTTCTACCTGCTGATGGCCCGCACCGGCGAGCCGGGCGCGCGCGGCATCTCCTGCCTGCACGTCCCCGCCGGGCTCGACGGGCTCTCCTACGGCGCGGCCGAGCACAAGATGGGCATGCGCTCCTCACCGACCGCCCAGGTCCGCTTCGACGGTGTGCGCCTGCCGCCCGAGGCCCTGGTCGGGGCCGAGGGCGAGGGCTTCCGCATCGCCATGGCGGCCCTCGACGGCGGCCGGCTCGGCATCGCCGCCTGCGCGGTCGGCGTGGCCCAGGCCGCCCTCGACGCCGCCGTGTCCTACGCCAGGGAACGCCGCCAGTTCGGCAGCCGGATCGCCGACTTCCAGGGCGTCTCGTTCATGCTGGCCGACATGGCCACGCAGGTGGCCGCCGCCCGGGCGCTCTACCTCGACGCCGCCCGGCTGCGTGACGCGGGCCGCCCCTACGGCACGCGGGCGGCGATGGCCAAGTTGTTCGCCACGGACATGTGCATGAAGGTCACCACCGACGCGGTGCAGGTGTTCGGCGGCTACGGCTACGTCGAGGACTTCCCGGTGGAGCGCTACATGCGCGAGGCGAAGGTGCTGCAGATCGTCGAGGGCACCAACCAGATCCAGCGGGTGGTCATCGGCCGGGCGGTGACCAAGGACTGACCGCCCGGCCGCTCCGTGCCAGGACGGCCGTGCCGGCTCGGCGAGGACAGGCGCCATGCGACGGCCCGGCCGCGGGACCGGGTCGCGCCGGCGGCGGGCAGGGCCGCGAGACCTGCCTCACGGGCCGGCCCGAACCCGGTGGGCCGCATCAGGGGCGTTCGTGGTCGTGCCAGCGGCGCAGCCGGTCGAGGATCGCCTGGAGGGCGCCGCCGCGCAGGGCGGCGCCGATGGTGCCCTCGCTGAACCGCTCGCCCCGGATGATCGTCGTGGCGAGCCGGGCCGCGTCGGCGACCGGCAGGTCGCGCAGCTCGCGGCCGTCCGGTGAGATGGCGGCGGCGCGGTGCCAGCCGGGCCAGGCGAAGGCCACCACCACGCCCAGCTCCCCGAGGAGCCCGGTGATCCGCGTGACCGCCTCGCTGTAGACGGGGTAGGGCATCTGGGTCACGCCCGGGCTGATCTCCTGCCCGACGCCCCACCCCACCTCCAGGTCGGCCGCGGTGAGGGCGCCGGCTCGGGCGAAGAGCTCCTGCCAGCGCTCCTCCGGCTGGGCCGCGAGCCTCGCGGCGATCTCCTCGTCGGTGGGCCCGGCGTCCCGCAGGGCCCGCTCGAAGGCGGCGTGGACGTCGGCGGTGAACAGCACGAACCGGGCCTCGGCCACCCGGGTGGGGGTGGCGTGGACGGCGCCGACGGCGATGCGGGCGGCGTCGCCGGCCGGCCAGCCGTAGATCCCGGTGGACACCGCCGGCAGGGCGACGGTGGCGGCGCCCAGCTCGTCGGCGACCCGCAGCGCCTCGCGGTAGCAGGAGGCCAGCAGGTGCGAGCGGTCCTCGCTCCGGGAATGGACGGGGCCCACGGTGTGGATCACCCACCGGGCCGGGAGGCCGCCCGCGGTCGTGGCCACCGCCTGGCCCACGGGCAGGCCCTTGGCGTAGCGGGAGGCGCGCAGCCCGCGGCACTCGTCGAGGATGGCCGGGCCGCCGCGCCGGTGGATGGCCCCGTCGACGCCGCCGCCTCCCAGCAGGCTGGAGTTGGCGGCGTTGACGACGGCGTCGACGTGCTGCTCGGTGATGTCACCCGAGACGATCGTGATCCTCACGGTGACAGAGTCTGCCTCAGCCCGGTGAGGGCGCGGCGCGCCGTGGCCTTCTCGACGGGGGGCGCGTCGGAGAACCGGATCTCCTCCAGGTCGCGCAGGGCCTGCTCGACGTCGCCCGTCAGCGCGCGGACGCGGGCCCGCCGCAGCCGGGTGCGGACCCGGTCGGGGGCCAGCATGAGCGCGCGGGCCAGCTCCGCCTCGGCGGCGTCGATGTCGCCCAGCCCGGCGATCGCCAGCGCGCGGGCCGATCGTACGTCGGCCTCGTCGCTCGGAGGGAGGCCGAGGGCCAGGGCACGGCCGAGGTCGGCCAGGGCCCCCTGGTGGTCACCCAGGTCGGCGCGGATCTGACCCCGCCCGGCGAGCGCGGGCGCGGCGTCGCGGTTGATGTGCAGCGCCTGCTCGAACGCGCTCGCCCCGTCGGCGGGCGAGCCGCTGAGCCACTGCGCGTAGCCGAGCACGGTGAGGGCCTGCACGTCGCCGGGCGCCCGCTGCACGGCCTGGCGGGACAGGTCGGTGGCGGCGCCGAAGTGGCCCGCGCTCAGCCGCGTCTGGGCCATCTCCGTCAGCACGTGGGCCGCCGCGCAGCCGTCCTCCAGCAGGGTGAACGCCAGCAGCGCGGTGCGGAACGCGCGCTCGGCCGACTCGACGTCGCCGTCGGCCCGCGCGATGCGGCCCAGCAGCCGGTAGGCGCCGCCGAAGCGGCGCTGAAGCCCGCGGCTGCGGGACTGGTCGGCGATGGTGGTGGCGTGGGAGCGGGCGGTGGCGAGGTCTCCGGCCTGCAGGGCGGCCTCGGCGGCGGCCAAGGCGGAGCCCAGCTCCTGAGCGGACAGCCGGGAAAGCGGAGAGGCGTCCGCTCCGCTCATCGAGGCCTCCTCATCCGTGGCCGGATAAGTCGAGACTCGCTGATCGCCGGCCTCCTCGTCAATCAGCCACCAGCGGAAATGTGCGGCGCCGCCGGTGAGCCGTTGATACTCCGGGGCACCCTACCAAAGGCGCGCCCGGCTTCGCTGGTGAAACGAATGTCTAATTCGCGCCGTGGTGCCGGATTTATTCCGAAATGCGGAGATGAAATAGGGGTAAAAGGTGTGAAGTGTGGTCAATGGATTGCCGATTCGGTGCGGCCGTTATCGCGCCGGCGGCCGGAACCGGAATCGTCGTGGCAGGCGGCCAGGCCATTGACGCGGGGTTAGTATGAACCCCGTAAAGCGTCTTGCGCGCTCGGATTCCGGCGAGGTAACCGTGACCCAGCATCATGCCCCAGCACCGGTTTCGCCCGTGGAGCGCATCTGGGGACGCGAGATCCCGTGGCGCAACCCGCACTTCACCGGACGCGATCGCGAGCTGGACATGCTGCGCGCCAGCCTGGGCGCCACCTCGCAGGCCGTGCTCGGCCACCCGCTGCAACCGCTCTACGGCATGGGCGGCGTGGGCAAGACCGACATCGCCGCCGAATACTGCCACCGCCACGAAGCCGACTACGACCTCGTGTGGTGGGTCAGGTCGGAGCAGGAGGACACCGTCCGCAACGCGCTCATCGCGCTCGGCCGGCGGATGGGCCTGGCGGAGTTCTCCGACACCGAGCGCGACTACTCCTCCCAGATCGTGCTCGACGCGCTGCGCACCGGGAAGAAATACCCCCGCTGGCTGCTGGTCTTCGACAACGTGACCGACCCCGACATGATCCGCTCCTACATCCCGCGCGGCGCCGGGCACGTCATCATCACCTCCCGGATCGCGCAGTGGCGCCGCGAGCTCAACTCCGAGGGCATCGAGGTGGGCGTGTTCAAGGCGAAGGAGAGCATCGACTTCCTGCGCCGGCGGATCCCCGCCCTCGGGCCGGGCGGCACCCCCGAGGCCGACGCGGAGCGGATGGCCGAGGCCGCCCGGCTGGCCGACGCGCTCGGTCACCTGCCGCTGGCCAGCGAGCACGCCGCCGCCTACCTCATCGAGACCCGCATGCCGGTGGCCGACTATCTCGCCTCCTACCAGCGCAACGCCCACGAGATGCTCGGCCAGCCCGTCGACATGTACTACCCGGTGCCGGTCGCCACCACCTGGAGCATGTCGCTCGGCATGATCTCCGACGAGGCGCGGAGCCTGTTCAAGCTGCTCTGCTTCTTCTCGCCGGAGCCGATCTCCGAGGAGCTGATCGTGCGGCCCACGCTCGCGGTCGGCGGGAGCTTGCCCGAGGAGCTCGGGCGGGTGCTGGGCGACCAGACGACGTTCCGGCGGGCGGTGCGCGAGCTGGCGCGGTTCTCGCTGCTGAAGATCTTCGGGGTGCGCAACGTCGTTCAGGTGCACCGGGTCGTGCAGGACGTGACCCGGGGCAAGATGCAGCGCGAGGAGCCCGAGCAGGTCGCCGAATACCGGCGGATCGCCCACGAGCTCCTGGCCGCCTCCGACCCCGGCGTGCCCGACAAGGAGGCCAACGACCCTCAGTACGAGCTGTCCAAGCAGCACCTCATCCCGTCCGGTGGCCACGAGTCGGCCAACCCGCGGCTTCGGGCGCTCATCATCAACCAGGTGCGCCGGATGCGCCTGCGCGGCGGCAACCGCGAGGGGCTCAACCTCGGCCAGCTGGTGTTCGACAGCTGGCGGGAGCGGTTCGGCTCCGACGACCTGCAGACGCTGATGCTGGCGCTGGAGGTGTCGATCTGCCTGTTCCAGCTGGGCGAGGTCGAGCGGGCCGGCCAGCTCACCGTCGACACCCAGACCCGTCTCGCGCGGACCCACGGCCGCGACAACGAGGCCTACCTCAAGACCGTCGGCACCTACTCCCGCCTGCAGCGCCACCAGGGCAACTACGCCGAGGCCTACAAACAGGACGTGGAGCTGCTCCCGCTGTACGAAGAGGTGTTCCGGCCCGAGCACCTGCAGACGCTCAACCTGCTCAACAACATCGCGCTCGACCTGCGCTGCCTGGGCCGCTACGAGGAGGCGCTGTCCTACGACCGGCGTGCCCACGACGAGCGGCGCCGCATGTTCGGCGACACCGCCGACTACACGCTCAGCTCGAAGTTCGCCATCGCCCGCGACCTGCGCAGCCTCGGGCGGGTCGAGGAGTCGCTCGACCTGATCCGCGAGGTCTGCCGGCTGGCCGAACTCAAGAACCAACCCTGGCACGCGGTCAGGCTGCAGTGGGAGACCGAGCTGTCGGCGGCGCTGCGCTGGGTCGGCCTCTACGAGGAGGCCAGGCAACTCGGCGAGGAGAATTTCGAGCGCCACGTGCGCGTCCTCGGCCCGGCCCACCGCCAGACCCTCAACTGCGCGGTCGCCCTCGTCTTCAGCCGCACGCTCGACCGCGACCTGGTGGCGGCGGCCAAACTGGGCGAGGAGACGCTGGTGGCCTGGGAGAAGGTCACCGGCGACCGCACCCACCCCAACACCCAGGCGGCGGCCGTCAACCTGGCCGTCGTTCAGCGGCAGCTCGGCAACCCGCTGGGCGCCAGCCGCATCGACCAGGAGGCGCTCGAGAGCCACACGGCCAGACTCGGCGCCGAGCATCCCGGCACCGCCACGGTGATGGCCAACCTGGCCAGCGACCTGGCCGCGCTCGGCAACGTGCAGCGGGCCCGCGAGCTGGGCGAGGCCGCCCTCAAGATCTTCAGCGGGTCGCTCGGCGAGAGCCACCCGCGCGCGCTGGCCGCCGCGAGCAACCTGGTGCTCGACCGGCGCGCCTCGGGCGAGACCGGCAAGGCGCAGGTGCTCTACGAACAGACCCTGGCGCGCTACGCCGAGGCGCTGCCCGACCATCCGCACGCGCTGCTGGCCCGGCAGGGCGGCCGGGTCGACCTCGACATCGAGTCCATGTCACAGTGAGTGCCGCATCTCCGCCACGAAGAGCTCGCCTTCGGCCGTCAGCGCTCCCGATCCGGCGAGTTCGCCGATCGCCGCGCGGGTCTGCTCCTCCCAGGCGCGGAGCCCGGCCAGGGCGCGGTCGTGGTGCGGGGTGTCGAGCAGCAGCCGCCAGAGGCCGATGAGCCCGGCGTAGGCGTAGCAGCCCTGCAGCAGGTTCTCGGCCGGGCGGGGGTCGCCGCGCCACGGCGCCCGGCCGGTCCAGCCGCTGTCCGGCCGCGCCAGCGGCACGTGGTTGGTGACCGCGCCCAGCAGCACGTGCCTGAACTCGTGCAGCAGGGTCTCCGCGCACTCCACGTCGTCGGCGGGCATCGACATCGCGATGGCGCCGAACGCCCAGCCGGAGGTGGAGCTGCGCAGGACGCCCGACACCGCGGGCAGCAAGGGGACGAGCACGCGCAGGGTCTCGGCCATCGCCGCCGCCGTGCCGTGGAGGTGACCGCCGAGCAGCCGCCAGCCCGCGTCGAGCACGTCCCGCCAGGCGGGCAGGCCGGGGGCCGGGTCGCGGTCGCCGTACAGGTCGAGGTAGGGGTCGTCGTTGACCAGGGAGAGCCGCAGGACGAGCCCGTGGCGGGCGATCCACAGCTCGGGCGGGCGGCGCGGACCGGAGACCGCGGCGGCGACCTCGGCGAGGTAGCGGGTGTCGGGCCGGGCGGTCGCGTGGAGGCAGCGCGCCGCCCAGACGCCGACCTGCGGCGCGGCCAGCAGTTCGCGCACGCGCCGCGGATCCTCGCGCTCGGCCTTGGCCAGGTGCCGGTGCGCCGCGGTGAACTCCGGAGCCGGGCCCTCTGACAGGAGCTTGCGTCGCAGCGCCTCGATCAGGATGAGGTGACGGCGTGATTCGGCCAGCCGCCAGGGGAGCACCGTGGCGGGCTGGATGCGGCCCGCCGCGATGTCAGTCAGTGGGGGTTTCATCGCCGGGACATCCGCTTCTCCCGCCCGGTTGGTCCCATACTCGAGAAGCTTCACTCCGCATGTTTCCTATGGCGCCGGCCAGGGCCGCGAACGATTCGTCAGTGAGTCGGGCCAGTTGGTCCAGGGTGAGTGGTTCGATACTCAGTTCCGGACCTCCCATTCGAGCCTCCTTAATGGGGATCATCGCGATGATACGTCATAAAACATTCATTCCCCTTTGCGGAATTATCCGGATGAGCCATCAAAAGCGGTAATGGAGCACGACGAGTTCGGCGCGCATGGCGACGGCCACGTTGCCCTCCGGGGTGACGGTCACCCGCTGCACCGCCTCGGGCAGGGCGTAGACGCCGGTGCGCCGCCAGGTCCGCAGATCCCAGAACGCCACCGTGGCGTCGTCGGAACCCGTGATCGCGACCGGGAGGCCGTCCAGGACCGCGCACGCCAGGCTGGTGGCGGCCGACTCGTGCCGTTCGGCGGCCCGGTGGAGCGGGGCGGCGTCGCGCAGGTCCCAGCCGCGGACCGTCCCGTCGTCGGCCACGGTGACGGCGAGGTGCCGGTCGTCCACCCGCATCCCCCTCGCCGCGCGCACCCCGCGGGCCCCGCTCAGCCGATGCGGCACCGGGTTGCCGCTGGCCAGGTCGACGACCCAGACCGTCCCCGACTCGTCCACCACGATCAGGCAGCTCCGGTTGCCCATCGTGTGGACGTCGAGGTCACGGATGGGCGCCCGGCCGATCTCGTGCGTGGACAGGCGGTGCCCGGTCGCCACGCTGACGACCTCCACGACGCCGCGCGTCCGTGACCCGCACGCCAGGACACCGGCCGGGCCCAGCCGGCCGGCGGCCAGGGTCTCCGGACCGGCGGCCAGGTCGGCGGCCGGCTCGGTGCGCTGGAACCCGGCCCGTCCCGCGCCGGTCCACAGCACCAGGGGGCCCGAGGGAGCGTACGAGATCACGTGCCTGCCGTCCGCCGCCGCGGCCAGCTGGGACCGGGGGCGCAGGGCGTGCCGGCCGAGCGGCATCCCGGTCGCGGAGGCGTACAGGTGCAGCACGTCGCCGGTGAGCGCGGCGAGCGCGCCCTCGCAGGTCGCCAGCCCCGTGATGGGCGCCCAGCCCCGGCCCGGCGACGCCGAGGCCACGTCGGCGTTCCACAGCCGGACGCGCCCGTCGCGGCCGGCGCTGACGATCACCGGGCGGCCCGCGATCCGGGTGCGCGACAGCGCGGTCACCGGGCCCGCGTGCGCGGCCACGTTCCAGGCCGGCCGCCCCAGTCCGAGGTCCACCGAGTGGAGCGCGCCCGTGTCGTCGCCCGCGAAATCCGCCTCGGGGCCGGGCGCGGGCAGCGCGCCGGACGTGCCCGGCCCCGGCAGCGGCCGGTCGTCGCCGTCGGTCAGGTTCCACGCCCACAACCGGCCGTCCCGCGCCCGCAGCACCGCGTACGCCGAACCGGCCGCGCCGACGCAGGTGACGTCCGTGAACGGCGCGCCGGCGACCCGCAGGATGCCCAGCGACCGCCCCGTCTCCAGCGACCAGAGCCGGGCCGTGCCCTCACTGTCCGTCGTGACGGCGACCGGGCCGTTGACCGTGGCGCAGGCCACCGAGCCCGCCGGGCCGAGAGCGCCGGTCAGCGGCCGGACGCCACGCGCGCCCTCGCCCGGCGTCCACACCTGGCACAGGCCGTCGGCGCCCGCGCTCACCACGGCGTCCACCCCGCCGATCTCCGCGTGGGCCAGCGCGGTGACCCGGTCGGCGTGCCGGGCCATGGTCACGGGCAGGCGCTCGCCGGCGCCCGGCTCCCAGACCCGGATCGTCCCGTCGGCGTGGCCGGTCACGAGCACCGTGCGGCCGGCCCACGGGACGGCGCGCAGCGCGGTCACCTCGCCGCCGAACCCGGCCGGCGGGCCCGCGCGGCGGCCGGTCTCCAGGTCCCACAGCCGGACCGGGCCCTCGTCGCAGCTGATCGCCAGCACGGGACGGCCGTCGAGCGGGACGGTGTCGAGGACGTGCCGCCCGCCGCCCGCCGCGATGGTCATCCGCAGCGCCGGGCTCACCGCGATGCCGGTGGCCCAGGCGGGCGCCCAGCCGCTCCCACGGGTCAGCTCGGCCGCCATCGCGTGCTCGCCGAACCGGGCGGCGTCCACGGCCAGGATCTGCCGCCGGTCGCCGGGAGCCGCCACGGCGTGGCGGGCCGCCGAGGCGCGGTAGACGTGCGCGCCGATCGGCGGGTCCGGCAGGGCCGCCAGCAGCGGCAGCGTCGTCACCGGGTCGGTGTGCACCAGGAACTCGGGCCGGGCCAGCAGCTCGGCGATCCGCGAGGCGCCGTCGGCGTGGTGGACGGCGTGCCGCCGCACGTACGCCGGGGCCGCCGCCCAGTCCGGCTCCGGCTCGGCGGGCACGAGCAGGTCCAGGATCTCGGCGTCGCGGCCGGCGGCCCGCAGGTGGTCGATGAGGCCCTGGTGGAACAGCCGGTACAGGACCGTCGTGCCGTCCTCCTCGACGCTCTGCCGCAGGTAGAAGCGCGCGGCCGACAGGGCGGCCCGTACCTCCGCCTCGGCCATGGCCGGGCCGGACAGCGAGCCGAGGGCCCGCACGACCTCCACCGGCATGCCGTCGCCCCGGGCGTGGGCCACGGCGGTGAGGACGGCGCCCACCTCCGGCCGGTCGGCCAGGTCGAGGTCCATCACCCCGGGCAGCGTGCGCGGCGTGCCGAGACCGAGCGACCGGGCCACGACCGCGTCCGCGACCGGCACCGGCCGCGCCGCGAACCGGTGCGTGCACAGCCCGGCGACCAGGAACTCGCCCCACCGGTCGGCGTCCTTGGGCGGATCGGCGGCCAGTGTCTCGGCGACGGCCTGCGCGTAGGCGCGGCGCGCGGGCACGAACCGGACGGAGTTGTACGGCTCCGTCAGCTCCAGGACCGCCTCGACGTACTGGCGGATGTTCCGCTGGACCTCGGCCCGGTCCTCGTCGTCGAGGTCGACCAGCCCGCCCGCGTCCTCGGCCGCCCGCCGCAGCGCCGCGAACTCCGGCCACGGCCGCATCCCGGCCAGCAACCGGCACTGACCCCGCTGCACCAGGGCCAGCAGGTCGGCGGCGAGCTCGGCCGGGTGGCTCGCCTCGTCCAGCGCGTCGACCAGGAGGGTGGGCCGGTCCGTCAGCGCCTCGCCGAACGACTCCCGCGTCCAGGCGGCCTTCGGCGCGGGCAGCCGGAGCTGGGCCGCGAGGGCGGCGAAGATCTCCCCGGTGCCCAGCCGGCGGGCGTGCGCGATGGCCAGCCGGGCGTTCTCGGCCGGCCGGTGGGCGGCGCGCGTCCAGATCCGCTCCGTACGGCTGCGCAGCTCCGGATGCGCCGCGCAGGCCAGCACGCCGAGCAGCGCCGACTTCCCGGTGCCCGGACTGCCCGTGACGACGCGCAGCGGACCCTCATCGGCCCCGTCGAGCCACGCCGCCAGGCCGGCCAGCTCGCCGGCCCGGCCGGTGAAGCAGCCCGCCTGGGCCGTCCGGTCATGACCCGCGGCCCGCCGCTCGTAGTGGCGCGGGTCGATGGCCGCGACCTCCGCGAGGAACCCCCCGAACGCGCGGTCGGCCGCCTGCTCGGTCGCCGCCGCCCGATCGGGGTCGTAGTCGGGGTTGCGGAAGAACGGCGGCACGTCCGCGGCCGACCTGAACTCGACCAGGTTGGACATCATCTCCTGCGGCGCGGCGTCCAGCTCCGTGATCAGCGTTTCGAGCTGGTCGCGGATGTCGGCGTGCAGGGTGGTCAGGGAGATGTACTCGTTGGCGGGCGGGATGTGCCGCAGCCCGCGGCTCATCTCGTCCAGGACGCTCGCGGCGGCCCGGGTGAACAGGCCGTCGAACGCGGCGTTGCGGGGAGCGCAGGCGGCGAAGACGGTCGTGCGGGCCGGCGTCTCCAGGTTCAGCTGGTGCGGGGCGCGGGCGGCCGTCCCGGCGTGGCACACGTCGATCAGGAACAGCACCCGGGGCCCGTCCGCCGGGTTCTCCGCCTCCTTGACCCAGTCCACGACCCGCGTCTGGCGGGGCGCCGCGCCGTCGGGCCCCACCACGTGCAGGTCGCCCGTGCGGGTCAGCTCGCCGTGCCCGACGATCGCCACGACCAGCAGGTCGCCGGGGCCGCAGGCCTCGATCTCGGTGAAGACCGCGTCGCCCAGCCCGGCCGCCGTCGTGGGGGCGGGGGTCGCGCAGTCGAAGCCGAAGCGCCGCAGCACGCCGGCCATCCTGGTCGCGAGCGTGTCCGCGAACTCCAGCGGCTCCCGGCCCCGCGCGTCCGGGACGCCCAGGCACAGCGCGCGGCGCCGGTGGGTCTGGGGCACCGTGCCGCCTACAGGCCGAGGTGCCGGACGACATCGGGGCAGCGTAAGTAGCTTCGTACCGTGTGGAAGTCCCAGCCGGCGATCCGCAGGTCGGTCGCCTCGGCGTCCACGCCGTCGAAGCCGCCGCCGAGGCCCGACCGCGGCACCGCCACCAGGTCGCCCACGTCGGACAGGTTGACCCAGCGCCGCACCCCCGGGGGCCGCGCGCCCCGGCCGTCCGGCCTCGGATCCAGCCGGTCGAACACCACGCCGGGCATGCCGAGCGGGCTCCCCAGGGTGACGAGCAGGTCCACGCGCAGCTCGGGGGCGGCCCACAGCGCCTCGTAGGCCACCACGCTGCCCAGCGAGTGGGCCACCACGACGACGCGCTCGCGCCCGGAGCCCGCGGCGACGGCCTCGCCCACCGCGCCCCTGGCCGCCAGCCGCCTCTTCCCGGCGGGATTCCTCAGGTAGACGCCGACCTCGCGGACGAACGCGGTGGCGAACGCGCGGGTCGCCGTGCCGTACCTGCGGGTGAGCCAGTCGGCCGCGGCGCGGACCCTGGCCGTACGGTCGCCCTGCGCGGTCTGCGGCGCGGGGCGCAGCCGGTCCACCCAGTCGATCAGCAGGCCGGCGGCGAAGTCGTCGAGCGTGTCGACGTCGTCGGCGCCCTGCCGGGCGCCCCGCCGCAGGTGGTGGGCGTAGTAGCCGACGGTGACCGGCACACCGCCCAGCCAGCACGTCCAGTCGCGGCCGGCCGCCGCCGCGGCCTCGGCCGCGGACCCCGCGCGGCGGAAGTACGAGTAGTTGCGGACCCCGTGGACTCCGACGATATATGGGAGCACATGTTCATAGATCCCCAAATTCGTTCGCAATTCAACCGCTCATGACCATTCGGACGGGTCTACTCGGGCGTCCGGCCGTCGGTGGCCCTGATGACGTCGATCCAGATGCGGGTCAGCAGCGTCGCCAGCACCAGCACCAGCCCAGCCGCGACCAGGACGCGGACGACGACCGAGTCGGGCACCAGGCCGCCGAGCACGAGCAGGCACAGGCCCACGTCGAGCATCACGATCGTGGCCACCGACAGCGAGTAGACGCGCACCCGCGACCGGGTCCAGAACCTCACGCCGTGCACCGGATCCAGCCTGCGCGGCACGCGCGGCCGGTCGGCCAGCCCTTCGAGGAAGCGCGACTCCCACAGCATGGCCAGCAGCAGCACCGGCAGGACCTGGGCGACGGTGGCGTAGTAGTCGCGCGGCATGAGCCCTCACAGCTAGCGGTCACTCGCATTCTGCCGTAGATCGACGTGGCAGATGCCTACAAACCCGGACGGTCTACGACGACTAGGGATATCACCGATGCGGGCCCTGAGGCCGCGCCCGCTCCGGCGGTCTACCCTCACGGGACACGCCTCCGGCGCCGAACCGGCCGGAGGCCCGGTCTCCTGATCGCCGAGGACGTCGCGAGGGCCGCCCTCGGCGGCCGGGCCCCCGGCGCCCGGCCGCGCATCTGGTCGGCATCTGGTCGGCATCTGGTCGGCGAGGTGTATCAAATCCCTCCATCCGTGCTCTGGGAAGTCGAGGGCGACGGAGGGAGAGGGGATGTTCGTCGGAAGGGCGGCGGAGCTGGCCCTGTTGCGGGGGGAACTGCGCGCCGCCGGGGACGGTCTCGCGCGGACGATCGCGATCGAGGGGCCCGAGGGGATCGGCAAGACGGCGCTGCTGCGCCAGGCGCTCACGCAGGCCGCGGGCGACGGGGAACTCGGGGAGGCAGCGGCTCGCGTGCTCGCCGCGAGCGGGGACGAGGGCGAGCGGCAGCTCCGCTTCGGCGTCGTGCGGCAGCTGCTGGGGGAGGTCGCGGGGGACGACCCGTGGAGCGCCGGCCAGGCCGTGTTCGACGAGTTCGAACGGCTCCAGGCCGCCGAGCCCCTGGTCGTGGTGGTGGACGACGCCCAGTGGGCAGACCGGCCCTCCCTGCGGGCCCTCGCCTTCGCGCTGCGCCGGCTGCGCGTGGGCCGCGTGCTCGTCCTGGTCGCGTGCCGGGACGTCGCGGACGAGTGGCTGCCGGAGGGGCTCCGGCGGCTCCTGACCGGCGACGGGACCCTCCGCCTCACCCTCACCGGCCTCCCCGCCGCGGACCTGGCCCGACTGGCAGGCCAGGTACCGGCCGGCGGGAGGGAACCGGAAGCCGGGCCGCTGACGGACCGGGCCGCCGCGCGGCTGCGCGAGCACACCTCGGGCAACCCGCTGCACGCCCGCGCCCTGCTCGCCACCCACACGGCGCGGCAACTGGCGGATCCGGGCGTGCGGCTGCCCGCCCCCGGCACCTACGCCCGCCCCTTCGCCCGCGGCCTGCGCGCCCGCGACGCCCGCACCAGGGCGCTGGTCGCCGCCTGCGCCGTGCTCGGCGACACGTGCGACCTCCATGTCGCCGCCGCGGTCGCCGCCGCACTGGACACCCCGCTTCCCACGCCCGAGGCCGAGACGCCTCCGGCCGAGGTCGGGGTGGCTCCGGCGGGCGCCCCGGAGCCGGCATCCGCCCCAGGCGTCGCGGCTTGGCCGGTGACGGGGGCCGCGAACGCCGTGGCGACCTGGCCGGTGGCCGCCCCCGGACCTGCGGTGTCCCCGGAGGCCGGAGGAGGCGCTGCGCGGGTCGAGGTGCTGGACGCGCTCGAAGGCGCCGTGGACGCCGGGGTGCTGGAGGAGCGGCCCGGCCGGACGGTCGCGTTCCGGGACCCGCTCGCCCGCGCGGCCGCGTACGGGATGCTCGGCGCGGGGGCCCGCGCACGCCTGCACCTGGCCGCCGCGCGAGTGGCCGAGGACACCGGGACGGCGCTGCGGCACCGGGCGGCGGCGGCCGACGGTCCCGACGAGACGCTGACCGAGGAGCTGGTGGGATTCGCGGCCAAGGAGGCACAGCACGGCCTCTGGCTGGAGGCGGCCGCCCACCTGGAGCTGGCGGCCGGGCTGTCGGAGTCGGCCGCGAGCCGCGACGAGTTGCGTACCGCGGTGCTGGAGCACACGCTGCTCGGTGGCGACGTCGTCCGCGCGGACGAGCTGGCCGCGGCGCCCAACGCCGACCCGCGGCCGCAGCGCCGCTACGTGCTGGGGCGGCTGGCCCTGGCCGCGGGCCGCCTCGACGAGGCGGCCGAGTCACTGGCCGAGGCGTGGCGCGACAGGGAGCCCGGCTTCGCCGCCGACACCGCCGAGCAACTGGCCTGGCTGCACCTGGTCCGGGGAGACCGTGAGGCCGCGGCGCGCTGGGCCCGGCTGGCGATCGAGCAGCCCATCCAGGGCCCGGCCGGGATGCCGCACGACGTGCTGGCGTTGACCGGGGCCGTTCCGGGCGGGCCGGCCGGAGGGCTGCTCGCCGGGGCGGTGCGGTGCCTGCGCGGCGACGACGCGGGGGCCGCGTCCGCCATGCTGGCCCGGGCCGTCACGGCGGCGGAGCGGGGCGGGCTGCCGCACCACCGGCTGCTGGCCGGCGCGCTGCTGGCCGTCGCCGAATACCGCGACGGCCGCTGGGCGGACGCGGTGGCGCGTGGGGAACGGGTGCTGGCCGAGGCGAGGGAGCTCGGCCAGCGCTGGCTGCTGCCCTGCCTGGAGGTGGTGTGCGTGGCGCCGCTCGTCGCGCGGGGCGAGCACGAGCGGGCGCTGGCCCACGCGAGCGCCGCCCGCGCCGCCGCCCGCGACATGCGTCACGCCATGGGGGAGGCGGAGGCGGACGTCGCGATGGCGCTGCTCGAAGGGGAGGGCGAGCCGGCGGTGACGCTCCACGCGGCCGCGGCGACCGGCGACCCGTTCGTGCCCGACCCGCGGCCGCGGCTGGTCACGGCGCTGGTCGCCGAGGGCCGGCTGGACGAGGCGGAGCGGGAGCTGGCCGGGCTCGCCGGCGTCGCCGGGCGGGCGCAATGGGTCAGGCTCCAGGGGCTGCTGCTGGCCGCGCGGAACGCTCCAGCGGAGGCGGAGGAGAGTTTCGACCGCGCGCTCGCCCTCGCCGGGGACGGCGTCGACCCGCTGGAGGAGGGGCGCGTCCTGCTGGACCTCGGCAGGCTGCTGCGCCGTACCGGCCGGCGGCGGGCCGCCGCCGAGCGGTTGCGCGCCGCGCGGGAGATCTTCGCCCGGCTCGGCGCCGACCCGCTCGTGGCGGGCTGCGCGCAGGAGCTGGAGGCCTGCGGACTGGAGCCGTCGGGCACCGTACGGCTGGGGCTGACGCCTCAGGAGTTCAGCACGGCCAGGCTCGTGGCCGACGGCCGGACCAACCGGCAGATCGCCCGTGAGCTGCTCATCAGCGTCAAGACCGTCGAGTACCACATCGGCAAGATCTACACGAAACTCGGCATCGGATCCCGGGTCGCGCTCGCCTCACGGCTGGCCGCCCTGGGAGACACCTCTTGACCACGGGCCACGTACGGCCGGCACGTACGGCCAGGACGCGGGTAGGACGCGGCCAGGACGCGGGTAGGACGCGGGTAGGACGCGGCCAGGACGCGGCCAGGACGCGGCCAGGACGTGGGGAAGGGACGCGGCCGGGACGCCGCACCGCGAGCTGACGCCGCGCCGGAGGAGGGGACCGGCGCGGCGTCGTCGCGCATCGGGCTCGCGCGGCGAGCCCGGCCGGCTCCTAGACGCGGATCCACGACGTGATCACGGTCGAGCCCTCCTCGGAGGTGACGCGCAGCCGCAGCGGCCCGGTGCCCGGCGACTCGGCGGTGAAACGTCCCAGCTCGTCGGAGCGCACCCGGGTCTCACCGTCGCGCCGCTGCACCCCGATCTCGACGGGCGTGCCGCGCAGCACCCGGCCCACCAGCCGCGAGCCGGAGATCTCCACCTCCACGACCACGCCCTCGGCCTCGAAGGTGAGCAGCCGGGGCCGGTCGCCGCCCCGCACCCGGGTCGCGGTCAGCTCGTCCCAGGAGTCGAACGTGAGCTCGGCCAGCTCGGCGTCGAGTGTCCGGAGCGTGAACGCCTGCATGGCGTCGTCGAACAGCTCGGCGGGCACGGGATCCAGCAGCAAGGCGATCTCGCGCAGCTCTTCTTCCAGCTCGAAACCGTCGTCATCCATGGCCCTCACCTGGGAATCCCGGTCACTCCGCGCCGCGCGACCAGGTCGCCCAGCTTCCTGAGGCAGCGCGCCCTGATCGGGCCCACGCTGCCCACGGCGATGTCCAGCCCCGCCGCGATCTCCTGGTAGGAGGGCCGCGGGGAGGAGATGAGGACCCGCAGCAGCCGCCGGCAGCGATCCGGCAGCTCCTGGAAGGCGTCCCACAACTGCTGCGCGCGCCGCCGCTCGTCGCCCGCCTCCTCGGCCTCCAGCACCAGCCGCTCGGGGCTGCGCTCGTCGATGTCGAGCCCCAGCAGCGCGACGTCGCTCACCGGCATGGACCGGCCGCTGGTGCGGACGACGCGCA
Organism: Nonomuraea sp. NPDC048916; assembly: GCF_040649575.1. NCBI lineage: Bacteria > Bacillati > Actinomycetota > Actinomycetes > Streptosporangiales > Streptosporangiaceae > Nonomuraea > Nonomuraea sp. NPDC048916. Next base: position 77,628 of record NZ_JBEZFS010000008.1, read on the forward strand.
GCGCCTCGTGCCGGGCCGTGCTGGCCAGCCAGGAGCCCACCTTCTCGGGCTCTCTCAGCCGGGTGAGGTGCTCGGCGAGCCGGAACCACGTCGTCTGGCAGACGTCCTGGGCGTCGGCGCTGTTGGCCAGGTAGGAGCGGGCCACCGCCCACACCAGGCCGGTGTGACGGTGGTACAGCTCCTTCCAGGCTCCGGCGTCGCCACCCGCGGCTGCCCTGACGAGGGCTCCGGTGTCGTCCACGGCGGTCCTTCCCTCTTCTGGAGCGAAGTGCTCATGATATTTCGTGAGACGCTCCAGAACAGGGGATGGGTGACTCATTGCACGAGGCCGCTCAGATCAGGTACGGCCAGCAAGCCGTCCACCAGATCCTTCGCCGCCTGCCGGGAGGTCACCTGGGCCTGCGACACGCGGGCCGCGATGACGGCCGCGATGATCGGCGTGGCGAACGACGTGCCGCTCCACCGGGCCAGGCCGGTGAACGTCTCCTTGTCGCCGTCGGAGAAGGGCGCGACGCAGGTGCAGCCCGGATAGAGGGCGGGCGAGTGGTGGCGGCAGGCCGTGCTCGCCGGATAGTCGTACAGGTAGTCGCCCGAGGTGTAGGCGTTGACCAGCCGCTCGCCGGGCGCGTAGACCTTCACCCAGGAGCCGTGGTTGCTGAAGCAGGCCCGGCCCTGCCCGTCCTCGCGCAGCGCCCCGACCGACACGACCACGTCGCCGCCGGTGTTCACCGGCTCGCCCGCGAGCGCCGCCGGCCAGAACGGGTCGGTCACGCCGTCGTTGCCCGCGGCGGCCACCAGCACCGTGCCCGGGTGGGCGACCAGTTCGGTGACGAAGTCGGCCAGGCCGAGCAGTGCCTGGGCGCGGTCGGTCGAGGCCCCGGCCGACAGCGAGATGATGTCCGGCCAGCCGTGGGCGTCGAGCGTCTGCAGGATGGCCAGGCCCAGCTCGTCCTCCGGCACGGCCCCGGCGTACGGGAAGGTGTTGTAGACCCGGACGTCGGTGGCCGGCGCCACGCGTCGCACGACGCCCGCGATGAACGTGCCGTGGCCCGTGTACGGCTTGATCGTGCCGTCCTGTTCGAGCTCCTCGGCGGGCGTGGTGACGTCGCCGTCCACCATGGGGATGTTCGGCGTGCCGGTGCTCGCGTCCAGCCACGCGTGGGCCAGGTAGTCGTGCACCAGCCCGGTGTCCATGACGGTGACGGTGACGTTCGCGCCGTGGGCGCGCGGGCCGCTCGGCGGGGTCACCGGCGCGGAGGCCGGCACCGGCTCGTCGCCCGGGCACAGGTTGACCCCGCTGACCGACACCAGGTGCACCAGTGTGGCGTGGACCTTCTCCCGCTCCAGCGCCTCCAGGGCGCGGAAGACGTTCCTGCGGCCGAGCGCGAGCCGGCGGGTGGCGACCCGCTCCTGGCCGTCCACCGACGGCCAGGAGACATGGACGTCTCCCTCCTCGGGCTCGGCGCGCTCGACGATCTCGATGGCACGGGACACGTCGGGCGCCCGGACCAGGATGTGCCCGGCGAGGTAGGCGAAGCGCGGCGCGACCGCGGAGCCGGGCCCGGCGCCCTCGGGGCCGGCCGCGGCGCTCGCACCCTCCGGCAGGGCCTCGTTCACCAGCTCCAGCTGCTTCCAGAACCGGGGGTCCGGGCGGGTGTCCGGTGTGGTCATCTGATTCGTCCTCCTTGGTGGATGTGGGGGAGCGTGCTGGTCCTGCCTGTATGAGCAAGGTGGTGCCCGCCTGATACAGGCGGCGCGTGGACGCGGGCGCGCCTCCCCTCTACGATCGGTCCGTGCCTGGGGGAATGGCGAGGGATTCCCGGATTCCGGGCGATCCGCACGACGTGCTGGCCATGGTGTTCGCGCGGCCTCAGGAGGCGTTGCGCGCCGCCCGGGCGATGCTGGCCGGCGGGAGCGGGCCGTACGAGTCGTCGATCGCGCGGCAGGCGCTGGGCATCCTGCACCGCGAGTTCGGCGACCTGGACGCCGCGATCGGCGAGCTGCGGCAGGCGGTCCGGCTGGCGCGGCGGGCGGGCTCGCCCGACCGCGAGGCCGACGTGCTGGCCACGCTCGGCATCGCGCTGCTCCAGCGCGGCCGGACCCGGCAAGGGCTGTCGGCGCTCGACGAGGCCGCCGCGACGTCCGGCGGCACCACGCGCGCCCGGGTGCTGTTCCGGCGTGCGGGCGCCCGGTGGATCCTCGGCCGGCACCGCGACGCGCTCGACGACCTGCGGCTCGCCGTGCCCGCGCTGACGCGGGCGCGCGACATCGTGTGGGCGGCCCGCGCGCTCACCCTGCGCGGTCACGTCCACCTGGCTCTGGGCTCGGTACGGCTCGCGGACGCCGACTTCGGCACCGCGCAGGGCATGTTCGCCACCACCGACCAGGAGCACGACTCGGTCGTCGCGGTGCAGAACCGCGGCGTCGTCGCCTTCCGGTCGGGCGACCTGCCCGCCGCGCTGGAGCTGCTGGACGAGGCCGACCGGCGCTTTCGCGAGCTCGGCACGCCGATGTTCGACCTGGCCGCCGACCGGTGCGCCGTCCTGCTGGCCGCCGGGCTGGCCAGGGACGCGCTGGAGCAGGCCGACCGCGCGCTGCTGCACCTGGCGCGGCTACACGGCCAGCCCACGATGCGGGCCGAGCTGCTGCTCATCGCCGCGCGGGCCGCGCTGCTCGCCGGTGATCCCGGCACCGCCCGGCGGCGCGCGGACGAGGCCAGGCGGTTGTTCGGCGGGCAGCGGCGCGCCTGGTGGGCCGAGCACGCCCGGCTCATCCTGGTCCAGGCCGCACTGGCCGAGGACGGGGCGTCGGCGCGGCTGCTGGCCGCCGCCCGCCGGCTGGCCGCGCGGCTGGCCGAGCTCGGCTCGCCCGAGGTGTGGCAGGCCCACCTGCTCGCCGGCCGCACCGCGCTGGAGCTGGGCAACCGGCGCGCGGCCGACCACCATCTGGGCGTCGCCGCCGAGGCTCGGCACCGCGGCCCGGCCGCGTCGAGGGCGGCCGGCTGGCTCGCGGAGGCGCTGCGCGCGCAGGCGGCGGGACGGCCGCGACGCCTGCTGCACGCCTGCCGGGCGGGGCTGGCGCTGATCGAGGAGCACCGGCTCACGTTCGGCTCCGCCGAGCTGCGGGCCCGGGCCACCGCGCAGGGAGCGGAGCTGGCCGAGCTCGCGCAGCGCCACTGGGCGCGCTCCGGCGGGGCCCGCGAGCTGCTCGCCTGGACCGAGCGGTGGCGCGCGACCGCGCTGACCGCGCTGTCCGTGCCCGCCGTGCGGCCGCCCGAAGACCCCGAGCTGTTCGCCCGGCTGGCCGCGCTGCGCGAGACCGACCACCTGCTCGACCGGGCGCGCTCCGACGGCGCGGCGTCGGCGGCCACCCTCGAACGCGACCGGGAACGGCTGGAGTCGCAGGTCCGGGAGCTCGCGTTGCGCGTGCGCGGGCCGTACGGCCGGGAGGAGGGCGCGCCGGGCGCCGGGCGGATCCTGGCGGCGCTCGGCGACGACCCCCGCCCCGGGGCGCGGCTCGTGGAGCTGGTCGTGGTGGACGGCGTTCTGTTCGCGCTGCTGTGCGGCGGGGGCCGGGTGCGCAGGTTCGAGGTGGGGCCCGTGGCCGCGGCCGTCGCCGAGATCGAGTTCGCCCGGTCGAGGCTGCGTCGCCTGGCCTACCGGCGCGAGCCGGACCGGGGGGAGTGCGGTGAGCTGGGCCGCCGGCTGGACGCGAGCGTCCTGGGGCCGGTGGCCGCGCGGCTGGGCGACGGCCCGCTCGTCATCGTGCCGCCCGGCATCCTGCACGGCGCGCCCTGGCCGCTGCTGTCGTCCCTGCGCCACCGGGTGTTCAGCGTGGCGCCCTCCGCCGCCGCCTGGCTGCGCGCGCGGCGGGCCGTCCCGCCCGAGGACGGTGCCGTCGTGCTGGTGCGCGGTCCCGGCATGGCCGGCGCCGACAGCGAGGTGCGCGCCATCGCCGCCCTGTACGGCGAGGCCACGGTGCTGGCCGGCGGTTCGGCGACGGCCCGGAACGTGCTGTCGGCCGTCGACGGCTGCCGGCTGGCCCACCTGGCGGCGCACGGGACGTTCCGGGCCGACAGCCCGCTGTTCTCCTCGCTGCTGGTGGACGACGGCCCGCTGACCGCCCACGACTTCGAGGGCCTGGGCCGCGCGCCCCACCGGCTGGTGCTGTCGAGCTGCGACTCCGGGCAGATGGCCGCCGTCGGGGCCGACGAGGTGCTCGGGCTCGCCACCGCCCTGCTCCGGCTGGGCACGGCCGGCATCGTGGCGAGCGTGGTGCCGGTGAACGACGAGGCCGCGGTGCCGGTGATGGTGGGGCTGCACGACGGGCTGAGGCGGGGGCTCACCCTGGCCGAGGCGCTCGCCGCCGCCCGTGGAGATGATGTTTCCTTTGTAGCCATCGGAGCAGGGTGATGAGGCCGTCCAGCGCCTTGATCGGATGTGGGTGATCATGTGAGACTTCGGATACAAAGCGATACTTACCGGATATTGGGGGTCGTCGCCCATGATCCGCGTGCCGATCGAGCGGCTCTAGGATGCCGGACGACGAGCTGGACGTAGCGTTCGAGCTCGGTAAGACCTGTGCGCTGGCCGCCGAATGCGGCAGAGATCTGCGGCGATGTGCCCAGATGTACACCGGGTTGTTCCCGGCGGCGGCCTTCGACGCCGACTTCTACACCGGGATGTCCCTGGCCGGGGCGTTCACCTCGCCGTGGACCAGCGCCGAGGGGCTCAAGGTGGCCAACAGGACCGCGATCTGGGTGCTGGCGGTCGACCGGCTGATCGACCACACCTTCACCAGGCGCGGCCAGGTCAACGCGCTGGTCCGCGAGTGCCTGGCCGTCGCCGACGGGGCGGTGCCCAGGGCTGCGGTCACCCGGTTCCTGGCCGACCTGCGCGACGAGCTGGACAGGGTCAAGGAGTTCGAGGACCTGCACGGGCTCTGGCGCGACCAGCTGGCCGTCATGCTGGCCGCGATGACCCGGGCCTGGGTGTGGCGCGACACCCGGCAGGTGCCCTCGCTGGAGCGCTATCTGGACAACGCCGACAGCCGCGGATCGTGCTTCGTGGACCTGTCGCACTGGATCTACGCGGGCGACGACTGGGCCAGGCGGCATCTGGCGGAGCTGCGCCCGGTCAGCGCGCACGTGCAGCGCTACCTGCATCTCCTCGGTGACCTCGCCTCCTACCGCAGGGACGTCTCGTGGGGCGACCTCAACGTGCTCATGCTCGGCGTCGACCGCACGGAGGTGACCGACGCGATGGCCCGGCTGGAACGCGAGTCCGCCGAGCTGATCGGGCCGCTGCGGGAGCGCAGCCCGCGAGCGGCCGCCTACCTGCGGCGGCAGATCGGCTTCCACGCGGGTTACAACGGCATCTCGGGTTGACGGCCTCTCGGGTTGACGCACCACGCGTTAACGGCAGCCCGGGCCCGCGGCATCGTCCCGGGCCCGCGGCATCGGGCGTCGGCCGGGCGGCCGGCGGTCCTGACAACCTCCTTGACGCTGCGGTGGGAGGCATGCGAATAAGGAGACCAGAGGCGACAAACTACGACATATTGAATCTTGGGCTGTGTTGCGGCTTGAGTGGAATTTGTGGCGTTGCTATGGTGTCTCAAGGTCAGGCAGGTAGATCAACCTGTTCCTGCGCCTTGACAGGTTTCCCTGACTAGGGCTCCTCAGGGCGGATTCGTGCACGCGCGCATGGTCGACGCCTTGCCGCGAAGGGATGTACAGGCGGTGCTCGATGGACTTCGGTCGCTCTGATCTTCGCTGGAGGCTGCCCACCGCGATCAAGATCCTGATCGCGGGCGGGTTCGGCGCGGGCAAGACCACCATGGTCGGCGCCGTCTCCGAGACCCGGCCGCTGCGCACCGAAGAAACCCTCACCCATATCGGCACGTACGTCGACGACCTGTCGGGCGTCGAGGCCAAGCCCACCACGACCGTGGCCATGGACTTCGGGCGCATCACGATCCGCGGCGACTACATGCTCTACCTGTTCGGCACGCCCGGTCAGGAGCGGTTCTGGTTCGTCTGGGACGACCTGACGATGGGCGCCCTCGGCGCGGTGGTGCTCGCCGACACCCGCCGCCTGGCCGACTGCTTCCCCGCCGTCGACTACTTCGAGCGCCGCGAGACGCCGTTCGTGGTGGCGCTCAACTGCTTCGACGGCGCCACCCCCTTCACGGTCGGCGAGGTGCGGCGGGCCCTCGAACTGGAGCCCGACATCCCGATCGTGCGCTGCGACGCCCGCCGGCGCGACTCCGGCAAGGAAGTGCTCATCACGCTCGTGGAACATGCCATGCGCAGGGGCGTCACCCCGGTCGGAACCGCGTCGTGACCAAGACCCGCTACTTTTGACCGATGGAGGAGATCGACCGCCGGATCGTGACGCTGCTGGCCAGAGACGGCCGGATGAGCTTCACCGATCTGGCCAGGGAGACCGGGCTCTCGGTCTCGGCCGTGCACCAGCGGGTGCGCCGCCTGGAGAAGCGCGGAGTCATCCGGGGCTATGCCGCGATCGTCGACCACGACGCGGTCGGACTGCCGCTCACCGCGTTCGTGTCGATCAAGCCGATCGACCCCGCCGCGCCCGACGACGCCCCCGATCGGCTGGCCCACCTGCGCGCGATCGAGGCGTGCCACAGCGTGGCGGGCGACGAGAGCTACATCCTCAAGGTGCGCGTCGCCTCACCGGTGGCGCTGGAGGACCTGCTCCAGCAGATCCGCGCCTCGGCCAACGTCTCGACCCGCACCACCGTGGTGCTGAGCACCCCCTACGAGCACCGGGCCGCCGACGTGGCCGGCGAGGGCGGGGTGGCCGGCCAGGACGGTCCCTGACCGCGCACGTCACGGCCCGCACCGGCTGGGGGTCTTGGTCGTGGCTCGGTGAACGTACTGGATCACCTCGAAGCGGTGCCCGCCGTCACAGCGGAGCCCCTAGCCGGCCACGGGAACACGCTCTTCAGGCTCGTCGACGACGCCGACGCCGCCACCTGGCTGACGGTGGACGTCGTCGAGAGCGGCGCCGAGGCGGCGGCCCGGCTGGCGGCCACCGCCGACGTGGCCGTCGTGGTCGTCGGAGACCACCCGCTGGTCAACGGCCGGGAGACCGAGGACCGCACCGACCTCGCCCTCGCCCCCGCCCAGGACGCGGTCGTGCGGGCGGCGCGGGCGGCCAACCCCCGCACGGTGATGGTGATCAGCAGCGGCTACCCGGTGAGCTGGCCGGACCACGACGTGCCGGCCGTGCTGTGGTCGTCGCACGGCGGCCAGGAATACGGCCACGCGCTGGCCGAGGTGCTGCTCGGCGACGCCGACCCCGAGGGCCGGCTCACCCAGACCTGGTATCGCTCGGCCGGCGAGCTGCCCGACCTGCTCGACTACGACATCGTCGCGGCCGACGCCACCTACCTCTACTACCGGGGAGTCCCGCTCTTCCCCTTCGGCCACGGCCTCAGCTACGCCACCTTCGACTACACCTCGCTGGCCGTCTCGGTGGCCGGCGACGGGGGCGCCGCCACGGTCACGGTCACCAACACCGGCTCCCGCCCCGGCACGGAGGTCGTCCAGTTCTACACCCACCAGCGCCGCTCCCGGGTCAAGCAGCCGCTGCGCCGCCTGCGCGGTTTCGAGCGGGTCCGGCTGGCCCCCGGCGAGAGCCGGACGGTCACCCTCTCCTTCCCCGTGGCGGACCTGGCCTTCTGGGACGTCACCCGCGGCCGGTTCGTCGTGGAGGCGGCGCCGCACCGGCTCATGGCCGGCCGCAGCGCGACCGACCTGCGGCTGAGCGCGCCCTTCCAGATCGGCGGCCCGGCCGGTGGCGAGTCCATCCCGCCCCGGCGGGGCCCGCTGCGCGCGGTGGACCACGACGCCTACGACGCGGTCGCCTTCGTCGACGCCGGCCGCGTGTCCGGCGACGCCGTGCGGTCCGAGGCCGAGGGGGCGTGGATCCTGTTCGGGGACGTGGAGTTCGCCGGCGCGGCCTCGGGCGTGATCGAGGCCGAGAGCACCGAGGGCGGCGTCGTGACCCTGCGGCTCGGCGACCCGCTGCACGGCCCCGCGCTCGGCGCCCTGCCCATCCCGCCGACCGGCCGTTACGCCCCGGCCCGCGTCACCGCCGAGCTTGCGGAAGCGACGGGCGTGCACGATCTTCATGTCGTGTTCGAGAACGAGGGCATCACCCTCAGCACGCTCAACGTGGCCGGAGCATGACCGGCCGGACCGTCACGATCGCGGAGGTGGCCAGGCACGCGGGCGTGGCGGTGAGCACGGTCTCCTACGTGCTCAGCGGGAAGCGGGCGATCTCCGCGGACACCCGGCGGCGGGTCCTCGACAGCGTCCGGGCACTCGGCTACCACCCCAACGCCGGCGCCAGGGTCCTGGCCAGCAAAAGGGCCAACGTGATCGCGCTGGTCCTGCCGCTGCGCGCCGGGATGCACGTGCCGGTGCTGAAGACCTGCGTCGACCTCGACTTCGCGGCAGCGGGGGCGCTGTGCGTGGCGCACCTGGCCGAGCGCGGCCATCGCGAGGTGGCCCTGCTCGGCGCGCCGTCGGTGGTCTACGAGCGGGGCACCGGCTTCGCCCGGCGTACTCTGGAGGGCTTCACCGCGGCGCTGGAGCGGCACGGGCTCGACGGCATGGCGCTGCCCTGCGAGGAGACCTTCGAGGAGGTGCGCGCGAGCGTGACGGGGCTGCTGGAGGCCCGACCGGGGCTGTCCGGCCTGGTGGTGCACAACGAGGCGGCGGTCAAGCACGTCCTGAGCTGCCTGCGCGAGCTCGGCCGGCGGGTGCCGGAGGACATCGCGGTGGTGGCCATCTGCCCCGACGACGTGGCGGGGTGTCGGAGCGAGGGGAACAGGCGGGAGGATGTGTGTGACTCGACGGGCATGCTAATGTCGTCGTTTGTCGTAACAACAAACAGAATGGCCCGGAGAGTCCCATTAATAACAATAATGGTCTGGCGTCAACGCGTCAAACAGAGCTCGTGAGGGAGCAGGAGTACGTCACGCGCCTCTACGACCGCCTCGACGTGCTGCGCGACCGGACCCAGCGCAGCCTCAAGGACGTGCTGGCCACCGGCGCCGTCGGCACGATGCAGAACCGGTCCGAACGCGACACCTTCGCCGAGATGTACGCCTCCCGGCTGGCCCGGCTGTGGGCGGTGGAGCGGGGCCTGGTCTTCGGCCGCCTCGACCACGCCGACGAGGGCCGGCTCTACATCGGCAAGCTCGGCCTCACCGACGACGAGCAGGACCGCCTGCTCATCGACTGGCGCGCGCCCGTCGCGCAGCCGTTCTACCGCGCCACCCCGGCCGCGCCGATGGGCGTCACCCGGCGCCGCCACCTGCAGACCAAGGGCCGGGCGGTCATCGGCGTCGAGGACGACCTGCTCGACCTCGACGCGCTGACCGACGACGACCGCGCCACGCTCAACGGCGAGGCAGCGCTGCTGGCCGCGCTCGACGAGCGCCGCACCGGCCGGATGCGCGACATCGTCGCCACCATCCAGGCCGAGCAGGACCGCGTCATCCGCGCCGACCTCAACGGGGTCCTCGTCGTCCAGGGCGGCCCCGGCACCGGCAAGACCGTCGTGGCCCTGCACCGCGCCGCCTACCTCCTCTACACCCACAGGCAGCGCCTGGAGCGCCGCGGCGTGCTCATCCTCGGCCCCAACCCGATGTTCCTGCGCTACATCGAGCAGGTGCTGCCCTCCCTCGGCGAGACCGACGTGCTGCTGTCCACGGTCGGCGAGCTCTATCCCGGCGTGACCGCGACCGCCCGCGACCGGCCCGAGGTAGCCGCGCTCAAGGGCGACCCGCGGATGGCCGAGGTGCTCGCCCGGGCCGTGCGCGACCGGCAGCGGGTGCCGCGCCGGCCCGTCGAGCTCGACCTCGGCCGCCACACCCTCACCATCGACCGCAACATGCTCGAATCGGCCCGCAACAAGGCCGTCCGCACGCGCCGCCCGCACAACCAGGCCCGCGCGGTGTTCGTCCGATCCCTGCTCAACGCCCTGGCGCGGCAGGCCGCCAAGCAGCTCGGCAAGGGCCTCGTCGACGACGAGGAGCTGGCCGACCTGCGCGAGGAGCTGCGCACCGAGCCCGTCGTCAAGACCGCCCTCAACCGCCTGTGGCCCTACCTCACCCCGCAGCGCCTGCTGCTCGGCCTGTACGGCTCGCCCGAGCGGCTCGGCTACGCCGCCTCCGCCCTGACCCAGGCCGAACGCGCCCTGCTGCGCCGTGACCGGGCGGCCCACGGCGGCGAGTGGACCGAGTCCGACGTGCCGCTGCTCGACGAGGCCGCCGAGCTGCTCGGCGAGATCGACGAGCAGGTGCTGCGCGCCACCGCGCTGCAGGCCGAGGAGGAGCTGGCCGCCGCCAGGCAGTCGGAGGAGCGTGAGCGCGAGGCGGAGATCGCCTACGCCCGCGAGGTCCTGGAGCTGACCGGCCTGTCCGACGTCATGGAGGCCGAACGGCTGGCCGAGCGCCAGCGCGGCGAGGGCCCCTACCTGACGACCGCCGAGCGGGCCGCGGCCGACCGCTCCTGGGCCTACGGCCACGTCATCGTGGACGAGGCGCAGGAGCTGTCGCCGATGGCCTGGCGCGCCGTCATGCGGCGGGTGCCCACCCGGTCGATGACGATCGTCGGCGACATCGCGCAGACCGGCTCGGCGGCGGGCGCGCGCTCCTGGAAGCAGGTGCTCGACCCCTACGTGGCCGGGCGCTGGCGGCAGGAGCGGCTGACCGTCAACTATCGCACGCCGGTGGAGCTGATGGCCGTCGCCGCCCGCGTGCTCGCCACCATCGACCCGTCGCTGGAGGCGCCCGCCTCGGTCCGCGAGACCGGCGCGGAGCCCTGGTCGGCGCCCATGTCCGCGCTGCCCGAGCTGGTCAAGGCCGAGGTGGGCGAGGGCGGCAAGATCGCGGTCGTGGTGCCCGACGAGCTGCTGGGCCCGGTCGGCGAGACGGTCCGCGCGGCCGTGGCGGGCGCCGAGGTGATCGCCCCCGGGGCCGGCCGGGGAAGGGGGGCGGCGGCGCTCGACGCCCCCGTCGCGGTGATGGGGGTCGCCGACGCGAAGGGGCTGGAGTTCGACTCGGTGATCGTCGCCGAGCCCGCCCTCATCGCGGCCCAGTCGCCACGCGGCCACAGCGACCTGTACGTCGCGCTGACCCGGGCCACCCAGCGGCTCGGCATCGTGCACGACCAGCCGCCGGGGGAGGCGCTGCACGGCTTGCCAAGGCGCGGGCAGGCACCGACTAATGGGCTATAACCGGCTTTGGCCGAGGCGGCCCCAGCATGTCCTACCTGCGAAAACTTGATGTTTCTGCTGATCGGGACACGGTTGACATCTGAGGTGGAGTCGGTAGTTTGCTGCGCAGTCCAGCACGGGACTTGGCCGGTTGGCCGTCTCTGACATCGTCGGATCCTGCGTCCGTGACGGAGCGTGACTCCGTCCACACAGCCAGGTGCAGGGCCGTCGGTCCGTCGAGTCGGGGCACCCCAGCCGGGCGGGGGGTTGGACCCGGGACGGGCCCGGGAGCCCAGTAGACAACGGAATTCCGCGCTCGCCGCCGACGAGACGGGTCCGGTCCGAAGGGTTTCCGGGCCCTCTTCCCGCTCTCGTGCGCAGGATCGCCATCAAGCGCCGGGTGGTCCCACGGCCTCGTCTACCGCGGGATCACCCAGTCGCCGCCCACCCCGCCCGCGATCCGTCCCCTGCCGGGAGCGGCTTTCCTCACAGCGGCCTCAGACGGCCCTCAGGCCACGGGGACGGCCCGGCCCGAGCCCGGTGTGGCCCGGTGACCGCGAGGCCGTCAGAGACTCCTGTGAACGCCTGGGGTCCCCATTTCCGATCTAGTCGCGCCGAGACGACCGAACGCCCGCCGAGGGGCGGTACCGTTTCGGCTAGCAGGCACGCGATGCGCGAGGAGAAGCCGGAGTGGTGCAGGACAAGACAGGCCTACCGCCGAACGACGGCCGGCCCGCGCACGCCCCGGCCGCCCCGGTCGCGCCTGAGGTCCCCGAGCCCGACGGGCGGCGCCCGGCGGAGTCCGGCAGGCGGGTGGCCGCGCGCGCGGCCGCCGCGGCGGCCGGCGGGCTGGCGTTGTTCCTGGCCTTCCCGCCGCTTGACTGGTGGGCGTCCGCGCCGCTCGGCGTCGCGCTGATCGTCGCCGCCCTCCGCGGCGCCCGCCCGCGCCGCGCCGCCTGGCTCGGCTATCTGGCCGCCGTCGTGTTCCTGCTGCCCGCCCTCGCCTGGGTGCGGACGATCGGCGACGACGTCTGGCTCATGCTGGTGGGCGTCGAGAGCCTGTTCTACGCGGCGCTGGCCGCGCTCGCCGCGCTGGTGTTCCGCCTGCGGCTGTGGCCGGTGTGGTTCGGCGGGCTCTGGGTGGCCATGGAGTGGGCCCGCGGCCTGGTGCCCATCGGCGGTTTCCCCTGGGCGCGGGTGGCCTTCAGCCAGGGCGAGTCGCCGTTCACCGGTTTCGCCGCGCTGGGCGGCGCGCCGCTGGTGTCGTTCGCCGTCGTCCTGTGCGGCGCCCTGCTGGCGAGCGCGCCCCCGCGGCGGGCGGCGGGGCCGCGCGGGCCGCTGGTCGCGCTCGCGCTCGCGATGGCCGTGCCGGTGCTGGGGCTGGCCGTGCCCAGGCCGGGCGACGAGGGCCGCACGGTCAACATCGGCATCGTGCAGGGCAACGTGCCCGGCCGCGGCATGTACGTGCTGGGTGACGAGCCGGCCGTCGTCCTGCGAAACCACGCCGGCGAGACCAGGAGGCTGGCGCAGGCCGTACGAGACGGAAAGCTGCCCAAGCCCGACCTCGTCGTGCTACCGGAGAACTCGACCGACATCGACCCCTACCGTGACGCCGGCGCCCGGGCGATCATCGACGAGTCCGTCAAGGACGTCGGCGTGCCCACGCTGGTCGGCGCCGTCGTGGCCGTCGGCGACGAGCACCGCGCCACCCGCAGCCTGGTGTGGGACCCGGTGACCGGGCCCGGCGCCTACTACGACAAGCAGCACCTGGTGCCGTTCGGCGAATACACCCCGTTCAAGGAGATCGTGCTGGCGCTGTGGGAGCGGGCCAACCTGGTCGGCAGGCAGTCCGTGGCGGGCACCAGGCCCGGCGACCTGAAGATGGGGCCCGTGACGATCGGCGCCGTCAACTGCTACGAGGTGGCCTACGACGGCACCGTGCGCGAGACGGTCCGCACCGGCGCCACACCGCTGGTGGTGCAGACCAACAACGCCACCTACGCCGAGTCCAACCTGCCGCCGCAGCAGCTGGCCATGTCCAAGCTGCGCGCGGTCGAGCACAACAGGGCGGTCGTGACGGCCGCCACCACGGGCATCTCCGCCTACGTCACGCCTGACGGTAAGGTCTCCTGGCAGACCCGTGAGCTCGTCGCGGACATGAACGTGGTGAAGGTGCCCGTGCGCACCCAGGCGACCCTCGCGACCAGGGTGGGCGCGCTGCCCGAGTGGGCCCTGGCGCTGATGGGAGCGGTGGCCGCCGGTGCCGCGTGGAGAGGCAGGCGGCAGGACGACCCGATGAGGAATGACTGATCATGGAGACTCTCGGCCGGGTGCTCGTCATCGTCCCGACCTACAACGAGCGTGACAACCTGCCAATGATCACCGAGCGGGTGCGGGCCGCGCTGCCGGAGGCCCACCTGCTGGTGGCCGACGACGCCAGCCCCGACGGCACCGGTGAGGTCGCCGACGAGCTGGCGGCCGCCGACGACCACGTCCACGTCCTGCACCGGCCGGCCAAGCAGGGGCTGGGCGCCGCCTACATCGCCGGCTTCCGGTGGGGCCTGGACGAGGGCTACACCGTGCTGGTGGAGATGGACGCCGACGGCTCCCACCAGCCCGAGGAGCTGCCCGGCCTGCTGCGGGCGCTGGACGAGGGGGCCGACCTGGCGATCGGGTCGCGCTGGGTGCCCGGCGGCAAGGTGGTCAACTGGCCGGCCTCGCGCGAGCTGCTGTCCAGGGGCGCCAACATCTACACGCGGATCATGCTCGGCCTGCCGGTGCGCGACGCGACCGCGGGTTTTCGCGCCTACCGCGCGGCGACGCTGGAGAAGGTGGGGCTGGCCGACGTCCAGTCGCAGGGCTACTGCTTCCAGGTCGACCTCACCCTGCGCACCTCCCAGCACGGGCTGCGGGTGGTGGAGGTGCCGATCACGTTCGTGGAGCGCACGGTCGGCACCAGCAAGATGAACGGGCGCATCATGGCCGAGGCGTTCTGGCGGATCTTCGTGTGGGGTGTCACCGGCCTGCCCGGCAGGTTCCGCGGCAGCCGCGGCTGATCCGGAACGCTTCGGCGCCGCCGGGCGTTGTTCCTGCTGTACGCGGGTGTGCGGAATCGAGGGAAACGATGCGGCTGCTGCTCTTGCTGGCCTTCCTGGCCGTCCCGGTGATCGAGATCTGGCTGCTGCTCCAGGTCGGCTCGGTCATCGGCGGCTGGACGACCGTGGCGGTGCTGATCGCCGTCGGCATGCTGGGCGCGTGGCTGGTGCGCCGCGAGGGGCGCCGGGCGTGGCGGGTGTTGCAGGAGGCGTTGCAGACCGGCCGGATGCCCGATCGGGAGCTGGCCGAGGGCGGCCTCATCCTGGCGGGCGGCGTGCTGCTGCTGGTGCCGGGCTTCCTCAGCGACGTCGTCGGGCTGGCGTGCGTGCTGCCGTTCACCCGGCCGATGATGCGCCGCCTGGGCGGCTGGTTCTTCGACCGCCGGGTCAAGCGGATGGCGGCCGCCTCGCCGTACACCCATCTGTTCGCGTCGCCTGGCGGCGTGCCCCATCACGGGCCGCAGGGCGGCCGGGTGGTGCACGGTGAGGTGATCCGCGACGACCGTGAGCCCGGGCGCGAGGAGCGCGCCCCGGGGCCGGCGGCGATCCGGTCGGATCACGGGTCCGGCGACCCCCGGTGAGCACAGCGAAACCCCCGGGCGGCAGCCCGGGGGTTTCGCACCGTGAGATGTGTCAGGCGCTCTTGCGACGCTGGGCCCTCAGGACGGCCAGCCTCTCGTTGAGCACCTCTTCCAGGTCCTCGATGGACCTCCGCTCCAGGAGCATGTCCCAGTGTGTCCGCGGGGGCTTGGTCTTCTTCGACTCCGGTTGCTCGCCGTCGACGCGTACGGCGGTGGCGCCGCACATCCGGCACTCCCAGGTCGAGGGAATCTCGGCCTCGGCGGCAAGCGGAACCTCGAAACGATGGCCCTTAGGACAGGTGTAGGGCACCTCCTGGCGTGGGGCCAGATCCGTGTTACGGTCGTTCTCGTAGCTGGTTGCCCCGAGCCGGGTGCCACGAAGTGCGCGCTCGCCCATGTCTAAATGCCTCCTACAGGGCCCCCATGCGTGGGGGGTCTGTCTCCCACGGTGTCTAACGCTTGGTACCGTGATGGGATTCCCACCCGCGGCGTGATCCAATCGCTTCGGCCCTCAGGAGTTGACCCGGAAGCCCCGGCGCCCTGGTCGGCGGGCCGCGAGTGGCGGCGGATTCAGGCGGCGCGCGAGCGCCACACCTCGTAGGCCAGCCACAGACCGCCGGCGGCGATCAGCGCGCCGTGCGCGATCCGCAGCGGATACGGCCCGAAGAACTGCGGGACGAACAGCACGAAACCGAGCGCGAGCGGCGCCGCGCTCCACGCGGGCAGCCTGCCGGAGCGCCTGACCGCGACGGCGGCCATGACCGTGCCGACGCCGAGCAGCACGAGCCCGACGGCGAACATGGGCATGGCCACCGGCCCGTAGCGGAACTCCTCGGCCAGCTCCATCAGCGCGGGGGCGTTGTCGCGCAGGGACCGCCGGGCGATGACGCTGAGCCCGAAGTCCTCCGCGCCGTAGAAGGGCAGCGTCAGCCCCGCGCCGATCCAGGTGACCACGGCCGCCCGCAGTGACAGCCGGTCGCCCAGCAGCCCGTGCAGGCCCAGCAGGCCGAGGGCGAGCAGGATGAAGCCGATCATGGCGGCCAGATGGCCGGTGATCCAGCCGGTGGAGGCCATGGCGACCGCGTCGTCGCCGGAGGGGCGCACGGCCGGGTAGACGAGAAAGAGCACACCACCGGCCGCGAGGGCCAGGGAGGTGAGACGGGGGTTCATGGCGCTCCAAGTGAGAGGGCGTTGCTCTTGTATGTGAGCAATGCTCTCGCTGTGGAGCGCCGATGTCAAGAGCGGTGCTCTCTCTTCGGAGCCCTGAGACGCTTTGGAGCCGTGAGACGGCCGGGGGAGGGCGCGCGAAAGGGCCGGGCGCGACGGCGCGCGCCCGGCCCTTTCGCGGCGGTCAGATGCGCTCGGGCACCTCGTTGCCCGCGGCGCGGATCGCCTTGGGCAGGTTGACCATGGCCAGCAGCACGAACCCGAGGATGAAGAAGATGATCATGGAGACGATGGCGATCCGGTAGCTGTTGGTCAGCTGCAGCGCGATCGTCACCGTCAGCGCGCCGATGAAGGCCGACCCCTTGTCGCTGATCTGCAGCAGGCTGAAGTATTCGGCCTCCCTGCCCTTCGGGATCACCTGCGAGAACAGCGAGCGCGACAGCGCCTGGGTGCCGCCCAGCACGATGGCGATCGCCAGCGCCAGCAGGTAGAACTGGGTCGGCTCGCCCTCCTGGACGAACAGCGCGCTGACCACGATCACCGTCCACACGAGCAGGCTGCCGAGCACGGTGCGCTTGGTGCCGAAGCGGCGGGCCAGCAGGCCCAGCAGCAGCGCGCCGAAGAACGCCACGAACTGCACCATCAGGATCGCGCTGATCTGCACGGTCCTGTCCAGCTTGAGCGCTTCGGAGGCGAAGGCCGCGCTGTTGCCGATGACGGTCTGGATGCCGTCGTTGTAGACCAGGTAGGCCACCAGGAACAGCAGCGTCAGCGGGTAGCGCCGCAGCTCCCTCAGGGTGCGGCCGAGCTGGCGGAAGCTGCCGCCGACCGAGCGCAGCGCGGTGGTCTCGTGCGGCGGGACCGGCCGGTTGCGCAGCCTCAGCAGCGGGATCAGGGTGAACGTCGCCCACCACAGCCCGGCCGACATCATGCAGATCCGCACCGCCATGCCCTCGGACAGGCCCAGGCTCTCGTGCTGCAGGTAGAGCGCCAGGTTGATGGCCAGCAGCAGGCCGCCGCCCAGGTAGCCGATCGCCCACCCGCGCGAGGAGACCCCGTCGCGCTCGTCGGGCGTGGAGATCTGCGGCAGGAACGAGTCGTAGACCACGACGGACGAGCCGTAGGCCAGGTTGGCCACCACGAACAGCACCCCGCCCAGCAGGTAGCGCTCGCCCTCGACGAAGAACAGCCCGAGCGTGGCCAGCGCGCCGACGTAGGCGAACCCGCCGAGCAGCTCGCGCTTGCGGCCGGTGTGGTCGGCCAGCGCGCCGACGATCGGCAGGAAGACGATCTGCAGGAACACCGCCACGGTCAGCGTGAGCCCGAAGAACGCGGCGGGCCGGATGTCGGCGCCGAGCACGTCGACGTAGCCGAGCCCCGGGTTGGCGGCGACCAGTTCGTCGAAGCCGCCGGAACACGTGGCGGCGGCGACCGAGGGGAAGTCGGTGGCGCACGCGGAGGTCTTGGCGACCGCGATCAGGTAGGGGCCGAGGAAGACCGAGACGATCGTGGTGTAGAAGGCGGAGTTGGCCCAGTCGTAGAAGTACCAGGCGCGCTGCTCGCGCCTGCGGGCGGCGGGGGAGTCGTGAGCGGGGTCGTCAGGGACCGCGGGGGGTGCGGGCAGGGGCATGTCGTCCAGTCGCTCCTAGGCGGCCAGGTGGCCGGGATGCCACAGCCCGCGACGATCGAGGACGTCGCGCAGGCCGGTGACGTTGTCGGTCATGATGCCGTCGACGCCGAGGTCGAGCAGGTGTTCCATGCGGGTGGCGTCGTTGATGGTCCAGACGTGCACCTGCATGCCGATGGCGTGGGCCGTGCGGATCAGGTTGCGGGTGGTGACCCGCAGCCCGCGAAAGCCCACCGGCACCTGCGCGCACGGGATGCCGGCGCGCGACAGGCGGGCGAGCAGCCGGCCGTAGCCGGAGGTGGAGGCGGCGGCGCGGAGCGTGGCGACGCCGCGCGGGCCGAGCGCGGAGCAGACCTCCCGGCCGACCGCGGCCCTGGCGAGCAGCAGCCGCTCCTCGGAGAACGAGGTCAGGCAGACGCGCTCGTAGGCGTTGGTGCGCCTGATCGCGTCGGCCAGCGGGGCGATCGCGCCGGCCTCCTTGACGTCGATGTTGAAGCGGTGCTCCGGCCAGGTGCCGAGGAGGTCTTCGAGCAGCGGGATCTCGTGGACGCCGCCGATGCGGGCCTGCTTGACGGCGCGGTAGGGCAGCTCGGAGACGCGGCCGCGCCGGTCGGTGACCCGGTCGAGCGTGTGGTCGTGGAAGGCGAGCAGCACGCCGTCGGAGGTGGCGTGGGCGTCGGTCTCGAGGTAGGTGTAGCCCAGCCGCACGGCCCGCTCGAAGGCCTCGGCGGAGTTTTCGGCGCCCTCGGCGGATCCCCCGCGATGGGCGAAGGCCAGCGGGCCCGGATGGTCGAGAAACGCGAAGCGGCGGCTCAGCACGTCCTGAGTATGCCTTCCGTGGATGAACGATACGGTTACGAATCGGCGAGATTCTGCCATTCCTGGCGGCGTGCCTCGGCCAGCGCGATCGCGGCGGCCACCGAGACGTTGAACGAGCCGACCCGCCCCACCTGGGGGATGTAGCAGACCCCGTCGACCGCGTCGAGCAGGGCCGGCGAGCAACCGTGGTCTTCGCTGCCGACCACCAGGCACACGTCGCGGCCGAGGTCGGCCCGGTGCAGCGGCACCGCCTCGGAGGTCAGCTCGATGGCCAGCACGGTGTAGCCGTCGTCTCTGGCGGCCTTGACCGCGTCGGCGGCGGGCATCGCCTCGTGCCAGGTGACCAGCCGCTCGGTGCCGAGCGCGGTCTTGCCCGCCTTGGGGTTGGTCGGCGGGGTGGCGTTGCCGGCCAGCCAGATCTGGTCGACGCCGAACGCGGCGGCGCTGCGGAAGATCGAGCCCACGTTGAACGGGCCGGTCACCGACTCCAGGATCAGGGCCAGCCGGTTGCCGGTCTGCCGCCGCCAGGTGCGGTTGAGCCGCTTGACGTCGGTGGGGCGCAGCTGCCGTCTCATCGTTCCACTCTCAAAATACGGTAGGCGGCCCGGGAGGCCTCGCGGGAGGCCTGCCAGCCCTGCTCGCCGAGCCAGCGCTGCAGGGAGTCGGAGCCGAGGTGTTTCTGGACGACCAGGTAGGCGACGCCGCCGGGCGCCAGCCGCGTCAGCCACCTGGTGAGCATCTCGTGCAGGGCGGGCTTGCCGATGCGGATGGCCGGGTTGGACCAGATGGCGTTGAACGTCACGTCGTCGGGCACGTCGTCGACGTGCACCGATCTTACTTTGTCAAGGCCCGCGGCCCGGGCGTTGCGCTCCGTGAGCTCCACGCTACGCCGGTTCACATCGACGGCCCACACGGTCGCCTCGGGCGCGCGTGAGGCCATGGTCAGCGCGATCGGCCCGTAGCCGCACCCGAGATCGAGCAGGTCGCCCTCACGCGGCGGCGGCGGGACCGTCTCCAGCAGGATGCGGGTGCCGAGGTCGATCCGCTCGGGGCTGAACACGCCCCGGTCGGTCTCCAGGCGCAGGTGCAGGTCGGGCAGCACCAGGTCGACGACGCCCGGCCGGCTCGGCGCCCCCGGCTGCTCGGAGAAGTAGTGGGCCACGGGCCAGAACGTTACGGGATCCGGGCACCGAACAGGACCGCGGCACCGGCCACCAGCAGCCCGCACAGGATCGCGGCCACGATGAACCACTGGGTGATCTCCTGGTCGACCAGCTTGAAGCCGAGCGAGGTGCCGATCTGCTCGTACACGTCGCGCAGCTCGTTGCCCGACTCCGCCGAGTAGGCCCGGCCGCTGGTGCCGTCGGACAGCGACTGCAGCGTCTGCTTGTTGACCGGCACGTTGACCGGGCGGCCGTCGATGGAGACCGTCCCCTCCTGCGTGCCGTACGCGATCGTGGAGACCGGCACCCGCGCCTGCTTGGCGGCGTCGATGGCCTCGTTGACCGATCGGCCGGAGGTGTTGTCGCCGTCGGACAGCAGCACGATCGCGGCGGGCGGCGGGTCGGTGACGGCGTCCTGGTCGAAGGAGCGCACCGAGTCGAGCGCGTTGAACACCGCCTCGCCGATCGCGGTGCCGGGCCGGGTCGACAGGTTGCCGATGGCGGTTACCACCGCCTGGTGGTCGGTGGTGGGGGAGATGACGACGTTGGCCGAACGGGCGAAGGAGACCACGCCGACGTTGAACCGGTCGGGCAGCTCGCTGACGAACGCCTGGGCGGCGGCCTTGGCGGCGGTGATCCGGTTGGGCTGGACGTCGTCGGCGTCCATCGACAGCGACACGTCCAGGGCGATCATGATGGTGGCGCGGTCGCGCGGCACCTTGACCTGGTCGGCGGGTTTGGCCGCGCCGATGACCAGCAGCGACATCATGGCCAGGAACAGCAGCGGGGCCACGTGCCGCCGCCAGCCGGGACCGGCGGGGGCGACCAGGTCGAGCAGCGCGAGGTTGGTGAAGCGGACGGTGTAGCGGCGCCGCGCGAGCTGCGCGGCCACGTATCCCGCGATCAGCAGCGCCAGCAGGACGAACAACCACAGCCAGGCGGGGGCGAGGAAACTCATGACGCCTCCTTCGTGGCCGCTCCGGGGTGCCCGGTCACGTCACCCTCCGGCGGGCGAGGTGGCCGATGCGGCGCTGGCGTAGCACGAACTGTGCCACATCGAACACCCAGTCGCGGTCGGTGCGCAGCACCAGGTGCGCCACCCCGGCCCGGCGCAGCGCCGCTCTGGTGCCCTCCCGCTGCAGTGCGGCCGCCTCGGCGTAAGCGTGGCGAACTTTGGGTGAAAGGTGCACTTCGCGTACTTTCCCGGTCTCGGGGTCGGCGAACGCGACCCGGCCCACGTCGGGCAGTTCGAGCTCACGCGGGTCGAGCACCTCGACCGCCAGCACCTGGTGGCGGGCCGCCAGCCGGCGGATCGGCCGCTCCCACGGCCGCTCGGCGCCGGGATCGAGCTCGGGCCGGGCGTCGAGGAAGTCCGACACGACCACGCGCATGCCGCGCCGCCTGCGGGTCGCCGACAGCACCTCGATGCCCTCCCCCAGATCGGGCGCGTCGGGCACCGGCCGGCCGCGCGGCGCGTCCATCAGCGAGTGCAGCAGCCCGTACAGGGCGGGACGGCCGGTGCGCGCGGGCATCCGGTGCAGGAACTCGTCGTGTATCACCAGCGCGCCGAACCGGTCGCCCATCCGGCTGGACAGGAACCCGATCGCGCCGATCGCCGACACCACCAGGTCACGCTTGTCGGTGTCGGCCGTGCCGAAGTCCATGCTCGGCGACAGATCCGCCAGCGCCCACGTCTCCAGCTCCCGGTCGGCGATCAGATCCCGCACGTGCGGCACGGTCGTGCGCGCGGTCACCGCCCAGTCCATCCGCCGCACGTCGTCCTCGCCGGGCACGTACACGCGGCTGTCGCCCGACTCGCTGCCCGTGCCGGGCAGCAGCCCCTGGTGCGCGCCGTGCAGCAGCCCGTCGAGCTTCCTGGTCACCACCAGCTCCAGCCGGCGCAGCGCCTGCTCCGCGGTCGCCGTCAACGGTTCTGGTTCCAGACGACGAGAGGCGGCGGCACCGCGTGCAGGATCTGCCGGACGACCTGCTCGGGATCGACCCCGTCGGCCAGCGCGTCGAAGGTGAGCATCAGCCGGTGCCCCATGACGTCGACCGCCACGTCCCGTACGTCGTCGGGCAGCAGGTAGTCGCGGCCGCGCAGCAGCGCCAGCGCCCGCCCGGCGGCGACCAGGCCGAGCGTGGCCCGCGGGCTGACGCCGATCTCGATGGCCTCGGCCAGGTCGGGCACGCCGTACTCGGCGGGCGCGCGGGTGGACATGACCAGCCGTACCACGTAGTCGGCGACCAGCTGGTGGATCGAGACCTGCTCGGCGGCCTCCTGCAGCGCCATCAGCCGCTGCGGGTCGAGCACCCGCTCCGGCGTGGGCGGGGTGACGCTCATCCGGTGCAGGATCTCCAGCTCCTCGGGGGCGCTGGGATGCGGCACCCGCACCCGGAACAGGAACCGGTCGCGCTGCACCTCGGGCAGCGGGTAGACGCCCTCGGACTCGATCGGGTTCTGGGTGGCCAGCACGACGAACGGCCTGGGCAGCCCGTGGGTGACGCCGGCCAGCGTGACCTGGCGCTCGGCCATGACCTCCAGCAGCGCCGACTGCACCTTGGCCGGGGCGCGGTTGATCTCGTCGGCGAGCAGGAAGTTCACGAACACCGGGCCCAGCTCGACGTCGAACTTCTCGTTGGACGGGTGGAACACCCGGGTGCCGACGATGTCGCTCGGCACCAGATCGGGGGTGAACTGGATGCGGGCGAACGTGCCGCCCACGACGGTGGCCAGAGTGGAGGCGGCAAGGGTCTTGGCGACGCCCGGGACTCCTTCCAGCAGGCAGTGCCCGCGCGCGAGCAGGGCCACGACCAGCCTCTCGACCATGTGGTCCTGCCCGACGATGACACGCCGGACCTCGTCGAGGGTCTGACGCAGCACGGCCGCGTCGGTTCCGCCTGGCAACTCTTCGGCGACGCTCATGAGGCCCATTCCACCAAACGTGCCGCAAACGTGCACGACGCCACGTCTGTGCTTTCATGGCAAACGTGGCAAGTCCGCTGCAGTACGGCGATCCGCCCCGGCTGGGGCCCTTCGTGGTGCAGGCGCGCCTGCACACGGCTCCGGCCGGGTTCGTGTACCTCGCCCAGGCGGCCGACGGGCGCGCGGTCTCGCTGGCCGTGCTGACCCGGGGAGCGGCCCTGGACACGGCCGCCCGCGAGCGGTTCGTCACCGCGATCCGGGAGGCGGCCGTGCGCGGCGGCGTGCGGGGCTGGCTCGAACGGGCCGCCAGATCGCGGGCCGCCGTGCTCGACGGAGCGCCCCAGGTGCTGGCCATGGACACCGGCCGGGCGCCATGGGTGGCCGTGCCGTACGCGCCGGGCCGGCCGGGAGCCGAGCGGTTCCTGGAGCCGGTCATGGTCGGCGGGACGTTCATCGGGCAGGCGCACGGCCCCGACTTCGTCCCCTACTGGCTGACCGACCGCTCGCCCGCGCTGCCCGCCCCGCCGCCCGGCCGGCGCCCGCTGACCGAGACCGCGAGGCGGGTGCTGCTCGCCGCGCTGGCGCTGGCCGTGCTGTTGCTGCTGCTCGGGGTGATCCTGCTGTTGCTGGTGGTGGGCCGGCAGGACGCCGAGCCGATGCCCAGGCCGCTGCCGCCGACCAACTTCGAGCCGTCGCCGCCGCCGGTCCCCGTCAGCCCCGGGCCACGCGAGCCCTCGCCCAGCCCGACGCGGTCGCCCACCGACAGCGGCCCGGGCAGCCCCGGCCGGTCCCCCGGAGACGACCAGGGCGACAAGTCGCCCCTCTGACCCGTCTCGCGCCTTCGCCTCGCGTCGTCAGGGAGTCGTCAGGGAGTCGTCAGGGACCCGTATGCCGGCTTGCGCCACGCCCCGCGCACCTGCCGGGTCTCGCGCGCGCATAAGGCCCGGCGGCTGCTTTCTCACATTCGCGAACGCATGTCGATGACTATTCGCTCTCGGTGGAATGCGCCTTTGGAGAAATGCGCCCCCAGCGAAAAGGCGGCGCCATTCGGCCGGCTCCGGTCTAGCGTCGGAGAAATAGTTCGGCAGAAAGGTGACCCGTGAGCGAAACCACCCGGACCCAGTGGCCCGACCAGCTCAGTCAGCGTCTGATGAAGGAACGCATCCTCGTTCTCGGTCAGGAGGTCGACGACGACATATGCAACCGCCTCTGCGGCGAGCTGCTATTGCTCGCGGCCGAGGATCCCAAGCGCGACGTGACCCTTTACATCAATTCGCCGGGCGGTTCGGTGTCGGCCGGCATGGCACTGTACGACATGATGCAATTCGTCCCGTGTGACGTGGCGACGGTCGCGATGGGCTTCGCCGCCTCCATGGGCCAGCTGCTGCTGTGCGCCGGCGCCCCGGGCAAGCGCTACGCCCTGCCCAACGCCCGGATCGTCATGCACCAGCCGCTCGGCGGCATCGGCGGCTCGGCGACCGACATCCAGATCCAGGCCGAGAACCTGATCCACACCAAGCGCCGGATGGCCGAGATCATCGCCCAGCACACCGGTCAGCCGCTGGAGCGCATCCAGGCCGACTCCGACCGCGACCGCTGGTTCACCGCGCGGGAGGCGCTGGAATACGGCTTCGTCGACCACATCGCCGAGGGGCTCAACTGACATGAGCGGACGTTACGTGCTGCCCTCCTTCACGGAGCGCACCTCCTACGGTGTCAAGGAGATGAACCCGTACAACAAGCTGTTCGAGGACCGGGTGATCTTCCTCGGCACCCCGATCGACGACACGTCCGCCAACGACGTGATGGCGCAGCTTCTCACGCTGGAGTCGATCGACCCCGACCAGGACATCAACATGTACATCAACTCGCCGGGCGGGTCGTTCACGGCGATGGCCGCCATCTACGACACGATGCAGTTCGTCCGGCCGGAGATCCACACCGTCTGCATCGGTGAGGCCGCCTCGGCGGCGGCGATCCTGCTGGCGGCCGGCGCGCCGGGCAAGCGGGCCGCGCTGCCGCACGCCCGGGTGCTGCTCCACCAGCCGGCCACCGAGGGCGGACGCGGCCAGTCGAGCGACCTGGAGATCCACGCCCGCGAGATCCTGCGCATGCGCGACCAGCAGGAGGAGATCCTCGCCCGGCACACCGGGCGCCCGACGCTGGAGATCAGGCGCGACATCGAGCGCGACCGCATCTTCACCGCCGAGCAGGCTCGCTCCTACAGGCTGATCGACGACATCTACGCGTCGAGAAAGCGCGCCCTGGTCCCGGCCCGCTGACGGCCGATGGCGCGCCGGGTCCGCCGGCGCGCCACCGGCCCCCTGCGCGCGGTGCCGCGCACAGGGGCCTGGCACTCGGGCAGGCCCGCCTGACGGGGCGGTCCCTACAATGGCGGCATGCGCGCCAGCCGCCTGCTCTCGCTCCTGCTGCTCCTGCAGACGCGCGGCCGCATGACCGCTCCCGACCTGGCCGAGGAGCTGGAGGTGTCGGTCCGCACCGTCTACCGCGACGTGGAGGCGCTGTCGGCGGCCGGGGTGCCCGTCTACGCCGACCGCGGTCCCGCCGGCGGCTACCAGTTGCTCGACGGCTACCGCACCCGGCTCAACGGGCTGACCGCCGAGGAGGCGTCCTCGCTGTTCCTGGCCGCGCTGCCCGGCCCGGCCGCCGAGCTGGGGCTGGCCGAGCTGGCGGCCAACGCCGAGCTGAAACTGCTGGCCGCGCTGCCGCCGGAGCCCCGCTCACACGCTTCCCGGATGCGCGAGCGGTTCCTGCTCGACGTGCCGGGCTGGTATCGCGGCGCCGACGACGTGCCGCACCTGGCCGAGGTCTCCGAGGCGGTGTGGGAGCGAAGGCCGCTCCGGATGACCTACCGGCGCTGGGGCAACCAGGAGGTCGAGCGGTTGATCCATCCCTACGGGCTGGTCCTCAAGGGCGGCTCGTGGTATCTGATCGCCGCGCCCGAAGGTCACGCCCCGCGCACCTACCGCGTCTCGCGCGTCCAGACGCTCGAGACGCTGCCCGGCCGCTTCGACCGGCCGGAGGGCTTCGACCTGGCCCGGTTCTGGCACGCCTACTCCAAGGAGTTCCGCGAGCGCATGTACACCGCCGAGGCCGTCATCAGACTGGCCCCCGGCCGTGACGGCCTGCTCTCCTACACGCTGGGCCGCGACGTGGTGGCCGCGGCGCTGGCCGGCGCGGGCGAGCCCGACGCCGAGGGCTGGCGCACGCTGACCGTGCCGGTCGAGTCGATCGGCCACGCCCGCTGGCTGCTGCTGCGCATGGGGGCCGACGTGGAGGTGCTGGGGCCGCCCGAGCTGCGCGCGCTGATGGCCGAGGCGGTCGCCGAGCTCGGAAAAATGTATGAGTGATCGCGGCCGACTTCTGCCACCATGCCGGTCATGTATCTCATAGCGTTCATCGGGGCCTGCGTCCTGGTGGCCATGGTCCCGGGCGTGAGCACCGCGGTCCTCCTCATCGGCCTGGGCGTGCGGCTCGCGGTGGAGTCCCGATGACGATCTGGTACGAAGAGGCGGGTTCGGGCGATCCGGTGGTGCTGCTGGCGTCGAGCGCGGCCGACGCCGGCATGTGGGACGGCCAGTGGGAGGCGCTGGCCGGGCGGTTCCGGGTCGTCCGGGCCGACTACCGGGGCTTCGGCCACACCCCCTACCAGGCGGCGGAGCCGTACAGCGACGCGGGAGACGTGGCGGAGGTGCTCGGCGCGCTCGGCGTGAGCCGGGCGGCGCTGGTCGGCTCCTCCTACGGCTGCAAGGTCGCACTGCAGCTGTCGCATCTGGCTACCCGGCTGGTGCTGCTCAACCCCGGCTCCGACCTGCCGGCGACGCCCGACCTGCGGGAGTTCGGAGCCGAGGAGAACCGCCTGCTGGAGGCGGGCGACGTGGCCGCCGCCGCCGAGCTCAACGCGCGCACCTGGCTGGGCCCCGAGGCCGACGCGGCCACCCGGGAGCGGCTGGTGGCCATGCAGACCCACGCGTTCGCCATGCAGCTGGCCGCCGATCCGGAGCCGTCGCAGTTCGCGCCCGACTACACCCTGTCCGGCATCGAGGTGCCCGCGCTGGTCGTCGGCGGCGCCCACGACCTGCCGTTCTTCCAGCGCAGCGCCCGCCACGTCGCCGCCGGGCTGCCGCGGGCCGAGCTGGTGGAGCTCGACTGGGCCGGGCACCTGCCGGCTCTCGAACGTCCGCGAGAGGTCACCGCCCTGCTGCTCGACTACCTTTGACGCATGACGAACGACCTGGCGACCCTCATGCGGCAGGCTCAGGACGACGACCCGCTGCGGGCTCTGGAGGCCACCACGGCGCTGCGCCGCGAGCTCGAGCGGATGGAGGCGGTGCAGGTGCGCCGGGCCCGGGTGGCGGGCCTGCCCTGGGCGCAGATCGCCCACGCGATCGGGGTGAGCAAGCAGGCCGTGCACAAGAAGTACGGGCGAGGCTAGCGGGGGCTCACGACCACCGGTCGGCGTACCATCCGAGCACGATGTTCCAGGAGTAGCCGCGCCGGATCCGCCCGGCCACGTCGGGCGGGAGCGTGTCGAGGCCGCGGTGCTCCAGCACCACCTCGGTGCCGCCGTCGACGGGGGAGAAGGCCACCTCGATCTCCATCCGGCCGGTCGGGTTGAGCAGGTCGGCCCAGACGAGGCGGCGCGGCGGGTCCCAGGTGAGGATCCTGCCGGTGTCGACGTGGCCGCCGTCGGACCACAGCTCGCGCAGGTAGCCGTCCTGGAACCGGATGCCGATCGCGCGGGCGGGGTCGACCCAGCTGTAGGGGCCGCGCACGAACCAGTCGTCGATCTCGTCGGTGAAGATCCGGAACGCGGTGGCCGGATCGACCGGCACGGTGACGCCGGCCCGCACGGAGTTCACCGGCCGCGCTCCACGTGGTTCTTGAACGAGCCGAGCTGTTCGGCCCAGAACGCCTGCACCTGGTCCAGCCACGCCTGCAGGGCGGTGAACGGCTCGGGGCACAGGGTGTAGACGCGCAGGCGGGCGTCCTCGCCGCCGGTCTCGGCGCGGACCAGCCCGCCGGCCCGCAGCACGCGCAGGTGCCTGCTCAGCGCGGGCGCGCTCATCTGGACGGCCTGCGCCAGCTCGCCGGCCGCCCGCGGCCGGTCGCGCAGCAGGTCGATCACCTTGCGCCGGGTGGGATCGGCGAGGGCGGCCAGCGTCGCGTCCACATCGTTCACGTTGTTGTTAATCTTTGACCGCTTTCGTTATGCTCTTAATCGTTAACGATAGCGGTAATTATTGCGGAGGTTCGCGTATGGCTGTCCAGCTGGGTTACTACACGCTGTCCGTCCAGGACCTCGACCGGGCGGCCGCCTTCTACGGCGCGCTGTTCGGCTGGGAGTTCAAGCGGGAGCGCGAGACCTACCTGCACGTCACCAACACCACCGTGCCGATGGGCTTCACCTCGACCGGCCCGTCGACGCAGCCCAACCTCTACTACCAGGTCGACGACATCGACGCCGCCGTCGAGCGGGCCCGCGAGCTGGGCGGGACGGCCGGGAAGGTGATCGACAGCACGTCGGGACGCAGCTGTGCCTGCACCGACGACCAGGGCACCGAGCTCAGCCTGTGGGAGCCCGCGCCCGGCCTGGCTTGACCCGTCAGTCGGGGGCCTTGACCGTGGCGATGCCGAGCGTGCTGGTCATCGGCAGCATGCCTGACTCGAAGACGGCGCCCATGAACGGCAGGACGAGCTGCGCCAGCCGGTCCGCGCGCTCCTCGCCCAGCTTCCGCCACGGCTCGGCGGCCAGCTCGTCGGTCATCCGCTCCACCTGGTCGCGCAGCTCCCGGCCCGCGTCGGTGGCCTGGCCGTCGCCGTCGACCAGGCCGCGCGAGGCCAGCCGGTCCCGGGCTTCGGCCCACTCCTGCCCGCTCCACCCGCGACCGGCGAAGTTCGCCACCGGGGCGGCGTCGACGGCGGCGAACGACACCAGCGACTCGCACGGGTCGAGCCCCGCGGTCAGCAGCGCCGCCAGGTGGCCGTCGCCGCGGTGCTCGCGCAGCACGGTGGCGGCCTGCCAGAGCGCCAGGTGCGGCTCGTCGGGCCACGGCAGGTCGAGGTTGGCGGCGGCGAACGGCCGGTGCGCCACGGTCACGCTCTCCGCCGCCCGCCGTGCCAGCTCGGCCGCCTCAACCACCTCGGGGCCCTCGACCCTGTCGCCGAGCAGGGCGCGGTAGGTCCGGTCGACCGCCCGCGACCGGGCCCGCAGCACCTGCTCGGGAGAGGCGGTGTGCCAGATGGCCGGAATGTGCCCGGCGATCATCCCGGGCTGGAAGCTGTAGTAGGTGGCCACGGCCAGGTGCGTGCCCACGTCGCCCAGCGGGGCCGTCCGGTAGGCGAAGTAACTCGGCCAGCGCGACTCCACGTCGTAACCGAGCGCCGCGGCCTCCTCGAAAGCCTGCGGCGAGAAGTACAGGGCCGCGTGGACGGGCTCCAGGTGGTGCCACATGCGGCGGGCCAGCCTGCGGTAGGTCGGCATGTCGAAAGTCCTCACTGTCTAGATAAGGTATGACGGTGACGATAGACCCATGGCGCATCACTGGTCAATCTCAAATAGACAGTTATGTCGGGCGGTGGGTGGAGTTCGCCACGCTCCTGGTGAACACTCTCGCCGTGGACCGCGCCCACGGCCGCCCCGCCCCGCCACCGCCCGACGCCGCCGGGCGGCTGGCCGCCCTCCTGCACGCCCTCGACACGGCCCGCGACTCCGCCCCTGACCATGGCGATCAGCGGTCGCCGGGCACCATCGCCGGCCCCGGCGCGGGTGTCGTCGCGGGCTCCGGCGTGGGCACGGCCGCCGAGCGGCCGCTGACCGCCGTCGACGCCGACCGGCTGACCGGGGTGGCGTCCGAGCTGCGCCCGCTCTTCGCCGGTGACCCGCGCGCGATCGCCCGCCTCAACGAGCTGCTGGTGCGGCATGGCGCGGTGCCCAGTCTGTACGGCGACCCGCCCAGGCTGGCCTTCCACCGGCCGCAGGCCGACTCGGTCGACGCCTGGGCGGCCGACACGGGCACGGCGCTGGCCATGGTGATCGGGGTGGGGCAGGGGGTGCGGCTCCGGTCCTGCCAGGCGGAGGGCTGCGACCTGGTCTTCTTCGACGTCACCCGCAACGCCTCGCGCAGGTTCTGCGGCCTGTCGTGCCAGAACCGCGCCAAGGCCAGCGCCTACCGCGCCCGCCGCCGCACCTGACCCCGGTCCGGCACCCGGCCTGACCCCGGCCCCGGCTTGGCCTGGCATCCGGTCCGGCTCCGGTCTGGCTCCGGCTCCGGCTCCGGCTTGATCCTCGGTCACGGTCGTAGGGTGACGGTCACGTCGAGCCCGCCGTCCGGGCGGGGGCGGGCGTCCAGGACGCCGTCATGGGCCTGGACGATGGCGGCGACGATCGACAAGCCCAGCCCCAGGCCGTCGCCGCCGGCCTTCCGGCCCGTCTCCAGGCGCTGGAAGGGCTGCAGGAGCGTGTGGACCCGGTCAGGAGGGATCACTGGGCCGCTGTTGGAGACCCTGAGAACGGGGCGGCCGGACCGTACGGCAGTCGCCACCGAGACCCAGCCGCCGGGCACGTTGTGCCGTACGGCGTTGTCCAGCAGGTTCGAGACCAGCCGTTCGACCAGGGCGCGGTCACCGGACGCGGGTGCCGGCCCGAGCGCCGGCTCGATGCGCACACGCCGCTCTTGGTCCTGTGCCCGATCCCGGTCATGGTGTCCGCGCTGCGCCCGTTCCTCTACCTGTTCCTGTGTCCGTTCCTGGGGCTGGTCGTGGTGGTCGAGGGAGTGGGCGGTGATCACCGCCAGGTCGAAGGACTCCCGGTGGTGCAGGCCCTGCTGGCTCCGGGCCAGGGTGAGCAGCGCCTCGATGAGCCGTTCCTGGTGCTTCCCGGCGGCCAGCAGACGCTCCAGCACGGCCCGCAGCGACGCGGCATCGGCTTCCGGATCGGTGAGCGCGACCTCGGTCATGGCCCGCTGCAGCGTCAGCGGGGTGCGCAGCTCATGAGAGGCGTTGGCGACGAACCGCCGCTGCGCCGTGAACGCGGCCTCGAGCCGGTCCAGCAGCTCGTCGAAGGTGTCGGCCAGTTCCTTGAGCTCGTCGTCCGGCCCGGACGCGGCCAGCCGCCGGTCGAGCCGGTCGGCCGTGATGCGCCGTACGGTGGCGGTCATGTCGCCCAGCGGGCGCAGCACCCGCCCGGCCATGAGCCAGCCGAGCAGCATCGACGCGAACGCCATGACGGCCAGCGAGATCAGGGAGTTGACCAGCAATCGGCGCAGGTTCGCGTTCTGTTCCTCTTCGATGGCGAGCCGGGGCGCCGTGACCGGCAGCTCGTGCCCGCCGGGCGGGGAGGGGGCGCCAGGCGGGCCGGGGAAGGGTGAGTGCTCGACCAGGAAGTAGATGAGGGCGACCAGCAGCGCCCCGGCCACCAGGAACAGGCCGCTGTAGAGCAGGGTCAGGCGCAGCCGCACCGTCCGCCTCATCGCAACTCCTTGATCACGGTGACGCCCGGACCCGTCGGCGGGAGGGCCTCAGATCCGGTATCCGGCCTGCGGAAGCGTCTCGATCAGCGGCGGGTCGCCGAGCTTACGGCGTAACCGGCTGATCGTCACCTTCACGGTCTGCGTGAACGGGTCGGCGAACTCGTCCCAGCCCCGCTCCAGGAGCTGTTCGGCGGAGACCACCGCGCCCCGGGCGGCCAGCAGCAGCTCCAGCACGGCGAACTCCTTGGGGCTCAACGGCAGCCGGTGCCCGTCGCGGGTGGCGATCCGGGTGGCCGGGTCGAGCCGCAGGTCGCCGTGGACGAGCACCGGCGGCAGGGCCGGGCGCGACCGCCTGGCGAGCGCCCGGATCCGGGCGACCAACTCGGCGAAGGCGAACGGCTTGGGCAGGTAGTCGTCGGCGCCCAGACCCAGCCCGGTCACCCTGTCGTCGATCGTCCCGGCGGCGGTGAGCATGAGCACCCGAGCGGGATGGCCCTTGCCGGCCAGGGCCCCGCACACCTGGTCACCGTGCACACCCGGCAGGTCGCGGTCGAGGACGACGACGTCGTAGTCGTTGACCGCCGTGCGTTCGAGTGCGGCCTCGCCGTCCAGCACCACGTCCACGGCCATGCCCTCGCGGCGTAGCCCCGTGGCCACCGTCTGGGCCAGTTCCTCGTGGTCCTCGACCACCAACACCCTCATGATCCCCAGGATGCCCGGCTCCCGGTTACAGAGGGGTAACCGCCGCCGTTCCCGCCCCGTAACCGGTCCCCGGCTTGTCTGGCTCCATCGGCAACTCACCGGAAGGAACGGAGAACCACCATGAGAAGATCAACGATCAGGCGGGCGATCCTCGCCGCCATGGTCCTCGCCGTGGGCGTGGGCGGGACGGCCGCTCCGGCCGCCGTGTCCGCCGTCTCCACTGCCTCCACTGCCTCCAGCGGGGACGGCAAGGCGTTCACCGCCTGCATGCGCTCGCACGGGCTGCCCGACTTCCCCGAGGTCACGGTCTCCGGGGACGGGCTGGTCAACCTCGACATCAGGGGCGAGCGTGTCGACGTCCTGTCCGAGAAGTACGGGGCGGCGGTGAAGGCGTGTGAGTCGCTGGTGCCCTCCGGCTCCGGGCTGCCGGGAGCGCCCGAGGCGCCAGTGGCCCCCGCGCACCCGGCGCACCCGGCGCACCCGGCGCACCCGGCGCACCCGGCGGGCTTGGCGCGCCTGGTGCCGCCGTCGGCTCCGGCGGCGCCCCCGGCGCCGGCACTCGCCTCATGAGGATTCTGTCGGTGGCGGCGTACATGATGTCGGCCATGGCTTCATGGCATGAGTTCGAGCAGCAGGCGCCCGGGCTGGCGAAGACCGCGCGGGCGCTGATGGACGAGCACCGGCACAAGGTGCTGGCCACCCTGCGCAAGGACGGGTCGCCGCGGGTGAGCGGCACCGAGTCGCAGTTCCGCGACGGAGATCTGTGGATGGGGTCGATGTCGGGGGCGGTCAAGGCGCTGGACCTGCGGCGCGATCCCCGGATGGCCCTGCACGTCACCTCCACCGATCCCGACGAGAGCGACCCGTCGGCCTGGAAGGGCGACGTCAAGCTGGCCGGGCGTGCGGTGGAGATCACCGACGGGGAGGTGCTGGCCTCCTTCAACCTGCCGGGCACCGGCTCACACCTGTTCAGGGTCCAACTGTCCGAGGTGGTCTGGACCCGGGTGGAGGGTGACGAACTGGTGATCGAGGTGTGGCGTGAGGGGGTGGGAACACGGCGGATCCGACGTAAATAATCTACGTTGTAAAGGCGATGGCCCTGTAGAGCACCTCCTAGTGCACGAAGAACTAGTGCACGAAGAACTAGTGCACGAAGAACTAGTGCACGAAGAAACCCCCGTCGACGAAGAGCATCTGACCGGTGACAAATGCGGAGGCGTCACCGGCCAGGAAGACCGCCGCGCCGGCGAAGTCGGCGGGCACGCCGTTGCGGCCGGTCATGTGGCGGGCGGCGAGTTGTTCGACGCGGCCGGGGATGGCCTGAGCCGGTTCGGTGAGCGGGGTCAGCACGAATCCGGGGATGATCGTGTTGACGCAGACGCCACGGGCCGACCAGGCCTCGGCCTGGGAGCGGGTCAACCCGGCGATGGCGGCCTTGGACGCGCCGTAGACGCCGCTGTCGCCGAACGCGCTGACGGTCTGCTGTGAGCCGACGTTGATGATGCGACCCCAGCCGCGCTCGGCCATGCGCGGCCCGAAGTGCTGGCCGAGCAGGTAGGGGGCGGTCAGGTTGACGGCGATGGTCTGCTCGTAGTCGTCCTCGGTGAGCTCGGCCATGGGTTTGCGGATGTTGTTGGCCGCGTCGTTGACCAGGATGTCGATCTCGCCGGCGGCGGCGCAGACGCGCTTGACGGCGTCGCGGTCGCCCAGGTCGGCGCTGAGGCTGGAGGCCGTCACGCCGTGCCGGCGCAGCCGCTCCACGGTCTTGTCGAGCTCGCCCTGCCGGCGGGCGACGATCACCACGTCGGCGCCGGCCCGGCCGATCGCCTCGGCCATGGCGTAACCGATGCCTGAGCTGCCGCCGGTCACCAAGGCACGGCGGCCGTGGAGGGAAAAGAGTTCGTCAAGGTATTCGGACACGGGCCGTCAATCTAGCAGCCCCGATCCGTGTCGGCCCGGTGGCCTTGAGGCTGTCACCGCCCGGCTCGGGCGTGCTCCGCGGACGCGCCCGAGCGTGGCGTGAACACGGGGCGCGACGGGAGGTGGGGCTCGGTCAGCCACTAGGAGCGTGGGTCAGTATTCGCCGTCGTGTCGGTCCAGGCGATCTCGAAGTACCTGACGCGCTCGTCTTGTCCGGCCGGCCGCATGCCCGCTGCGATCATGACGTGATGGGATGCGATGTTGTCGTGGTCTGCGTCGCCTTTCACGCAGGTGACGCCGCGTGCCCGCGCGAACTTCAGCAGTCCGCGGAGGGCTTCGGAGGCATATCCCTTGCCCCGCACTGACGGGATGAGGCCATAGCCGATCGTGACGCTGCCGTTCTTGTCCGCAGGTGCGTGGAAGCCCACGCCGCCGATCGCCTGACCGTCCTCGCGGCGACGGATCTCATAGTTACCGAACGGCTGGGGATCACCGGTGTCCGCACAGGTACGCAGGAAGCGCTTGGCTGCGAATACGTCCCCATCGGCGGGGTATCCGGGTGCCCATCGGGCACCGGTGCCCGACTCGCCCGCCACCACTCGCTCAGCCTCGCTGACGGTCATCGGATGAAGCACGAGCCGCGCTGTCACAAGATCGCTCATGACAGGGAGGAGTATCACGCGGGGCGAACAGACCGCACTTGGATTATCCGACCGGGCAACGCCCAGGCCGCCATGGACGCCGAACACCAGGTCATCACCGCCGCCGACGTGACGACCAACCCCTCGGACGCGCTGAACCCCTCCTGCGTGGCAAGGACGGAGCCTGCGGCGAGTGGCGACTGCTGGCCACCTGCCACAACCTCCGCAAGATCTTCCGACACGCCGGAACGGCCGGGCCGGCCTCTCTCGCCAGCTGACCAGCTGGACAGTCAGGTCCTACCAGGCCGCACATCCGATGGACAGGGCCCCAACCACGGTCTCACAGGCGCCAGCGGGGCAACCGCGACCGATCTCCCATCGATCACGATCAGCAGGCCACTTACTCGTTACCGACCCACGCTCCTAGCCGGCGTGGGATCGAAGGACTGGCCCCCGACCTGCGGGGATGCGTCTGGCCGTGCCTGCCGGGCGGTCTCGATGCCGTCGAAGATGATCGCCAGACCGCCCTCGAACGTCTTCCTGGCCTCGTATTCCAGGTAGGGGCCGGGCTCGCCGGGCGGGCGGGGAGAGGAGCTCGACTCCAGCCAGGTCACGTTGGGGAACCGGGACGCGAAGTCGGGCGCGGCCTCCCTCAGCGGGCCGGACCGGCCGAGCCACCACGCGTGGTCGGACACCCCTGTCGCGGCCTCGGCCTGGCGGGCCTCCGCGATCGTCTGCGCCGCCCCGCGCACGAAGTGGAACAGCGTGCCCACGACGCGCCGCAGCACGTCGCCGTCGAGCCCGGTCTCGCGCAGGACGCCCAGCAGCGTCTCGAGCGTGAGGTACTCGTTGGGGCCCAGCACCGGGCGTGCCTGCGACACCAGCAGCAGCCACGGATGGCGCAGGTAGCAGGCGCAGGTGTCGTCGGCCCACGCGGTCAGCGCCTTCCGCCAGCCCGCCGACAGGTCGTAGCCGGTCGGCAGCTCGCCCAGCGCCCGGTCGTACATGAGGTCGACCAGTTCGGCCTTGCCGGGCACGTAGGTGTAGAGGGCCATCGCCGTGCGGCCGAGCCGCTCTCCCACCGCCCGCATGGACAGCGAGGCCATCCCCTCGGTGTCGGCGACGGTGATCGCCGCGTCCACGATCCGTTCGACGCTGAGGCCGGGCTTGGGCCCCGGGCGCGCCTCGGGGGAGTCGCCCGAGCCCCACAGCAGGGCCATGGACCGGCGTGCGTCACCCTGACCGGCGAAGACCACCAAAGCGCTGCTCCTTGCCTCTTCGCGGCGTCTCTTTACGGCCTAAGGATATGGTCGATGCCGTACGGTGCCCGGCACGCGCACCAGGCGCAGCCCGAGCTCCACCAGCAGCCAGCCGAGGGCGTGGGCGCCGGCGGACCATGTGGGCGGAGGCGCGTGCTCCTGGGCCAGGCGCCACCGCTCGGCCTCCTCGCGCAGCTCCCGGGCACGGAACCGGTCGGTGTAAAGGTGCGAGCCGGGGTCCATGGGCCGCCTCCTCAGGTCGGGTCGTCAGGTCCTGAACGGGAATCCGTACAGGTGGAGGGCGACGTTCTCGCGGCCCTCGGTGTCGCCCGCCTCCTGGGCCGCCCGCGCCCGCGCCTGCCATTTCTCGATGAGGGCGTGCATCTCCCGGCCGAGGCCGCGCAGCTCCCCGGCGGTCATCGCGGGCAGGTATTCGGAGCCGATGGCGGCCTGTTGCCACCTCGATGAGGCCCAGGGTGGTGAGTTTGCGAAAAAAATCTTGCCTATATCGGCCCGGGATGGGTTCGCCCGCGCGGGGTGACCAGCCCGGTCTCGTAGGCGAGGACCACGAGCTGGGCGCGGTCGCGGGCCTGGAGCTTGGTCATGGCCCGGCTGACGTGCGTCTTGGCCGTGGCCGGGCTGATCACCATATGGGCGGCGATCTCGTCGTTGGACAGGCCGCGCGCCACCAGCGCCACCACCTCGCGCTCGCGGTTGGTGAGGATGTCCAGGTCGGCGGGGACGGGCTCGGGGCGGCGGGCGACGTACTCGGAGATCAGCCGCCGGGTGATCGCGGGCGAGAGCAGCGCGTCGCCCCGCGCGGCGACGCGCACACCCTGGAGCAGGTCGGCCGGCTCGGTGTCCTTGACCAGGAAGCCGCCGGCGCCCGCGCGCAGGGCCTCGAAGACGTACTCGTCCAGGCCGTAGTTGGTGAGGATCACCACGTGCACCCCGCTCAGCCGGTCGTCGGCGGCGATGCGCCGGGTCGCCTCGATGCCGTCCATCACGGGCATCTGCACGTCGATGAGCGCCACGTCGGGCAGGTGCCGCAGGGCCAGGGCGATGGCCTGCTCGCCGTTGGGGGCCTCGGCGACCACCTCGATGTCGTCCTCCGAGCTCAGCAGGGCGCGGAACCCGGCGCGGATGAGCGTCTGGTCGTCGGCGAGCAACACGCGGATCATGGGGCCTCCTGCAGGGGAAGTTCGGCGCGGACGGTGAAGCCGCCCTCGGGGCGCGGACCGGCCAGCAGCCGGCCGCCGAGCGCGGTGACGCGTTCCCGCATGCCCTGCAGCCCGACCCCCGGCACGGGGACGGCCGCCGAGCCGGCCCGGCCGTCGTCGTCGACCTGCACGACCAGCCGGTCGCCGGTGTAGCCGATGCGCACCGACGCGGACGCCGGCCCGGCGTGCCTGGCCACGTTGGTCAGCGCCTCCTGGACGATCCGGTAGGCGGCCTGGTCGACCTCGGCGGGCAGCGCCCCCGGCCGGCCGTCGACGGTCACGGTGGCGGGCAGTCCGGCGGAGCGAGCCCGCCGCACCAGCTCGTCGAGCCGGTCCAGCCCGCTGCCCGGCGGATCGCCGGCCGAGTCGCGCAGCACCTCCAGCGTCGCGCGCAGCTCGCGCATGGCCTCGCCGCTGGCCTCCTGGATGGCCAGCAGCGCCTCGGGCACCTCCTCGCCACGCTTGCGGGCCAGGTGGACGGCGACCCCGGCCTGCACCTTGATGATCGAGATGCTGTGCGTGAGCGAGTCGTGCAGCTCTCTGGCGATGCGCAGCCGTTCCTCTCCGGCCCGCCGTAGCGCCGCCTCCTCGCGGGTGCGCTCGGCCTCGGCGGCCCGTTCCTCCACCTGACGCAGGTAGGCCCGCCGGTGCCGGGACACGGTGCCGGCCACCCCGGCCGCCAGGAACCAGCCGAGCAGCAGCACCGTGCGCTCGACGAGCGGCTGCGGAGGCCCGCCCGCGGCGCCGGCCAGGTCGCCGGCGAGCCGCGCGCCGAGGAAGACGGCCGCGGCCACCGCGACCGGCAGCCGGTGGCCGCTCCGGGCGGCGGCGAACACGGCGACCAGCACCGGGAACGCCGCCGAAGGCCCGGGATCCAGCCGCACCGAGTAGACCAGCATGCACGCGGTGGCCACGGCCAGCGCCACCACCGGCGCGGTCCGCCAGGCGGCCAGCGCCAGCGCACCCGCCACGATGACCAGATGGTCGAGGGGCAGCGCGCCGGGCAGCGGAAGCGCGCCGATCTCCAGCAGGACGGCGACCACCAGCGCGAGCGCCAGGTCAGCCATACGCTCAGAGCTCATCCCTGAACAGTAGAGCCTGACGCGATCACCCTCCTCCGCACCAGGTCGGATTCCGGCACTACTCCCGGCGAGGTATCCGCGCCCCGCGTACGCCGGGCCGGGTAGCCGCAGATGCCTTCGCAGGCGGGACGACCGCGACCCCCTCCGGAGGCGACGATCTCATCCATGCCCATGACGACCGACACCGCCGCCCGCCTCCTGCGCGGCGCCTTCGACGGAAACCTGCACCTGCCGGGCGACGAGCGCTACGACGCCGAACGGCTCGCCTGGAACCGCGTCCTCGACCCTCGCCCCGCCCTCGTGGCCGAGGCGGCCCACATCCGCGACGTGCGGGCCGCCGTCATGGCGGCCCGCGAGCACGGCCTGCCGTTCGCCGTCCAGGCCACCGGCCACGGCACCCACGTGCCCGCGGATGGCGGTCTGCTGCTCAAGACGTCGCGGCTGGCCGCCGTTCACGTCGATCCCGGCCGCCGCACCGCCCGGGCCGAGCCCGGCGCGCTCTGGTCCGACGTGATCGCCGCCGCCGCCCCGTACGGTCTCGCGCCGCTGTCCGGCACGCCCGCGATCGGCGTGACCGGCTACACGCTGGGCGGCGGCACCGGCTGGCTGTCCCGGCTGCACGGCTACGCGGCCGACAACCTGCTGAGGGCCGAGCTCGTGACGGCCGGTGGCGAGACGGTCGTGGCCGGCCCGAGCGAGCACCCGGAGCTGTTCTGGGCGCTGCGCGGCGGTGGCGGCAACTTCGGCGTGGTGACCTCGCTCGAGTTCCGCCTCCACCCGGTCGCCGAGGTCTACGCCGGCATGACGCTGCACTCCGTGGACCGGGCCGCCGCCACGCTGGCCCGCTACCGCGAATGGGCTTCGACCGAGCCGGACGAGCTGAACACCTCGATCATCCTCATGCGGATGCCCGGCTCGCGGGACGGCTGGGCGCTGGCCGTGCGCGCCTGCCACGCGGGCCCCGCCGAGGAGGGCCGCCGCCTTCTCGCGCCGCTGCTGGAGGCGGCGGGACCGGTGACGGCGGGCGGTTTCGCCGCGATGACCTTCGGGGAGGCGGCGACGGCCTTCGGGGGCCCGGAGCCGCGGCCGACGGCCCTCAGGCAGCACCTGGAACTGCTCCACCAGGTGCCGGACGACGCGATCGAGACCATCCTGACCGCGACGGGCTCGCCCGTGACGGCGGTGGAGCTGCGCCACTGGGGCGGCGCGATGGCCCGGCCGGCGCCGGACGCCGGGCCGGTGGGCCACCGCGATGTGCCGTTCTCCGTCATCGCCACGGCGATGCTCGACGGGCCCGACGAGCCCGCCCGGTCCTACCTGCGCGAGCTGGCCGCCGGCCTGCGACCGCACGCGACCGGCGGCTCGTTCCTGAACTTCCTCACCGACCCCGCCAGGACGCGCGACGCCTACACCGCGGCCGACCACGAGCGGCTGACCCGGGTCAAGCGGGACTGGGACCCGGACAACCTGTTCGGCCACACCCACAACATCCCGCCGGCCTGATCGGAGGACATTCGGATGCCCACACCCTTCCGCTACGTCACCCCGGTGCCGCCCGAGACGGCCACCGGGCGGACCGCCCGGGTCTACGCCCAGCTCGCCGGCGACTTCGGGATGCCGCGCATGCCGGTCTTCATGTCCCTCTCCCCGGCTCCCGACGTGCTCGCCGCCACCTGGGTCACCTTGCGCGAATCCCTGCTCGCCGGCCGGGCGGACAGGACCGGCAAGGAGGTCGTCGCGCTCGCCGTGTCGATGGCCAACAGCTGCCCCTTCTGCGTCGACGCCCACACCGTGCTCCTGCACGCCACCGGCGACCACCGGCTGGCCGAGACCATCGCCAGCGGTGGCACGCCCGAGGACCCGGAGCACGCCGCCCTGCTGGCCTGGGGCCGAGCCACCCGGACGCCCGGCGCGGCGGAGCTGGCCGACCCGCCGTACCCAGCCGAGCTGGCCCCCGAGTACATCGGCACCGCCCTGGTCTTCCACTTCATCAACCGGACGGCCTCGGCGCTGCTCACCGGCAACCTGCTGCCGGGCAACCTGCAGAAGTCGCGCGTGGTGCGCAGCGTCGGCGGCCGGGCGATGGCCCGCACCGTGCGCAGGCGGCTGCCCGAGGGAGCGGGGCTGCCGCTGCTGGACGGCCTGGCCGCAGGGCCCCACCCCGCCTGGGCGGCCGGGCACCCGGTCGGCCCGGCGCTGGCCGCGCTCCGGGAGACCGCGGGCGCGGGCGGGGAACTGCTCGACGAGCCGGCCCGCGCGTTCGTCCGGGACACCGTCGCCGCCTGGGACGGCACGAACCCGCCGCTGGGCGGCCGGCCCGACCTCGCGGCCCTGCCCGGCTCGTCCCGCCCCGCCGCCGGGCTCGCCCTGCTCGCGGCGCTGGCGCCGTACCGCATCACCGACGCCGACGTCTCCGCCTGGCGTGCCGCCGCGGCGGGCACCGACACCGACCTGGTACGGCTCGTCGCGTTCGGCGCGATCACCGCCACCGAACACGCCGAGGCGGCCATCACCGCCGCGACCCGAGACCTAGGCCGGCTGACGTGACCGGGGAGCCGGACGCCGGCCGGACGGCAGGTGTACGAACCGCTCGTCGGTGGCCGGGACGGCGACCAGGTGGGCCGACGTCTCGTGCTCGCGGCGGATGGTGAGGCTGGCCAGGTAGAACGGAGCCAGCAGGGCCTGGGCCCGCCGCCGGCCCAGGCTCAGGTAGCCCCACCGGAACCACTGCGGCACCAGGATCGTCCCGGGCAGCTCCGCCGGTCCGCCGAACGACTCCACCACGCGGGCGGCCACCTCCCGGGCCGCCACCCGCGGCCGGCGCACCTCGGGGGTGGCGACCGTCGTGCCCCCGCCGTCGTCGGCGAAGCGGCGCGCGGACAGGCTCAGCGACGACAGCCTGCCGCCTTCGGCCAGCTCGACCGTGGCCGAGGCCCTGCCGTACACCGGGATCTCGCGGACGAAGTGGCGGAACGCGCCGACGGCGCGGCACAGCACCGGCTCGGACGTGCGGCCCGGCCGGTCGCCGATCCGCCAGAGGCGCTCGAACGCCAGCCGGTCGTCCGCCGGGACGAGCGAGGCCAGCCCCAGCCGCTCACCGGCCCGCCGCAGCAGGCCGGTCAGCTCGTCGTCGCCCGGGTCGTCCCTGAACGGGTCCTCGCCCGGCGCCACGTCCAGCTGCACGGTCATCGCGCTCGACGCGTGGAACCCGGTGGCGCGCAGCCGGCCGGGCAGCCGCATCGTGGTCCGGTCCGGGTGGTCGATCACCTCCGGGCGTTCCGCGGGGTCCCCGCCCAGAGCGGCGACGGTCTCGACGAGCGCCCGCAGGCGCCGCCGGACCGTGCCGGGGTCGGGCGGGGCGAGCCGCACCACGTCGATCGCGGCAGGGACGTCCCCGGCCATCGCGGCGAGCTCGTCCGCGAGGTCGGTGGCGTAAGAGAAAGCGGGCATGGCGCTCCTAGGCTCTTCTCGGTCGCCGGTCAGCCCTGCGCCGGAGTCCTGGCCGGCCCGGCGGAACACCCTGGCGTGACCGGCCGAGGAGGGGTCGCGATCGAGGTACGCGGCCGTGCCGATCTTGCGCGCGCGGGCGTCGCCGAAGTTCCCGATCGCCCCGATGCCCCTGACCCGCCACGACGTACCACCAGACCTCGTGAGATGTACGGCCCTCAATGCTCGGTACGTCCCGCCCGGGGCGCGTCAGGAGGGCACCTAGGGATCTCCCTAGTCACGCGCCGGCCCACGGCTGTCGAGATCCGGGAGCCGGCGCCGACCTGAAGGTGAGAGACACGCGTCGCGACCTTGGTGGAGGCACAGGTGAAGTACATGATCCTGATCTACGGCAACCAGGCCACCCGCGAGATCTGGCAGGAGATGCCCGACGAGCGGCTGGCGGAGGGCTGGCGCGCCCATGCCGCGATCACCGGTGACCTGGTCGCGTCCGGAGAGCTGGTGGTGTCGGCGGCCCTGTCCGACCCCTCGCTGGCCAGGCGGGTCCCCGGAGGCCAGGGCATGGGAACCGCCGTGGAGGCGGACGAGCGGCTGGCCGGGATCCTCCTCGTCGACTGCGACAGCTTCGAGCGGGCCGTCGAGATCGGCTCCCGCCTGCCCGAGGCGCCGTACGGAGTGGTCGAGGTGCGGCCGGTGCTGCGCGACGGCGGCCTGGAGATGTGAGCTCTGACATGGGAGAGGCCGGAGACATGAGGCGCGTCTCCGGCCTTCTCGCCGGGGGGCAGTCCCGGGAACGGCGGCTCAGGGTCTTGCGCCAGTGCAGACCGCCCGGCAGGTTGACCGACAGCGTGCGCCGGCCGTCGGCCGTGCGGGTGACCCTGAACAGGCGGTTGCCCCAGCTATGTCCGACACCGCCGCGGGACAGGTTCAGCCGGAACGGCCCAAGCTTGATCGACTTCCGGTAGCTCCAGCCCATCGCCTTTCCTCCATGAGATCGAGAGGACCCCAGCTACCCGGAAAAGCGATGATCTATCGGATTCAGTCATGACGACGTGCCCGTTTCTTGCCGAAAGTCTTACCGACCCTCAGGCCGCCGGGCAGCCGCACCTTCACGTGCCGGCGACCGTCGGGCGTGGTCGTCACGTAGAACCTCCGGCCGCCGAAGGTTTGGCTGACTCCGTGCGGCGACATGCTGACGCGGAACATTCCGATCTTGATCGAGTTGCTTTTCATGGCCCCTCCTCACGCGTCTCACCTGGGATAACGCGTACACAGCCCACCCGGATTCCGATCCGCTGCTCGCGCGCGGCCCGGCCCGGACGTGACAATCGACTGCCACCCGTTGCCGTGAGGAGAGGAGACCGGCGTGACCATCGCCGCCTACACCGTGACCGGGCCCATCGCCGAGCACGCCGAAGGGCCCGTGTGGTCCGGCCGCTGGGGCGGCCTGCGGTGGGTCGACATGCTGGCCGGCGACCTGCTGGAGCTCGGCGCGGACGGCGGGGTCCGCCGCCGGCACGTGGGCGCCGTCGCGGCGATCATCAGGCCGCGCGCCGGAGGCGGGTTCGTGGTCGCCGCCGAGCGCGAGCTGCTGCTGTCCGACGACGACGCCTTCGACGCGCCCCTGCGCTCGCTGGGCCAGGCCTGGGCCGACCCGTCGATCCGGATGAACGAGGGCGGCTGCGACCCCGACGGCCGCTTATACGTCGGCACCATGGCCTACGACCAGAGCCCGGGACGCGGAGCCCTGCACGTGGTCGAGCCCGACGGCTCGCTGCGGGTGGTGCTGGCGGAGGTGACCATCTCCAACGGGTTCGACTTCAGCCCGGACGGCACCCTCGCCTACTACGCCGACACCGTCACCGGGCGGGTGGACGTCCTCGACTACGACCCCGGTCACGGGCTCACCGGACGCCGGCCGTTCGCCGTCGTGGACCCCGATCAGGGCGCTCCCGACGGCCTGACCGTCGACGCCGAGGGCGGGGTGTGGGTCGCCCTCTGGCAGGGGGGCGCCGTGCACCGCTACACCCCCGAAGGCAGGCTCGACGCCGTCATCCAGTTGCCCGTCCGCAAGGTCACCGCCGTCACGTTCGGCGGCGAGAACCTCGACCGCCTCTTCATCACCACCTCACGCCTCGACGTCGACCGCTCCCGACAACCGGACGCGGGCGCCCTCTTCGCCGCCGACCCCGGCATCCCGGGCCGCCCACCCCTCCCCACCACCCTCTAGGCCCGGCGAAACACTCGTACAACACAGACACGTCCCAAGGCGGCGTACCTCGTACGAGACAGGACGGGGACCGGACGTACACCGCCCTGCGCTGGGGGCGGAACACCTCATGCGGGCCGGAGCCTAAGGAAGAACAACCCCGTACGGCGGGACAGAGTTGAGCGGAGGCGGGTGGGCGTTCCGGCCGACTTAAGACCGTGCCAGTTACCCCCGCGCCCGGCGCAAGGCCGAAGGCAAGATTCACCAGACCCTGGGCAATCGCGGTCGGCCGGAACGCCCACCCGCCTCCGCGGCACCCACGCAAGCCAGGGTGGGGACCCGTGCAAGCAGGGTGGAGATGGGAGGAAAGCGGCACAGCGTGCCCGACGGTGGCCGGGCACGCTGTGGCTGTGGCGGTCGGGGATCAGCCGACGCTGGCCTGGATGACGACGCTGTTGGTGGTCACGTCGACGTACCAGAGGGCGGCGCCGGCCTTGGCCTGTTCGGGTGCCCGGTCGACGCCCTGGCGCGGGTGCTGCCACGCGGCGAGCGCGTGGTGCTGCCCGGCCAGGGTCACGGCGCCCACCTCAAGGCCCCCGGCGAGGTCGCCGAGCTGGGCGGCAGGGTGCTGCGCTGAGGGTCAGCGCGCCAGGACGACCTTGAGCGCCCCGGTCGCCGCCGGGTCGGAGAAGGTGTCGTAGGCGGCGGACATCTCGTCCAGCGGGAAGCGGTGGGTGACGAACCTGCCAGGGTCCAGCCGCCTGGCGGCGACCATGTCCAGCAGCGTGGGCGTGGAGTAGGTGTCGACCAGGCCCGTGGTGATCGTGACGTTGCGGATCCACAGGTTCTCAAGGTGCAGGGGCACGGACTCGCCGTGCACGCCGACGTTGGCGACGTGGCCGCCGGCCCGGATCAGGCGGGTGCACTGCTCGAAGGTCTCCGGCACGCCGACCGCCTCGATGGCGACGTCGGCGCCGAGCCCGCCGGTCAGCTCGGCCACCGCGGCGGCCGCGTCGTCACCGGGGCCGACGACCACGTCCGCGCCGAACTGCTTGGCGGCCTCCAGCCGGGAGGGCGCGAGGTCGACGGCGACGATGTGGCTGGGCGTGAACAGCTGCGCGGTGACGATCGCGGCCAGGCCGATGGGGCCGGCGCCCACGACCACGACCGTGTCGCCGGGGCGCACCCGGCCGTTGAGCACACCGACCTCGTAGGAGG
The DNA here is from genome assembly GCF_040649575.1 of Nonomuraea sp. NPDC048916. Taxonomy (NCBI): domain Bacteria; kingdom Bacillati; phylum Actinomycetota; class Actinomycetes; order Streptosporangiales; family Streptosporangiaceae; genus Nonomuraea; species Nonomuraea sp. NPDC048916. The sequence goes on from NZ_JBEZFS010000008.1 coordinate 122,448, forward strand.
TCGGCAGGATGTCGGACAGCATCAGCGCCGCCTCGTCCTCCACGCCGTCCGGCAGCTTGTAGGTCGAGGTGTCGGCGAACGGCACGCGAACGTACTCGGCCTGCGTGCCGTCGATCAGGTGCCCGAGGATCCAGCCGCCGCCGCCCAGGCACTGCCCGTACATGCCTTCGCGGCAGTAGCGGCAGCGGCCGCACGCCGAGACGCACGACACTAGCACCCGGTCGCCCTCCTTGACGGTGGTGACGGACTCGCCGGTCGCCGTCACGGTGCCGACCGCCTCGTGGCCGAGGATCCGGCCGGGGGTCACGGCAGGGACGTCGCCCTTGAGGATGTGCAGGTCGGTGCCGCAGATCGTGGTCGCGTCCACGCGTACGATCACGTCCGTCGGGTCGACGAGGCGCGGCTCGGGAGCGTCCTCCCATGAGCGCTGTCCGGGTCCGTGATAGATAAGTGCCTTCATCGGGGCCTCCTCGTGGTCTTCTTCCCCTCACGCTTCCACGGCTGCATGGGACGGGTAGGGGCGAAGGTCCCGTCACCCGGGTGCCTTTCGCCTCCGCGTGGAGGCGCCGGGTTGGCCGGGTTGGGCGCCGTACGGGGCGCCGGAGGGGTGACCGGACGGCGCCCCCGCGCCCCGGGCTAACGGGAATGAGGACTTTGGTCCCATTGATCGTGGACTTTGAGCCCCTCCGCAGGCCGGACGGCAATGCCTAGCCTGTCGTGGCCGTTGCGTCCCAGAGCGGGCCGTCCCATGCCCGCTCTGTTCGCCCGGGCCGGACAAGATTCGCAGTCAGAACAAGCTCCACAAAGGCCGGACCAAGACATGGCCAGGCCGGACAAGAGAGGCGCTGGATGCCGCCCGTCGAGGTGATGATCGGGTCCAAACCGGATAACCGGCCGCCCGGCCCGCCCGCGCGCCCCCGCGCTTCGTGGCACGTCCGGGCGAACGCCATCGTGCTCGGCTGGCTGGCCCTGACCGTCGTGGCCGCGCTGGCGCAGGGCGAGCTGCCGGCGCCCCGCTGGCTGGTGGTCCACGTCTTCCTGCTCGGCGCGGTCAGCACCGCCATCCTCATCTGGAGCGAGCACTTCGCCGGCGTGCTGCTCCGCGCGCGGACCCCTGAAGCGCGATGGAGCGCCACCCGGATCGGCATCCTCAACGCCGGGACCGTGGCCGTGCTGTACGGGGTGGCCGTGGGTCCGTGGCCGGTGGCGGCGGCCGGGGCCGCCCTGGTCGTGGCCGCCGTGAGCTGGCACGCGGCCGTGCTGACCGGAATGGTCAGGCGGGCGCTGCCTGGCCGGTTCGGCCACGTCATCGGGTGGTACGTCGCCGCCGCCGGCGCGCTGGTGGTGGGCGGAGTGCTGGGCGGCCTGCTCGCCGCGCAGGCCGGGGGCGGCGCCCTGCACGAGCGGGCGCAGGCCGCGCACGCCCAGGTGAACCTGCTCGGCTGGGTGGGCCTGGCCGTGCTCGGCACGCTGTTCACGCTGTGGCCGACGGTGCTGCGCACGCGGATCTCCGAGCTGACCCGCCGCTGCTCCCGGGCCGCGCTGTGGCTGTCGGTGGCGGGTCTCACGGTGACGGTGTCCGGACTGCTGCCCGGCCTGCGCTGGGTGGCGGTGACCGGGCTCGCGACGTACGCGATCGCGGTGGCCGTGGCGCTGGCCCCGCCGGCCGAGACCCTGCGGCGGCGCCTCCCGCACACGCCGGCGTCCTGGACGCTGGCGGCCGGTGTCGTCTGGTTCGAGGTGGCGCTCGTCGCCGAGTTGGTGGTGGTCGCCACGCATCCCGCCGAGGAGGTGGCGGCCAGACTGGAGCCGCTGCTGCCGGTGATCCTCGTCGGGTTCGTCGGCCAGGTGCTGATCGGCTCGCTCACGCACCTGCTGCCCGCGGTGCTCGGCGGCGGGCCGCCCCGGTTCAAGCGGAACGCGGCGCTGGTCGAGCGCGGCTGGGTGTACCGGCTGGCGGCGGCCAATCTCGGGGTGCCGCTGCTGGCGCTGCCGGTGCCCGGACCTCTCGGCCTGCTCGGCTGGGCGCTCGTCCTCGGCTCGGCTGCGGCGTTCGTTGCGCTCGCCGTGACCGCGATGGCCGGCACCCACCGGCCGAAGGTGTCACCCGCCCACGTCGGTGTGGCGATCGGCTGCCTGCTGACCGCCCTGGCCGTCGTGGTCGCGATGTCCGGCGGGAGCGGGCCGGCCCGCATGCAGGTCGCGGCCGGCGCCGAACAGACGGTGGAGGTGACCCTCAGGGGCATGCGCGTCCAGCCCGGGCTGATCGAGGCCGAGCCCGGCACCGTGCTGACGCTGAAGGTCGTCAACGCCGACGCCCAGCGGCACGACCTGCGGCTGTCCACCGGAGAGCGCACCCCGGAGCTGGCGCCCGGTGAGAGCGCCGTGCTGAAGCTCGCCCCGCTCGCGGAGACCGTGGACGGCTGGTGCACGATCGCCGGGCACCGGGCCGCCGGCATGACCATGCGGATCGTGCCCGCCGGAGCCGGGGCGGCCGGAGGGCCCTCGCCGGCGGCCGGGGAGTCCTCGCCGGCCGGCGGCGACCACGCCCACGCGCAGGGCGCGACGCTCGATCCGGCCGCGCCGATGCCGTCCGGCTGGAAGCCGTTCGAGGCCGCCCTCGAACCCGCGCCCTCGGGCGCCGAGCACCGCGTGGAGATCCGGGTTAAGGAGACCGACCTGGACGTGGCCCCCGGCGTCCGCCAGCGGATGTGGACGTTCAACGGCACGCTCCCCGGCCCGGTGCTCCGCGGGAAGGTGGGCGACGTGTTCGTCGTGACGTTCGTCAACGACGGGACGATGGGACACGGCATCGACTTCCACGCGGGCGCGCTCGCCCCCGACGGGCCGATGCGCACGATCGACCCGGGAGAGCGGCTGACCTACCGCTTCCGCGCCGCCCACGCCGGAGCGTGGCTCTACCACTGCTCGACGATGCCGATGAGCCAGCACATCGCCAACGGCATGTACGGCGCGGTGATCATCGACCCGCCGGGGCTGCCGCCCGTCGACCGGGAGTACGTGCTCGTCCAAGGAGAGCTCTACCTGGGCTCGCCGGACGCCCGGGGCGCCGCCATCCGGGAGGGGCGCCCGGACGGCTGGATGTTCAACGGCATGGTGGCCGGCTACGCGCACGCCCCGCTCACCGCCAAGGCCGGCGAGCGGACCCGGGTCTGGGTGGTGGCCGCGGGGCCGGACTCGGGCACCGCCTTCCACGTGGTGGGCGTCCCGTTCGACACCGTCTACAAGGAAGGCGCCTACCTGCTGCGCGCGAGCGACAAGGGCGGCGACAAGGGCGGCGACAAGGGCGGCGCCCAGGTGCTGGATCTGGCACCGGCGCAGGGCGGCTTCGCCGAGTTCGTGTTCCCCGAGCCCGGGCACTACCCGTTCGTGGATCATCACATGCGCAGAGCCGAGACGGGCGCCTCCGGAATCTTCCAGGTGGGCGCGCCATGACCTGGTGGTCGGTGGTCAGGTTCCTGCACGTGCTGTCGGCGGCCCTGTGGGTCGGCGGGCAGCTCACGGTGTCGCTCGTGGTGCTGCCGCTGGCCCGGCGGATGCTCGACACCGAGCGGCGCGCCCAGGTGCTGCGGGCGGTCGGCAGGCGGTTCGGCATGTTCACCGGCGCGGTGTTCCTGCCGGTCCAGCTCGCCACGGGCGTCGCCATCGCCATCCACAAGGGGGTCACCTGGGCGTCGCTGGCGGAGCCCGGCTACGGCCGGACGCTCGCCGCCAAGCTGCTGTTGTTCTGCGTGGTCATGGTGGCGGCCGCGCTGCACGGGTGGGCCACGGGCACCGCGCGGCCTGCCGTCGCGCGGGCGCTGGCCGTGATCTCCCTGGTGGGCTCCGTCGGCATCATCCTGCTGGCGACCGCCCTGCCCGCCACCTGATCCCGCCCTCTGATCACGGCTCCTGATTCCGGCCTGCCTTTTGGAGCAGAAATGTGGGACTAAAGACCCTAAATGGGGAACATGATCCCAACGATGCTGGCAGGACCCCCAACCGACGGCGCGACCGGATAGGAACCTGACAATGGTTGCCGTTCCCCTGACACGCGAGGAAACCCGTGGCCGCACCACGGCACTCGTCCTTGCCACCACGGCATTCGCGGTGAACTTCTGGGCCTGGGCGCTGCTGAGCCCGCTGGGCCCGGTCTACAAGGAGTTGCTCGGCCTGAGCGCGTTCGCCGTCTCCCTCCTGGTGGCGGTGCCCGTGATCGTCGGCTCGCTCGGCCGGATGGTGCTCGGCGCGCTGACCGACAGGTACGGCGGACGGCTGGTGTTCGGCGTCTGCAGCCTGATCGGCGTGCTGCCCGTGCTCTTCCTGGCCTTCGCCGAGAGTTACCCGGCACTGCTGGCCGGCGGGCTGCTGCTGGGCATCACCGGCGCCACCTTCGCCATCGGCGTCCCGTACGTCAACGGCTGGTTCCCGCCCGAGCGGCGCGGCCTGGCGCTGGGGATCTTCGGGATGGGCAACATCGGCACCGCCGTCTCCGGATTCGCCACCCCGTGGCTGGCCACCGAGTTCGGCCGGCCCGCCCCCTTCTTCGCCGTCGCCGTGGCACTGGTCGCCGTCGGGCTGGCCTTCCTCACGATGGGCCGCAACGCCCCCGGCACGCAGGCGGCCACCGAGCCGTTCCTCACCAGGTTCGCCGCGGCCGCGCGGCTGCGCGTCACCCGCGAACTGGCCGCGATGTACGTGCTGACCTTCGGCGGCTTCGTCGCGTTCGGCGTCTACCTGCCGTTGTACCTGCGCGGCGTCTACGAGCTGAGCATCGCCGACGCGGCGGCCCGCACCGCCGGATTCGTGGTGCTGGCCACTCTGGCCCGTCCCGTCGGCGGCTGGCTGGCCGACCGGGTCGGCGGGGCACTGGTGCTGAGCTGGGTGCTGGCCGCGGTGTTCGCCTGCGCGATCGTCGTCTCGTTCGCCCCGGGCATGCCCCTGGCCACGGTCGGTTTCCTGACCATGGCGGCCGCGCTGGGCCTCGGCAACGGCGCGGTCTTCGCCATCCTGGGCCGTTCGGTGCCCGGCACGATGGTGGGCAGCGCCACCGGCGTGGTGGGAGCCGCCGGCGGCCTGGGCGGGTTTCTGCCGCCCATCGTGATGGGGCTCATCTTCGAGGCCACGGGATCGTACGCCATCGGCCTCATGCTGCTGGCCGCCATGGCGCTCAGTGCCTTCGTTTACTGCTGGTTCATCCTGCGCGCGCGCGGCTGAACCACCGATTTGGGAAAGAGGAACACATATGTCGGGCATGGATGGACCGGTCAGCGACGCCTTGCTCCAACTGGGCCGGCACCTTCGCCCTGGCCAGGTCTCCACCGACCTGCGCACCCTGCACCAGATCGGCGGCCGGCAGGGCGACGCCTTCTACCGGGACCGGTGGAGCCACGACAAGGTGGTGCGCTCCACCCACGGCGTCAACTGCACCGGCTCCTGCTCCTGGAAGGTGTACGTCAAGGACGGCGTGATCACCTGGGAGGCCCAGCAGACCGACTATCCCAGCGTGGGCGGTGACCGGCCGGAGTACGAGCCGCGCGGCTGCCCGCGGGGAGCCGCCTTCTCCTGGTACACCTACTCGCCCACCCGGGTGCGTTTCCCGTACGCCCGGGGCGTGCTGGTGGAGATGTACCGGGAGGCCAGGGCCAGGCTGGGCGACCCGGTCGCGGCCTGGGCCGAGATCACCGCCGACCCGGTCAAGCGGCGCCGCTACCAGTCGGCCCGCGGCAAGGGCGGCCTGGTCCGCATCACCTGGGACGAGGCGACCGAGATCATCGCGGCGGCGCACGTGCACACCATCAAGGAGTACGGCCCCGACCGGGTGGCGGGCTTCTCGCCGATCCCGGCCATGTCGATGGCCTCGCACGCCGCCGGCTCCCGCTTCGTCTCGCTGATCGGCGGGGCGATGCTGTCGTTCTACGACTGGTACGCCGACCTGCCGGTGGCCTCCCCGCAGGTGTTCGGCGACCAGACCGACGTCCCGGAGTCGGCGGACTGGTGGGACGCGGCCTACCTCATGCTGTGGGGCTCGAACGTGCCGGTGACCCGCACCCCCGACGCGCACTACATGGCCGAGGCCCGCTACCGGGGCCAGAAGGTCGTGGTGCTCTCGCCGGACTACAGCGACGCCGCCAAGTTCGCCGACGAGTGGCTGGCCCCGCATCCGGGCACCGACGGCGCGCTGGCCATGGCGATGGGCCAGGTGATCCTCAAGGAGTTCTTCGCCGACCGCCAGACCCCCTACTTCACCGACTACGTCAAGCGGTACACCGACCTGCCCTTCCTGGTGCGGCTGCGCGAGCACGAGGGCGGCTCGTACGTGCCGGACAAGTTCCTCACCGCGGCCGACCTCGGCCGGGAGGGCAAGGAGGAGGCGTTCAAGACGGTCATGCTGGACACCCGGACCGGTGAGCCGGCGGTGCCCAACGGCTCGCTCGGCTTCCGCTTCGCCGAGCAGGGGCAGGGCCGCTGGAACCTCGACCTGGGCGACCTCGACCCGGCCCTGACGGTCTACGGCGGCGAGGCGGTGGCGGTCGCGCTGCCCCGCTTCGACGGGGCGGACGGCGGGGTGGGCGGCGGGGCGGACGGCGGCGGCGTGCTGGAGCGCGGGGTCCCGGTGCGGCGGATCGGCGGCCACCTGGTCACCACCGTGTACGACCTGATGCTCGCCCAGTACGGCGTGGCCCGCGAGGGACTGCCGGGCAGGTGGCCGTCCGGCTACGACGACGAGACCGAGCCGTACACCCCGGCCTGGCAGGAGCGCGTCACCTCGGTGCCGGCGGCCAAGGCGATCCGCATCGCCAGGGAGTGGGCCCGCAACGCCGAGGAGTCCCGCGGCCGCTCCATGATCATCATGGGCGCGGGGACCAACCACTGGTTCCACTCCGACACGATCTACCGCTCCTTCCTGGCGCTGACCGCGCTGACCGGCTGCCAGGGCGTCAACGGCGGCGGCTGGGCGCACTACGTCGGCCAGGAGAAGTGCCGGCCGGTCACCGGCTGGGCACAGCTGGCCGGCGGCCTGGACTGGTCGCGCCCGCCCCGGCAGATGATCGGCACCGCCTACTGGTACCTGCACACCGACCAGTGGCGCTACGACACCTACTCCGCCGACGTCGTCTCCTCCCCGCTCGGCGGGGGCGCGTTCGCCGGCAAGGCCACCGCGGACCTGCTGTCGCAGTCGGCGCGGCTGGGCTGGATGCCGTCCTACCCGACGTTCGACCGCAACCCGCTCGACCTGGCCGACGAGGCCACCGCCGCCGGGCGCGAGATCGGTCCGTACATCGCCGAGCGGGTCTCCTCCGGCGAGCTCGGCTGGGCCTGCGAGGACCCCGACGCGCCGCGGAACTGGCCCCGGGTGCTGACCGTGTGGCGGGCCAACCTGCTCGGCTCGTCGGCCAAGGGCAACGAGTACTTCCTGCGCCACCTGCTGGGCACCGACTCCTCGGTGCGGGCCGAGGAGGCGGGGCCGGAGCGGCGGCCGGAGAGCCTCGCCTGGCCGGAGGAGGCGCCGAGGGGCAAGCTCGACCTGCTGCTGTCGCTGGACTTCCGGATGACCTCCACCACGCTGTTCTCCGACATCGTGCTGCCGGCCGCCACCTGGTACGAGAAGCACGACCTGTCCTCCACCGACATGCACCCGTTCGTGCACGCCTTCTCCCCGGCGATCGACCCGCCCTGGCAGACCCGTACCGACTTCGCGGCCTTCCACGCCATCGCGGCGGCCTTCAGCGCGCTGGCCGAGACCCACCTCGGCACCCGCACGGACGTGGTGGCCGTGCCGCTGCTGCACGACACGCCCGACGAGCTCGCCACCCCGCACGGACGGGTGCACGACTGGCGCAGCACGGGCACGCCGCCGACACCAGGGATCGACTTCCCGAAACTCGTCACCGTCGAACGCGACTACGGTGCCATCGCCGCCAAGATGGCCTCGCTCGGGCCGCTGGCCGAACGGCTGGGCGCGACCACCAAGGGCCTCACCTTCGACGTGGCCGCCGAGGTCGAACGACTGCGCCGGACCAACGGCACCACGGCGGACGGGCGGCCGTCACTGGCGACCGACATCGCCATGTGCGAGGCCATCCTGGCCCTGTCGGGCACCACCAACGGCCACCTGGCCGCCCAGGGCTTCGCCACGCTGGCCCGCCGTACCGGGACGTCCTTCGACGGGCTGGCCGACGAGCACCGGCGCATCACGTTCGCCGACACGCAGGCCCGGCCGGTGCCGGTGATCACCTCGCCCGAGTGGTCGGGCAGCGAGACGGACGGGCGGCGCTACTCGGCGTTCACCATCAACGTCGAGCACCGCAAACCCTGGCACACCCTCACCGGCCGCCAGCACTTCTACCTCGACCACGACTGGATGCAGGAGGCGGGTGAGGCGTTGCCGGTCTACCGGCCACCGCTGAACATGACCGCGATGTTCGGCGAGCCGAACATCGGGGAGATGGGCGCGGAGGGGATCACGGTGCGCTACCTCACTCCGCACTCCAAGTGGTCCATCCACTCCGAATATCAGGACAACCTGCTCATGCTCACCCTGTCGCGCGGCGGCCCGACCATCTGGATGAGCCCGGCCGACGCCGGCAAGGCGGGCATCGCCGACAACGACTGGATCGAGGCGGTCAACCGCAACGGGGTGGTCGTCGCCCGCGCGGTCGTCTCGCACCGCATGCCCGAGGGCACCGTGTACATGTACCACGCGCAGGAACGCGTCGTGGACGTGCCCAAGACCGAGGCGTCCGGGCGGCGCGGCGGCATCCACAACTCGCTCACCCGCCTGCTGGTCAAGCCCACCCACCTGATCGGCGGCTACGCCCAGCTGTCGTTCGCCTTCAACTACCTCGGACCCACGGGAAACCAGCGCGACGAGGTCACCGTCATCCGGCGCCGTTCCCAGGAGGTCGACTACTGATGAGAGTCATGGGCCAGCTCGCCATGGTGATGAACCTGGACAAGTGCATCGGCTGCCACACCTGTTCGGTCACCTGCAAGCAGGCGTGGACCAACCGGTCCGGCACCGAGTACGTCTGGTTCAACAACGTCGAGACCCGTCCCGGGCAGGGCTACCCCCGCACCTACCAGGACCAGAAGAAATGGAAGGGCGGCTGGGAGCTGAACAGCCGCGGCCGGCTGCGGCTGCGCGCCGGCGGGCGGCTGCGCAAGCTGCTCACCATCTTCGCCAACCCGCTCATGCCGTCCATCGGCGACTACTACGAGCCGTGGACCTACGACTACGACCGGCTCTTCTCGGCCCCCGCCACCGAGGACACCCCGGTCGCCCGGCCCAGGTCGCTCATCAGCGGCCTGCCCACGAAGATCACCTGGAGTGCCAACTGGGATGACAACCTCGCCGGCGCCCCGCAACTGGCCTCCGCCGACCCGGTGCTGCGCAAGCTGTCGGACCAGGTGAAGCTGGAGTTCGAGCAGTCGTTCATGTTCTACCTGCCGCGCATCTGCGAGCACTGCCTCAACCCGTCGTGCGTGGCCTCCTGCCCCTCCGGCGCGATGTACAAGCGCTCCGAGGACGGCATCGTCCTGGTCGACCAGGACCGCTGCCGCGGCTGGCGGATGTGCGTGACCGGCTGCCCGTACAAGAAGGTGTACTTCAACCACCGCACCGGCAAGGCCGAGAAGTGCACCTTCTGCTATCCCCGGGTCGAGGTGGGCATCCCGACCGTCTGCTCGGAGACCTGCGTGGGCCGGCTGCGCTACATCGGCCTGATCCTGTACGACGCCGACCGCGTCATGGAGGCGGCCTCGGTGCCCGACGAGAAGGATCTGTTCGAGGCGCAGAAGAGCGTGCTGCTGGACCCGCACGATCCCGAGGTGATCGCGGGCGCGCGCGCCTCGGGCATCCCCGAGGACTGGCTGGAGGCGGCGCGCCGGTCACCCATCCACAAGCTGATCTTCGAGTACGGCGTCGCGCTCCCGCTGCATCCCGAATACCGCACGATGCCGATGGTCTGGTACATCCCGCCGCTGTCGCCCATGGTCGACGCCCTGACCGGCACCGGACACGACGGCGAGGACACCGGCAACCTGTTCGGCGCGATCGACGCCCTGCGCATCCCGGTCGAGTACCTGGCCGAGCTGTTCACGGCCGGCGATCCCGAGCCGGTGCGGGCCTCGCTGCGCCGCCTGGCCGCCATGCGCTCCTACATGCGCCGCCTCAACCTCGGCCAGAGCCCCGACGAGAGCATCGCCGCCTCGGCCGGGCTGACCGGCGAGCAGGTCGAGGGCATGCACCGGCTGCTGGCCCTGGCCCCCTACGCCGAGCGTTACGTGATCCCCAAGGCGCACGCCGAGCAGGCCGGGGAGCTGGAGGAGTCGTTCACCGGATGCAGCCTCGACTACGAGGGCGGCCCCGGCATGGGCGGCCCGTTCGGCGAGGCCAGCGGCGTGCCCGCGCCCGTGGCGGTGGAGAACTTCCACGCGCTCAAGGACCGCCAGGGGAGCGGCGCCCTGATCGATCCCGCCGACCGCTCCGGCCGCGTCAACCTGCTCAACTGGGACGGCAAGGGGATCCCCGAGGGCCTGTTCCCCAAGCGCGAGGAGAACTCATGAGCGAGCGTGCCGTGCACCTCACGGCCTCGGTGCTGCTCGGCTATCCCGACGAACGGCTGGTCGAGGCGCTGCCGCTGCTGGCCGAGACCGTGGCCGGCCTCCCCGCGGGCGAGCCCGCGGAGCGCCTGGCCGCCTTCCTCGACCACCTGGCGGTCACCCCGGTCGCGGACCTGGCCGAGCACTACGTGGCGACCTTCGACCTCAAGCGCCGCTGCTGCCTGTATCTCAGCTACTACGCCTACGGCGACACCCGCAAGCGGGGGATGGCGCTGCTGCGCTTCAAGCACGCCTTCCGCGCCGCCGGGTTCGAGCTCGCCGACGGCGAGCTGCCCGACCACCTGGCCGCCGTCTGCGAGCTGTCCGGCCGCGGCGCGACCGAGCCGGCCACGCGGCTGCTGCGCGAGCACCGGCCGGGCCTGGAGACGCTGCTGGAGGCGCTGCGGCAGGAGCGCTCGCCCTACCAGGACGTCGTCGCCGCCGTCCTGGCCACCCTGCCGCCGCCGACCGCGCGCGAACGCGCCGCCGCGGCCCGGCTGGCGGCCGAGGGGCCGCCCGCCGAAGAGGTCGGCCTGGAACCCTTCTCGATGCCCGGAGACGCCCGATGAACGCGCTGGACCTGCTCCTATGGGTGGTGGCCCCCTACGTGGCCCTCACGGTGTTCGTGCTCGGCCACCTGTGGCGCTACCGCTACGACAAGTTCGGCTGGACCACGCGCTCCTCGCAGATGTACGAGTCGCGACTGCTGCGCGTCGGCAGCCCGCTGTTCCACTTCGGCATCCTGGTGGTGATCCTCGGCCACGTCGGCGGCCTGGTGATCCCGAAGTCCTGGACGGAGGCGGTGGGCGTCACCGAGGACGCATACCACCTGGTGGCCGTCGTGCTCGGCACCGTCGCGGGCGTGTGCACGCTGGCCGGGCTCGTCATCCTGATCTACCGCCGCCGCACCGTGGGCCCCGTCTTCACCGCCACCACCCGCAACGACAAGCTCATGTACGCGGTCCTCGCGCTGGTCATCGTGCTGGGCCTGGCCGCGACCGTCGCCGCCAACATCATCGGCGGCGGCTACGACTACCGCTCCACCATCTCGCCCTGGTTCCGGTCGGTCTTCGCCTTCCAGCCGAAGGCCGAGCTCATGGCCGGAGCGCCGCCGCTCTTCCAGGCCCACGCGTTCAGCGCGCTCGTCCTCTTCGCGATCTGGCCCTTCACCCGGCTGGTGCACATGCTGACCGCGCCGCTCGGCTACCTCACGCGCCCCTACATCGTCTACCGCAGCCGGGAGGACCGGGTGGGAAGCCGCTCTCCGGGGCGCGGCTGGGCGCCGGAGGACCGGCCCTGATCGATGGGCTCTGATCGATGGGCCCTGCTCGATGGGCTCTGATCGATCGGGGTCAGGCCGGGGCGGGCGCGTGGGGCAGCACGCCGGCGCGCTGCAGGTGCGCGCGGGCGTGCTGGATGGCCTCGGGGGTGCCGGAGTGCCGGCCGCCGATCCGGTCCAGGGCCCCGACCGAGTCGAACACCGGCCGCTGGCCGGGCCGCAGGCCGGAGACGAGCACGAGGATGCCGCGGCGGTCCAGCCTGTCGACGGCGTCCTTGAGCACGAGCGCTCCGGTGGCGTCCACGGTGGTCACGCGGGACATCCGCAGGATGACCACGCGCACGTCGGCGACCTCCGACAGCTCCAGCAGGAAGCGGTGGGCGGCGGCGAAGAACAGCGGGCCGTCGATCCGGTAGGCGACGATGTGCTCGGCGAGCAGCGCGTGCTCCTCGTCGCTGTGCTCGCCGGGCAGATCGGGCTTGAAGTCGACCTGGTCCAGCCGGGCCTGCCCGGCCACGGCCCGCAGGGCCAGCGCGCCGGCGATGACCAGGCCGATGATGACCGCGTAGACCAGGTCGAGGGCCACCGTGGCCACCGCGGTCAGGGCCAGCACCAGGGCGTCGGAGCGGGTGGCGCGGGCGATCGCGCGCAGCGAGCCGACCTCGACCATCCGGATCGCGGTGGCCAGCAGGACACCCGCCAGCGCGGCCAGCGGGATGTGGGCCACCAGCGGCGCGGCGGCGTAGACGATGGCGGCCAGCACGGCGGCGTGGGTCAGCGAGGCCAGCCGGGAGGAGGCGCCGCTGCGGACGTTGACCGCGGTGCGGGCGATCGCGGCGGTCGCCGGGACGCCGCCGAACAGCGGCGCGGCGATGTTGGCCAGGCCCTGGCCGAACAGCTCGCGGTCGGGGTCGTGCCGCTCGCCCACGGTCATGCCGTCGGCCACGGACGCCGACAGCAGCGACTCCAGCGCGGCCAGCGCCGCCACCGCGATGGCGGGGGTCAGCAGTGTGCCGATCGCGGCGGGGTCGAGGAAGGCCAGCGAGGGGGCGGGCAGGCCCGGCGGCAGGGCGCCGATCGGGGTCGCGTCCAGGTCGAGCAGCCGTACCGCGATGGTCGCCGCGATCACGGCGAGGATGGAGAACGGCACGGTCGGCCGCAGTCGGGCTCCGGCCAGCATGATCGCGGCCACCGCCACGGCCAGCGCGATCGCCGTCCAGTCGGGCGTCCGGGCGAAGTCCAGCACCGCCTGCCAGGCCACGGCCACCGCCTTGTCGCCCTCCGGCTTGGGCACGCCCAGGGCGGAGGGGACCTGCTGCAGGGCGATCACGCAGGCGATGCCCAGGGTGAAGCCCTCCACCACGGGCGCGGGGACGTAACGCATGTAACGCCCAACCCGGGCCACGGCCAGGGCCAGCAGGATGACGCCGGCCATCAGGCCGACCGTCAGCACGCCCCCGGGGCCGTACTGGGCGACGATCGGCACCAGCACCACGGTCATGGCCCCGGTGGGACCGGACACCTGCAGGTTGGAGCCGCCGAACACGGCGGCGACGGCGCCCGCGACGATCGCGGTGGCCAGCCCCGCCTCCGCGCCCAGCCCCGAGGAGACGCCGAAGCCGAGCGCCAGCGGCAGCGCCACGATCGCGACCGTCAGCCCGGCCAGCAGGTCGCGGCGCGGGCGGCGGCGCATCGCGGCCAGGTCGCTCCGGGCGGGCAGCAGCGAACCGACCGAGTCGCGGACCCGGTGGAGCAACCCGCTCACGGAGCGCCGACCTCCGACGAGCGCAGCTCTTCGAGCAGGTCGTGCTGGTCGGTGAGCATGGCGGTCAGGATCCGGCGGGCGGCGCGCATCAGGTCGGCCACGTCGCCGCCGGCCAGCTGGTAGACGACGCTGGAGCCCTCGCGGGTCGACAGGACGATGCCCGAGCGCCGCAGCACCGCCAGATGCTGCGACAGGTTGGGCGGCTCGACGTCGATCGCCGCCAGCAGGTCGCGCACCGGCACCGGGCCGTCCTGCAACTGCTCCAGCACCCGAATGCGGACCGGGTGCCCCAGCATCCGGAAGAACTCGGCTTTCGCCTGGTACAGGGGAACCGGCACGCGGGCCTCCGCTTTCTGGTCGGGCCCGTCCGGGCGGATTCGTCGCCTCCCACCGAGATGACAACTCAACTATGTAGTCAATTGCGAATGTTCGCAAATCGATAGGGACCAAGGGCACCCGGTCCGGGGACTTCGTCCTCCGGATTCCGGACGTCCATTCCGGAAAGGTGAAGGGTAGAGAGGCCGACCAGTGAAGGAGATCGTGATGGCCGGACCGATCGTGGTGGGCGTCGACGGCTCCGCGCCGGCGACCGCGGCGCTGGAGTGGGCCGCCGCCGACGCGCGGCACAGGGGGCTGCCCCTGCGCATCGTGCACGTGTGCGAACCGTGGCACGGCGACGGCGCGACCGAGCACTGCGCCCAGACCCTGGAGACGGCCGCCGGACACGCCCGCGACCTGGCGCCCGGCGTCGAGCAGAGCACCGAACTGCTGCACGGGGGAGTGGCCGGCGCGCTCGTCGCCGAGTCCGCGACCGCCGACAGCGTGGTGCTCGGCAGCAGAGGCCGCGGCGGCTTCGCCGGGATGGTGCTCGGCTCGATCGGCATGACCGTCGCCGGGCACGCCGCCGGACCCGTCGTGATCGTGCGCGGACCCGCCGTGGTGCTGCACGGCCGCATCGTCGTCGGCTACGACGGGTCCGAGCCGTCCCGGGCGGCCATGGCGTACGCCATCGAGCAGGCCCGCAGCCGCGACGCGCAGCTGCACGTCGTCTCCGCCTGGCAGCTGCCGATCTACTCGCCCTACGCCGCCGCCTACGGCGACCTGCTGCAGCAGGCCTTCCAGCACCAGGCCCAGGCCGCCCGCGAACGCCTGATCCCCTGGCGAGAGGACAACCCCGACATCCTGATCACCGACGAACAGGACTGCGAGCACCCCGTGTCCGCGCTCATCAAGGCCGCCACCACGGCCGACCTCGTCGTGGTCGGCTCGCGCGGTCTGGGCGGGTTCGCCTCGGCGGTGCTCGGCTCGGTCAGCCACGGCGTGCTGCACCACGTGAGCTGCCCGGTGGCAGTGGTCCGGCCGCGCGAGGAGGCGTCATGAACATCGAGACCCTGACCGCACGGCAGGTGATGAGCCGGGTCCTGGTGGCGATCAGAGCGGAGGAGTCGCCGCTGATGGCCTGGGAGCTGATGCGCCGGGCCGACGTGCACCACCTGCCGGTCATCGAGGGAACCCGCGTGGTGGGCGTCCTCACCCGCGAGGACGTGGCCGCCACCTGGTCCGGCGGGCCGCAGCAGCAGTCGGACCGCCAGGTCCGCTCCCTGCTGGGACGCGAGCCCCGGCCGCGCGTCGGTCCGGACACCCCGCTGGCCCGGGTCGCGGCCGTCATGGTCGACTCCGGCTGCGACGCGGTGCCCGTGGTCACCCGGGGCGGCCTGGTCGGGCTGATCACCGCCCGCGACGTGCTGGCCGCCGTGGCCGGCCGGATCAACCTCAAGGAGGAGCCGGGCGAGGTGGTCACCGGAATGTTCCACCTGGAGCCCGTCCTGCCGACGAAGAGCTGACACGACAGAAGAGGTGTGACATGTACGCACTGATCGTCTACGAGTCCATGTACGGCAACACCAAGCAGGTCGCGGAAGCCGTGGCGAAAGGGGTCGCCACGGCGATGAGGGCCGAGATCGTCGAAGTCGCCGACGCGCCCGCGTCCCCGCCGGAGGAGGTGGCGCTGCTGGTGGTCGGCGGCCCCACGCACGCCTTCAGCATGAGCCGGGAGTCCACCCGCAAGTCCGCCGCCGAGCAGGCCCAGGGATCCCTGGTGTCGCGGGGCCGCGGCATCCGCGAATGGCTGGCCGCCCTGCGGGTGGCGCGCGGCACACCCGCCGCCACCTTCGACACCCGCGTCGCCAAGCCGCACCTGCCCGGCTCGGCCGCCCGCGCCGCCGCCAAACGGCTGCGCCGCCTCGGCCTGCCGCTCATCGCCCCCGCCCAGAGCTTCTTCGTCACCGACTCCCAGGGCCCGCTCGTGGAGGGCGAACTGGACCGCGCCCGCCGCTGGGGCGAGACCCTCGCCGGCCGATTCGCGGTCCCCACAAGCTGACCCCCAAGCTGACCCCCAAGCTGACACCGCCGTGGGCTTTCTCGCCGGCGGCCTGACGGTGGGACCAAGGTCCCACCGGACAGCGGGCTTTCGGC
This sequence comes from Nonomuraea sp. NPDC048916, assembly GCF_040649575.1. NCBI lineage: Bacteria > Bacillati > Actinomycetota > Actinomycetes > Streptosporangiales > Streptosporangiaceae > Nonomuraea > Nonomuraea sp. NPDC048916. The sequence continues at coordinate 138,572 of NZ_JBEZFS010000008.1, forward strand.
CGCCGCGGCCCGGGTGCCGCGGATGATCTGATGGAGGCATGGACGCGATCACGCATGTCCGGCCGGGGCTCGGCGACGACGAGGCCGCCCGTCTGCTGGCCGAGCACGGGCCGAACCGGTTACCCGAGCCGAAACAGCCGTCGATCCCGCTCAGGGCGGCCCGTCAGCTCGCCGATCCGCTGTCGATCCTGCTGCTGGTCGCCGGCCTGGTCACGTTGGTGGTGCTGGGCGAGGTGCCCGAGGGCGTGGCCATCATGGCCATCCTGGCGGTGAACGTGGTCATCGGCGTCAGCCAGGAGGTCAAGGCCGAGCAGGCCGTACGCGCCCTGCGGACGCTGTCGGCGCCGATGGCCAAGGTCCGCCGCGGCGGCGTCGTGCGGCGGATCCCGGCCGCCGAGGTGGTGCCCGGCGACGTGATCGAGGTGGCGGCCGGAGACCGGGTGCCCGCCGACGCCCAGGTGGTGGAGGCGGTCTCGCTGGCCGTGAACGAGTCCATGCTGACGGGAGAGTCGAGCTCGGCGAGCAAACGGGCGGAGGGCGCGACGCGGGGGCCGCTGGGAGATCGCGACGGGCAGCTGTTCTCCGGGAGCATGGTGGTGCACGGCTCGGGCGTGGCGATGGTGGAGCACACCGGCGCCGCCACCGAGATGGGCCGCATCGCCTCCGCCCTGCACGGCAAGGTCAAGGGGCCGCTGGAGGTGGAGCTGGCCGCCGTCTCCAAGCGCATCGGCGTGCTGGCCGTCGCGGCGGGCGTGGTGATGGTGGCGCTCGGGCTGGCCCGGGGCGGCATCGAGCCGCTCGACCTGGCGCTGGCCGGGGTGGCGCTGGCCATCGCGGCGGTGCCGGAGAGCATGGCGGCCGCGGTCACCACCGCCCTGGCGCTCGGCTCACAGCGGATGGCCCGGCGCGGCGTCATCGTCCGGCGGCTGTCGGCCATCCAGGCGCTCGGCGCCACCACCGTGATCGCCTCGGACAAGACCGGCACCCTGACCACCGGCCGGCTGGCCGTCGCCGACCAGGTCACGGTGCCGGGCGCGGACGTCTGGCGGGCCGCCGTACGCTGCAACGACGCCCGCGACGGCGTCGGCGACGCGGTGGACGTGGCCCTGCTGGCCGCGGCCGCCCGCCACGGGGCGCTGCCCGTTCCGGGCGAGGCCAGGCTGGCGACCAGGCCCTTCGACGCCGACGTGCGCTCGATGGCGGTCGTCACCGACGGGCCGGTGCTGACCGTGAAGGGCGCGCCCGAGGTGGTGCTGGCCCGGTGCGCCCCCGGCCCGGACGCCGACCGGCTGCAGCGGGCCGTGACAGAGCTGGCCGGCAGAGGGTTGCGCGTGCTGGCGCTGGCCGAGGGGGACACCGGCGACCTCGACGCGACCGGGCTGCGGCCGGTCGCCCTGCTGGCGCTGAGCGACGAGATCCGCGAGTCGGCGCGGCAGGCCGTCGCCGACTGCCGGCGGGGCGGCATCCGGGTGATCATGGTGACCGGCGACCACGCCGACACCGCCCGGGCCGTGGCCGAGCAGGTCGGCATCGAACCCGACCCGGTGGTGACCGGGGACGCGCTGGACGGGCGGGACCGCGAGCAACGGCTGCGCGAGGCGAACGTGCTGGCCCGCGTCGACCCGGCGACCAAGCTGGACCTGGTCCGGTCGCTGCGCTCGGGCGGCGAGGTCGTCGCGATGACCGGCGACGGCGTCAACGACGCGCCCGCGCTGCGCCACGCCGACGTCGGCATCGCCATGGCCGGCGACGAGGGCACGGACGTGGCCAGGGAGGCCGCCGCCGTGGTGGTCACCAACGGCGAGCTGGGCACCATCGTCACCGGGGTGCGGCAGGGCCGCCGGCTGCACCACAACGTCGAATCCATGATCGGCTACCTGCTGGCCGGCAACCTGGCCGAGATCTTCCTCGTGCTCGTGGGCCTGTTCGCCTGGCCCGACCTGGTCATCCCGTTGCTGCCGGTGCAGCTGCTCTGGATCAACCTGGTGCTCGACGGCATCCCGGCCATCGCCCTGGGCGTCGACCGGCCGGCCGGCGACCCGCTGACCGCCAGGCCGCGCCGCGACGGGCTGCTGTCCGGCGCCGTGCTGGCCCGCATCGGGATCCGCTCGCTGATCGTCGGGCTGCTGGTCTTCGCCGCGGTGGAGGTCGCCCGGCGGCTTGGCTGGGACGAGGCGCAGGTCCGGACCCAGGCCGTGCTCGCCCTCGTCTTCGCCCGGCTGACCCTGGCCTACGTGGCCAGGGCCCGGCGGTGGACCTTCGAGCGCGGCTGGTGGCATGGCCGGGCGGTGCTGCTCGCCGTCGCGGGCGCCGCCGCCCTGCAGGCGCTGGTGACGCTGGTGCCGGCACTCGGCGCGTTCCTGGCGCTCGCGCCGGTCCCGCCGCTGGGCTGGGCGATGGCCGGGGCCGCCGCGCTGCTCACGCCGCTGCTCTGCGACGCGGTACGAGCGCTGCACCGGCTCGGAGCGGGACGCGCCCGCCGGGAGCCGGTGTGACCGCGTGCCAGCCGAGCCCGCCGCGGATGCGGGCGCGCAGCGCCTCCGCCGCGTCGGGCTCGCCATGCACGATGTACGTCACGATGGGGCCAGGCCGCCGACGGCTGCCCTCCGCGATCCGCGCCAGATAACCGGAAACGCCGCCGCTCTGGTGACGCCTGCGTGACATCACCTTTGGCATCGCATCGGGATTGCGATGACGTCATGATGATGTCATAGTGACGTCATGGACCTTGCGCCGTATGTCGATCACCTCCGCCGCGAACTCGCCATCGCCGCCGGGGCGAGTGGCGAGGAAGCTCGCGCGCTGGCCGAGCGCCTCGCCGCGACGCTCGGGTCGGCCACCCGGCTCGTTCTGCTGGAAGCTCTGTCCGCCGCCGCGGACGAGATCACCCGGGACCTCGCGCCGGGCTCGGTCGAGGTGCGCCTGCGCGGACGCGACCCCGGTTTCGTCGTGACACCACCGACCGGCCGGCCGTTCGAGGGGGAGGGCGAGGTCGAGCGGTTCGAGAGGCCGCCCGCCCCGCCGCCACCCCCGGATGCCGACGAGGGCGGGACGTCCCGGATCTCGCTCCGGGTTCCCGAGCACCTCAAGCCGCGCATCGAGGAGGCAGCCGCCCGGGACGGGTTGTCGGTCAACGCCTGGCTGGTCCGCGCCGTCGCCGCCGGACTCGCCCCGGGCGCTGCCGGCCGGGGCGCGACCCAGCAGTCCGGCAATCGCTACAGCGGCTGGGTGCGCTGATGACCACGCCCACACATGAGGAGGGGAGTGCGATGCCGACTTTCGATACCCCAGAACCTATTCTCGCCGTCATCGACCTGGCGACCGCCAACGTCCGGATCAACGCGAGTGGCCGCGCCGACACCGTCATCGAGGTCCGCCCGAGCGACGAGTTCGACGACGCCGACGTGCACGCCGCCGAGCACACCCAGATCGAGTACGCCGACGGCAGGCTCCTGGTGCGGGCGGCCAAGGACCGGGGCGCTTCGACGTCGGGTTGGGGTCTCTCGTTCGACAAGCTGGTGGAGTCGCCCGCGAACTGGGCGCGTTCGCTGCTGCTCGGCGGGGGCGGCTCGGTCGAGGTGATGGTCGAGCTTCCGGCGGGCTCCCGCGTCGACGCCAAGACGGCGGCGAGCCTCCGCTGCCGGGGTGCGCTCGGCGAGGTGAGCTCCACCACCTCCTACGGCGACATCCAGGTCGAGCAGGCCGGCCGGCTGCGGCTGAGCTCCACCCATGGCGACATCTCGGTCACCCGCGCGGCCGGGCACGCCGAGGTGACCACGACCAACGGCAACATCCGCATCGGCTTGATCGACGGCACGGCAGTGGTCAAGACCTCACACGGCGACGTCCGCCTGCGCGAGGTGACCGGTGAGCTGCGGCTGAACTCCGCCCATGGCGACAGCACCGTCGATCGCGCCCTGGCCGGCGTCGCCGCCAAGACCGCCTACGGCAGCGTCCGGATCGGCGAGGTGGTGTCCGGCTCGGTCGTCATGGAGACCACCGGCGGCGGGCTGGAACTCGGGATCCGGGAGGGCAGCGCCGCGTGGCTGGACCTGAGCTCGAAGTACGGCACCGTGGACGTCTCCCTGGACCCCAGCGACGACCCCGGCCAGTCCGACCAGGTCGTCGAGGTCCGGGCGCACACCGTCTACGGCGACATCGTCATTCATCGTTCCTGACAACCAAGGAGATTCCCATGCCAGACGCGATCGTGGCCGAGGGCTTGGTCAAGAAGTACGGCGACGTGGTGGCCCTCGACGGGATGGAGCTGACCGTTCCCGAAGGGACGGTGTTCGGGCTGCTCGGCCCGAACGGAGCCGGCAAGACGACCACCGTGCGGATCTTGACCACATTACTGAAGCCGGACGCCGGGCACGCCAGGGTGGCCGGGTTCGACGTCGTACGCGAAGCGCACCGGCTGCGCGCGCACATCGGCGCCTCCGGCCAGTACGCCGCCGTCGACGATCACCTCACCGGCGCCGAGAACCTGGAAATGGTCGGCCGCCTCTACCACCTGGGCGTCAAGCGCGCCAAGCGGCGTGCCCGCGAGTTGCTGGAGCGCTTCAGCCTTGCGGAGGCCGGCGACCGCCCGGTGCAGGGCTACTCCGGCGGCATGCGACGCCGCCTCGACCTGGCCGGCGCGCTGGTCGCCAACCCGCCGGTGCTGTTCCTCGACGAGCCTACGACCGGCCTCGACCCCCGGGCCCGCGCGGGCCTGTGGGACGTCATCGCCGAGCTCGTCACGGCGGGCACGACGGTGCTGCTCACCACCCAGTACATGGAGGAGGCCGACCGGCTGGCCGACCGCATCGCGGTGGTCGACCACGGCCACGTGATCGCGCTCGGCACCGTCGACGAACTCAAGGACCAGGTGGGCGGCGACCGGATCGAGCTGTCGGTGACGAGCGCGGCGGACCTGGAGACCGCCAGGCGGACGCTGGCGCCGATGGCCGTCGGGGACATGCAGACCGATGCCACCGCCCTCCAGGTGACGATCCCGGTCACCGGCGGCGCAGCCGCGCTGACCGCGGCCCTCGGCCACCTGACCGCCGAGCGGATCACCGTACGCGATGCCGGACTGCGCCGGCCGACCCTGGACGACGTGTTCCTGACCCTCACGGGACACGAGGCCGACGAGAAGATCAAGGAGACCGTGCGATGAACACCCTGCAGATGGCACTCGCCGACGGCATGACGATCACCAAGCGCAACGCGTTGAAGGTCAAGCGAGCACCCGACCTGCTCGGCGGCGTGGTCCTGCTGCCGATCGTGTTCGTGCTGCTGTTCGCCTACGTCTTCGGCAGCATGATCGAACTGCCCGGCATGTCATACACGGAATACCTGCTCCCCGGCATCTTCGTCATGACGATCACCACCAGCGCGCAAATCACCGGATACACCCTCACACAGGACCTGCAGAAGGGCATCTTCGACCGGTTCCGCACCCTGCCGATGTCACCCTCGGCGGTGCTGACCGGCCAGACCTTCAGCGACCTGATCACGAATGTGACCAGCATCGTGACCATGGCGCTCGTCGGGCTGCTCGTCGGATGGCGCATCCACACCTCGCCGCTCGAAGCGGCCCTGGGATTCCTGGTGCTGCTGCTGTTCGCGTACGCCTTCTCCTGGGTGACGGCGACGGTCGCGCTGGCCCTGCGCACGCCCGAGGTGTTCAACAACGTGGCCACCCTCGTGTCGCTTCCGCTGGTCTTCCTGTCCAACGCCTTCGTCGACAGTGCGCGCTTGCCCGGGCCACTGAAGGTGATCGCCGAATGGAGCCCGATCTCCACGCTCATCCAGGGCACGCGCGAGCTGTTCGGCAACACCAGCCCGGCCATGCCCGTGCCCAGCGCCTGGCCGCTGCAGCACGCGGTGCCGGCGTCGATACTGTGGTCGCTCGTGCTCCTGGTCGTGTTCGTGCCGCTGGCCACGCGGCTGTACAAGAGAGCCGTCAGCCAATGATCTCGCGCGAAGCGGCGGTGGGCGTGGCACCACAGGCGCGAGTCTCCGACGACGATCGCGACAAGGCCGTCCACCTGCTGCAGGACGGCTTCGCCGACGGACGCCTCAGCGCCAGTGAGCTGGAACGGCGACTCGAACTGGCGCTCACCGCGCACTCTCACGACAACCTGCTCGCGGTGATCTCCGACTTGACGATCGACATGGTCCACCTGACGCCCAGAAGCGGACGCATCAGGAGAGACGGCGACTGGCGGGTCCCGCGCCTGCTACGGATCGACTCCGAATACGGCAAAGTGCGGCTCGACCTGTCCCAAGCTCTCATCCGACATCCCGAGGTCGACATCGAGCTTTGGCTCACGTACGGCTCCGCGGCGATCATCCTGCCCGCCGGCGCCAGCGCGAACGCCGACGGGGCGCGAACCGAATGGGGCAGCGTGACCTGCAAGGCAGCGGACCATCGACGTCCCGGCAAGCTGCACGTTCACATCACCGGAGAGCTCGCCTACGGCCGCCTGACCATCCGCAACTCGCGCACATGATTCAGCACAGCCGTCAGAGCCCGTGGATGCGGCGGCCGGTGATCCGGTGCGGGACGATACGGATGTACAGCTCGCGTTCGCCGCCCGCCCACGGGGTGACGTCGGAGCCGGCCACCTGGTCGACCTCGTCGGGCGGCACATGGTGGGCCGGGCCCTGGATGAGGACGCTCCAGCCTTCGCGCTTGGCCTCGTCGATCCGGTCGACCTCGAAGCCGATCTTGATGTCCATGCCTTCCACGCCGGTGCGCAGGTCGCGGTCCATCGGGCCGCCGTGGGCCGTGCGGAAGACGATCGCGCCCTCGTGCAGCCGGTAGTTGACCGGCAGCACGGTGGGCCCGTGCAGGCCGCTGAAGGCCACCCGGCCGACGCCGCCGGGCGCGACCAGGCGCAGGCACTCGTCACGGTCGAGGGCCTCCAGCGTGGGATGGGCCGTCGCCGGGCCGCGTCCCGGTGGCCGGTCGAGACCGCCGCCGAGCAGGTTCTCGACGGTCGTCTCCAGGGCGGCCGCGAGCCGCCCCAGGGCGCCCGTGCCGAGTGTCTCGGGATTCTCCTCCAGGTACTTGACGTAGCCGGCGGCCATGCCGGTGCGCTCGGCCAGTTGCTCACGGGTCAGGCCGAGGCGTTCGCGATGGTGGATGATGCGGCGTCCGAGGTCGCCTGTCGCGGCCATGGTGGTGCCCCCTTGAGCGCTCGTGAAGGTGCGGCTCGTTCCACACCTGAGCATGCTGTCGTTGATCCACGCGCTCTCGTGGTCGGCGTCGACGAAGAACTGGGCGCCGTGATAGCGGATGGCCAGCGACATCGTGCCCAGCCGGTCGGGCAGCACCGGGTTGAGGTGCAGCCCGTCGCGGCGCAGCTCCATGCCCAGGTAGCAGCGCTGCAGCAGGTCGAGCGTGCCCGCCATGGCGCCGAGGTGGACGCCTTCGGCGGTGGTGCCGTGCTGGACGTCCTGGATGTCGCTGATGAGGGCCTCGTGGAAGAACTGCCAGGATCCGGCGCGGTCCGATCGGGCGAGCACCCAGGCGTGCACCAGGGCGCTCAGGGTGGAGCCGTGGCTGGTGCGGTCGAGGTAGTAGTGGATCGTCCGGGTGATCAGGCCGGGCCTGCTCGGATAGCCCAGCCGCAGGAGCAGCGCCAGCAGCTCGTCGGTGGTCAGCAGGTAGAACAACATCAGCGTGTCGGCCTGCTTGGACGCCTTGTAGCGGTTGACGTCGTCGCCGTCGGCCTCCAGCGCCCGGTCGAGGCGCCGCACGCCGCCGTAGCGCTCCCAGTCGAGCTCCTTCAGGTCGTCGTAGCCGGAGAACTGGCTGATCACGCCGTCGTGGAAGTCGACCCGCATCCGGCGGGTGATGTCGTGCCAGCGGGCCGCCTCCTCGGCGGTGCCCCGGAACTCGGGGAACAGCTCCAGGGTCTCGGCGGCGCGCAGCAGCAGCCACACGGTCATCACGTTGGTGTAGGCGTTGTTGTCGAGGCCGGGGGAGCCGGTTCCCGGATAGGCGTCGTGATATTCGTCGGGGCCCATGACGCCGCGGATCTCGTACCGGCCCGACTCGGGGTCCGGCTCGGCCAGCGAGGCGAAGAACCTGGCGATGTCGATCAGCAGCTCCGCGCACCACGGCCGCATCGTGCCGGTCGCCAGGTAGTGCTGCCAGACGTTGTAGGCGACGGCCAGGCCGACGTGCCGCTGCAGGTGGGAGTGGTCGGGCAGCCAGCGCCCGGATTCGGGGTTGAGGTGCAGGGTCTGGGTCTGCTCGGTGCCGTCGCTCGCGCTCTGCCAGGGGAACATCGCGCCGGCGAACCCGGCGGCGCGGGCCGCGGCCCTGGCCTCGGGCAGCCGCCGCCACCGGTAGCGCAGCAGGCCGAGGGAGATGTCAGGAAAGCGGAGGTTCAGCCAGGGCATCACGAACAGCTCGTCCCAGAACACGTGCCCGCGGTAGGCCTCGCCGTGCAGGCCACGCGCGGGCACGCCCACGTCGAGGTCGGCCGTGTGCGGGGAGAGCGTCTGCAGCAGGTGGAAGACGTGCAGGTGGACGATCTGCGAGGTCTCCGGCCCGTCGACGTCGAGCCTGGCGCGCTCCCACAGGTGGTCCCAGGCGATCCTGTGCCGGGCCAGCAGCGTGTCGAAGCCCGGCGCCAGCCGTACGGCCCGCACCGCGGCGGAGCGGGCGTCGCTGATCGCGGCGTCGCGCGAGGTCACCAGGGCGACGACCTTGGACAGCGTCACCGGCTCGCCCTCGAGGAGGTCGAGCCGGTGCTCCGCGGTGATCCGGTCGGGCTCGCGGGTCGCCTCGCGGGCGGGGAAGACGGTGTCGGTGCGGGCCGCCAGGGCGACCGTGATGCCGGAGGAGCGGGTGGTGGCGGTCAGCCAGGCCAGGTCGTCCTCGATGCCGGTGACGTGCTTGGTCAGGTGGTCGCCGCGCAGGTCGTGGTAGCGGGCGACGCCCTGGTTGCGCACCCGGCCGTTCAGCACGGTCCGCACCCGCATCGGGCCCGACCAGTTCTCCGGGGTGAACTCGGTCTCGAGCGCGGCCAGGCGGGGGTCGGACATGGACACCAGGCGCCGCTGCCGTACCCGGCTGATCCGGCCCGACCCGTCACGCCAGCGCAGCGAGCGCAGCAGCACCCCGTGGCGCAGGTCGAGCTCGTGCCGGTAGTCGAGCAGGTCGGCCGTCTCCGGGCGGAACCACTCCGAATCGGGCGTGGCGAAGGTCAGCGGCAGCCAGTCGGGCAGGTTGACCATGTCCTCGTTGGACAGCACCCGCCCGGCGACCGTGGAGTCGAGGCGGTCGTAGCAGCCCGCGGCGTAGGTGCCGGGGGTCCGCACGCCGCTGTCGGGCGTCGCCCCCCGCGTGGCGAACCGGCCGTTGCCCAGCGTGCACAGCGCCTCTCGGAGCCCTTCGGCGGCCGGGTCGAAGCCCTCGAAGACCAGGGCCCACGGGTTCACGGACGGCTCACGGGGACGCGGCCGCTGACGGACAGCTCGGCCAGGTCGGTCACGACGAACCGGGCGCCGGCGCGGAGCATCGCCGCCGCCTGGGTTCCCGAACGGTCGACCGCGACGACGAGCCCGAAACCGCCCCTCTGCCCGGCCTCGATGCCCGGCAGCGCGTCCTCGACGACCGCCATCTCCCCGGCGGGCAGCCCCAGGCGCCGCGCGGCCTCCAGGAAGAGCGCCGGATCCGGCTTGCCGGGCAGGCCCAGCCGGGCGGAGTCGTCGCCGTCGACCAGCTCGTCGAACAGCCACAGCACCCCCGCCGAGGAGACGATCGCGCGGCAGTGCCTGCTCGCCGACACCACGGCCGTGCGGCAGCCGCGCCGCCGCAGCTCGTGCAGCAGGACCACGGTCGAGGGGAACGCGGCCACGCCGTGCCGCTCGATCTGCTCGACGAACAGCGCGTCCTTGGCCAGGCCGAGGCCGTGCACCGTGGGCTCTCCCGGCCGGTCGTCCGGCCCTCCCTCGGGCAGGGAGATGCCGCGCGAGGCCAGGAAGGTGCGCACCCCGTCCAGGCGGGGCCGCCCGTCGACGTAGGCGAGGTAGTCGTCACGGATGTCGAACGGCGCGGAGCGGCAGCGCAGGAAGACGTCGAAGACGTGCTTCCACGCGGCGGCGTGCACGCGCGCCGTGTCGGTGACCACACCGTCTGTGTCGAAGATCACAGCACGAACTGTCGCGAGGTCGATGACGGCCATGTGGACGACGCTACCCACAGGTGGCCAGGGCAGACATGGCCCTTGGGCCTGCCTTGATGTGACCTACGGCCCTGTAGCGAAGTGGTGGCGGAGAGGTCCGATGGTGGTGACGAAGGAGGAGACATCATGATCATCGTGGGTGTTGACGGCTCGGTGGCCTCGCGAGCGGCGGTGGAGTGGGCGGCGAACGACGCCTGCCGTATGCACCTGCCGTTGCGGATCGTGCACGCGGTGGACCACTCGCCCTACCAGATCGCCAGGTTCCCCAACGATGACTGGCCGGACGCGCTGGTGCGCGCCGGGCAGCGGTTCCTGGCCGAGGCGGTCGCGCTGGCCCACGAGCGCCAGCCCGAGGTCGAGGTGACGACCGAGGTGGTCGAGGGGCCCGCCGCCGTGGTGCTGCGCGAACAGTCCAAGGAAGCCACCGAGGTCGTGGTCGGCAGCCGTGGGCTGGGCGGGTTCGCCGGGGCGCTGCTGGGCTCGGTCAGCGTCCATGTCGCCGGGCAGACGCGCTGCCCCGTCGTGGTCGTGCGCGGCGAGCGCCGGGCGACGGTCGGCGAGGTCGCCGTGGGCGTCGACGACTCTCCTGAGTGCGAGCCGGCTCTGGCGTACGCCTTCGAGCAGGCGAGGCTGCGGGGCAGCACGCTGCGGACGGTGCACGCCTGGCAACTGCCGGTGCACGCCTTCGCGCCGGACCTCCCTTACGACCTGGACGAGGTCCGCAAGGAGCAGCACCAGCTGGTCACGGCCCGGCTGGAGCCGTTCAAGGAGAAGTACCCGCAGGTGACGGTCGTCGAGGACGTGCAGTCCGCGCACCCGGTCAACGCGCTCACCCAGGCGTCGGAGAAGGCCGACCTGCTGGTGGTGGGCTCCCACGGGCGCGGCGCCATGGGGTCGGTCCTGCTCGGCTCGGTCAGCCGGGGCGTGCTGCACCACGCTCGCTGCCCGGTCGCCGTCGTCCGGGCCGCCGACGAGTAGCCGCCGGGGAGAAAGTCCTCCCGCGCGATCCGGAGACGAACCTGGGTAGGCGGGCGCCGCCCGCTGATGCGAAACTGCTCGTATGACGGAAGGCGAGCGTCGCCCGCTGATGCCCAACATGCGGCTCGATGAGTTGCTGGCGGAGCTGCAGGTCCGGCTGAACGCCGTGCTTGCCACCCGGGACCGGGTGCACTCGTTGCTCGAGGCCGTGGTCTCGGTGGGCAGCGATCTCGACCTGGAGACCGTGCTCGGCCGCATCGTGGAGACCGCCACCAAGCTGGTCGACGCCACCTACGGCGCGCTGGGCGTGGTCGGTCAGGAGCACACCCTTGTCCAGTTCATCCCCGTCGGGCTGAGCGAGGAGGAGATCGCCAAGATCGAGCACTGGCCCCACGGTCTCGGCCTGCTCGGTCTGCTGATCAAGGACGCCCGGCCGCTGCGCCTCGGCCTCATCTCCGACCATCCCGAGTCCTACGGCTTCCCGCCGGGGCACCCCCCGATGGGCACCTTCCTCGGCGTCCCGGTCCGAGTGCGCGACGAGGTGTTCGGCAACCTCTACCTGACCGAGAAGCGCGGCGGCGGCGAGTTCGACGAGGAGGACGAGGCGATCGTCATCGCGCTGGCCACCGCCGCCGGCGTGGCCATCGAGAACGCCCGGCTGTTCGAGGAGTCGCGGCGGCGCGAGACGTGGCTGCAGGCCTCCTCCGAGGTGACCACCAGCCTGCTGTCCGGCGCCGACCGGAGCGAGGTGCTCACCATGATGGCCCGGCGGGCCCGGCAGATGAGCGACGCCGACCTGGTCAAGGTTCTGCTGCCCGATCGGCAAGGGGAGTGGCTGGCGGTGGAGTTCGCCGAGGGCGACCACGCCGACGAGGTGAGCGGCCTGGTCTTCGGGGTGGCCGACACCGCGGTCGGGCAGGTGTTCACCCGGGCCGAGGCGATGTCCGAGCGTGACCTGCCGGACGCCGACTCCCCGCTGCGCGAGCTGGGCTTCGGCCCCGAGCTGCTGCTGCCGCTCGGCGGCGCGCATACCGTGCGCGGCGTGCTGGCCCTGGCCAAGAGGTCCGGCCGGCTCCCGTTCAGCGTGGCCGACCTGCGGATGCTGGAGTCGTTCGCCGGTCAGGCCGCGATCGCGCTGGAGCTGGCCGCGGCTCGCAAGGACGCCGAGCGCCTGGGCCTGCTCGAAGACCGCGACCGGATCGCCAAGGACCTGCACGACGTGGTCATCCAGCGGTTGTTCGCGATCGCGATGACGCTGATGAGCACGGTCCGGATGGTCGAGCATCCCGAGGCGTCGGGGCGGCTGCAGCACGCGATCGACGAGCTCGACGAGACGATCCGGCAGATCCGCTCGACCATCTTCGCCCTGCAGGGCGCCCACCAGGCCAGAGGTCCCAGCCTGCGCGCGCAGATCGTCGAGCTGGTCGAGGCGGCCCGCGGCCACCTGGGCTTCATGCCCGGGCTGAGGATGGAGGGCCAGCTCGACAACCGGGTCCCCGCGCCCATCGCCGAGCATCTGCTGGCGGTGCTGCGCGAGGCCCTGTCCAACGTGGTGCGTCACGCCAGGGCGGCCAGGGCGGACGTGTCGGTCGAGGTGGCGGGTGAGGTCCTCACGCTCACCGTCCGGGACGACGGCGTGGGACTGCCCGCGGGCGGACGCCGCAGCGGGCTGCGCAACCTGGACGAACGCGCCACCGGGCTCGGTGGCACCTTCGAGGTCACCACTCCTGACGCAGGCGGGACGACGCTCCGTTGGCAGGTTCCCGTGTGATCATGCGGCCGGTCAGCTGCTCGGCCTCGACCACGATGTAGTGGTCACGGCTGCCGGGAGCCCACGCGGTCAGCGGCAACTCGGCCAGCCGGGCCATCTCGACCGGGTCCTGCACCGCCCGTGCCTTGCCCACCGCGGTCACCGACCAGCCGGTGCGCAGCACGGTGTCGAACTCGTCCACCTCGAACGCCACCACCGCGTGCCGGGTGGCCGCCGCCAGCTTGGAACCGACGCCGGTGCGGATCACGATGTTCTCGCCGTCCAGGGCGAAGGTGACGGGCTGCACCGCGGGCAGAGCCCGGTCGGTGAAGACGATCCTCCCGATGGGCGTGGCCGACAGCAGGCGCAGGCACTCCTCACGATTGAGAACCCGTAGGCCAGACGAATCCAGTTGCATAGCTCAAGGATCGCGGCTCGGCCCTGGGCCGTCCCAGGGCCGAAGGTCCCATTATTCGCGCCGATCTGCCCTCAGCCGCGCCGACAGGGCGGCCGCCTGGGTCCTGCGCTGCATGTTGAGCTTGGCCAGCAGGTTGGACACGTAGTTCTTGACCGTCTTCTCCGCCAGGAACAGCCGCTCGCCGATCTGCCGGTTGGTCATCCCCTCACCGATCAGGTCGAGGATGTGCCGCTCCTGGTCTGACAGCGCCGCCAGCGGATCCTGCCGGGCAGCCTGGTCGCGCAGCCGCTGCAACATGGCGGCCGTGGTCTGCGGATCGAGCAGGGACTGGCCCGAGGCCACCGTGCGCACGGCGCCCACCAGGTCGGAGCCGTGGATCTGCTTGAGCACGTAGCCCGAGGCCCCCGCCATCACCGCGTCGAACAGCGCGTCGTCGTCGGCGAACGAGGTCAGCATCAGGCAGGCCAGCCCGGGCAGCCGGGAGCGCGCCTCGCGGCAGACGTCGACGCCGTTGCCGTCGGGCAACCGGACGTCCAGCACCGCCACGTCCGGCTTCAGCGCCGGGATGCGGGCGATCGCGGACTCCGCCGTCCCCGCCTCGCCGATCACCTCGATGTCGTCCTCCGAACCGAGCAGGGCGGCCACGCCTCGACGCACCACCTCGTGATCGTCGAGCAGGAACACACGAATCATGCTTTGACCGTATCTCGGATCGCGCACTGCTCGGAAGGGACGAAGGTCCCCGGTGGGGCCCGCTTACCGCACCGATCTTCTCGTCGCGGGGTCTTCTCGCGCGGGGGCATGTTCTGATCTCTGATGGGGATCCGGCTGAAGTGCGAGGTGACCCCCGGCACGGTCATCCGGTGGAAGTCGGGCTCGACGATCGTGTTCGTGGACGGTGCGATCACCCCGAACTTGCGGCGCCAGCCGAGTGCGTCGGTCAAGGGAGCACTCGAGCGGCTCCGGCTCGATCGTGACCCGTACGGTGCCGCGCGCGGCGGTCAGGCCGAGGGCCGTGACCAGCCGGTCCAGGGTGCGCTCACTCAGCGCTGCGGGCAGGCTCATGAATGCTCTCTCCTCGGGTCTTGTGCACCCAGGCGTGGGCGAGGTCGGGGTTGTCGCGGCGGGCGGGGGAGGCGATGACGGTGGCCTCGCGGCGCGGCATGTCGCCCGTCACGATGTCGTCGCCGTCGACCCACCAGCCCCGGTCGATGAGCTGCCGGCGGCGCCGCCGGTAGGACACCTGCAGCGCGTCGCTGCGCAGGTGCAGCTCCGCGGACAGGTCGAAGGGCAGCAGCTCGGGCCGCTGCGACTCCACGACCGGCCGGTCCTGCTCGATGATCCGGGTGATCCGCTTGGCCAGGTTGGCGTCGGCCCACTTCCCGGTGAAGAAGTCGCGGTAGGCGAGGATCTTCACGTGGGTCTGGTTCCGGCTGACCGGGATGTTGAAGTCGTACAGGACGAGGTCGCCGAACGGCAGCCGGACGTGCAGCTTGACGATGTTGGGCAGGTACCAGCCGTTGGTGACGACCACCGGACCGATCCGTGCCTTGGCCAGCATCCCCCACAGGCCCTTCGGCGGCGGCGGGTTGAGCAGGATGTCGGCCTCGGCGCACCAGTCGGTCTGGGTGATCTCGTAGTCGGGGATCTCGGGCTTGTCGGGATTGCCGAAGGCGGTGCCGTGCACGAACGGCGTGTGCGCGGCGTCCACGACGTTCTCCAGCGCCCGCTCGTAGTTGGCCTCCAGCGTGGTCTCCCAGTGGACGACGCGGAAGGCCGGGTCGTCGTGCTGCGGGATGTGCGGGATCGGCGGCCGCTCCTCCTCGGGCAGGTCGCCGAGGAACGCCCAGATCATTCCGTACTTCTCGACGACCGGATAGGAGTCGATGCGGGCCTTCTTCGGAATGCCCCGGCCGGGCGGGTTGGCCGGGATCTTGACGCAGCCGCCGTCCGGCTCGTACTCCCAGCCGTGGTAGGGGCACACGACGCGGTCCTCGACCACCGTGCCCATCGACAGCGCGCCGCCCCGGTGCACGCACAGGTCCGACAGGCACGCCACCTGCCCGTCGCGGCGGCGCCAGAGCACGAAGTCCTGCCCCAGGCAGGTCACCTTGCGCGGCCGCCGTTGCACGGCCTCGCTGAACTCGACCGCGTACCAGAAGTTCTTGAGCATGTTTCCTCCTACCGGCGCCGGACGCCCGGCACACCGTCCAGCACGGTCCGCGCCCGCGCGTCTTCGTGCAGATGCGTGCCCAGGAAGGCCGTGATCAGACCGGCCAGTTCAGGGCGTGGTCCGGAAGTGGCGGGCAGGTCGAGGAAGGCGCGAGCGGCCGTCCGGTCCACCGGGTCGGCGAGCGTGAAGTGGTTGGCGCCCTCCAGCACGACCAGCAGGTGCTCGCCGTCCCGGTCGGACAAGGCCTCCTCGAACGTGCGGGTGACCGGGTCACGCTCATGGCTCCCCTGCCCGTAACGGACCATCCAGTCGATCTCGGGGCCGGAATAGGCGAGCCGGCCGATGGAGTCGGCCACCACGGCTGAGGCATCCGGCCCGGCCGCCACGGCTGAGCCGCCCGGCTCGGCCACCACGGGTGAGCCGTCCGGCCCGGCGTCTCACAGCTCGGCGGCCACCTCCCGGGCGAGTGTCCGCAACTCGGGGTCGAGCCGGTCCAGCCGCTCGTCCAGGTCGTCGGCGAACCTCAGCCGCTCGATCGACGGGTCGTGCGGCCGGGCCTCGGGCATCCAGGCCGCGTGGATCATGAACGGGATCACCGTGCCGGGGGAGGGGGCCAGCGTCGCCACGGGGCCGCGCGACACGTCGGCCGCGTCGAACAACTCCACCCGGAAGCGCGCGTCGTTGTGCACCACCACGGCCAGGTAGCCGTCGTGACCGCCCGGCTCGGCCCCGGCGTACCTCGACCTGCCCGGGCCGCCGGGCGCGCGGGGCACGAAGATCGGCGAGGTCGGGTAGTCGTCCAGCGGCCAGGCCCACTCCGCCAGCGGCTTGAGCGAGTCGCGCTCCAGCGAGGCCAGCACCGACGGGGTCTCCTCCCGGGGGAACAGCGACCTGTCGATCCGGTCGCCGTAGTTGCGCAGCAGCCGCGCGCTGATCGCCTCGGGATGGAAGCCCTGGAAGACGAGGTGGTGGCGGGTGGGGCGGAGCTGCCCCTCGAAGGACCAGTCGAGGGCCGACAGCTCGGCCTGCCAGTAGCGGCCCGGGTCGCGCAGCCGGGCCACGTCGGTGACCGTGCCGCCCTCGGGGTCGAACTCCAGCACGGTGACCACGGCCGGGCTCGCGCCATGGCAGTACATCCCGCGCAGGGCGGGGTCCACGGGCCTGCCGAAGACGTCCACGTCGTCCTCGCGCAGGTAGAGCCCGATGTCCACGCCGGGCGTGTGCTCCATGACGACGCGGACGCCCGCCGAGTCGTCGTAGGTCGCGTAGAAGTGGTTGACCTCCGGCGCGATCCGGAAGACCGTGCCGTGGACGGCCGTGCCGGGCGGCGCCGCGTCCAGCGCGTCCTTGCGGACCATCAGCAGCGGCCCGCCGGGGTTGTTGGCGACCGTCCGCTCGCCGTTGCCGAGCACCTCGGCCAGGTCCACCTTGTACGCGGTGTCGGCCAGCACCAGCCAGTCACGGGTCTGCGTGATGGTGTGGGTCGCCTGCGGGAAGCGGGCGCCCTCCACCGGCCAGCGGCGCACGTGAGCGCCCTCGCCGTCGTAGCGGACCACCGACAGGACGCCGGTCACCGGGTCGCGGGTGACCGACCACAGGCAGCCCCGCTCGGGGTCGATCACGGGGTGGGCCGTGGTCAGGATCGACGGCAGCACCGGGGCGTCCAGCACCGGCGCCCAGTCGTCGCGGTGCCCGACCTCGGCGACGAAGCCCAGCGTGACCGGGTCGACCTCGATCGGGCGACCGGCGTCCCAGGTGGCCAGCAGCCGGTCGCCCCACGGCAGCGGGGCGGTGTTGGCCGCGTTGACGCCGCCGAAGGGGGAGTTGGTGCCGACCGGGCCGGCCGCGAACAGGTCGGGCCGCCTGCGGCGCAGCCGTACGGACGGGGAGTCGATCACGTTCGCCCGCCAGGCGAACCGGCCGTCGCGGCCGGGGGTGAGCGAGAGCCGCACCAGCACCCCGTCGCCGAAGAAGGCGTGCACGGGGTGGCTGCGCTGGTCGGAGCTGCTGATCACCATGTGCCCGGCCACATCGGACGGCCAGGCTCCCTGGACGACGCTCAGCTCCAGGTCGGACGGATCAGCCTTGGTGAGGATGGAACGCGGTATCGGCATGGTGGCCTCCCTCTCGTCGTCAAAGGATCGCACCCGGTTCGAGCACCCCGAGGACGGCCGCGGCCGGCAGAGCGCGAAGGCCCACACGAGCGGCACCGTTCCGACCCGGGGAGCACGCGCCTGGCCCGCGCCCGGTCAGGTTCCGACGGTGAAGTCGTCGAAGGCGACCTCCATCACCGAGTCGGAGCTCTCCGACACCCGGGTGGCCAGCCCTGCGGCTCCGTTGGGCAACCCCTGGGCGTCCACGGTTTCGATGAGCCTTTCTCCGTCGACCCACAGCGCGAGCCGTACGCCCTGTCCGGTCTTGCGGCATTCCGCCACGAGCCGGGCGGGCGTTCCCAGGGTGATCGTCGCGGTCCGCTCGGCTCGGCCGAGACGGACGACGCTCCCGCCGTCGATCCTGCTGATCCACGCCGTGCCGTCGACACTCACCAGCAGCAGGTAGCGGCGGGGGACGTTGGAGTCATCCCGGCAGATCAGCCCCAGCTCGCCCTGCCCCCGGGTGTTCGGCTTGGCCGTCGCCGTCACCGCGATGACCACATCGTCGGGTGGCGACGGGAACGGCGCGGGCGAGACGTTCTCCGGGTACTGGGCGGTCGACTGCATCGTGTAGACGCCGCGGGCGATCTCGGTCCCGCGCGTCACGCCGTTCGCCGGGTCGAACTGGTATCCGTCCCAGCCGGTCCTGATCGAGAAGTCGTCATCGAACACCGGCCTGCCTTCGGGCGCGCCCGAGCCCAGGCGTGGGACGAGAACGGCGGCGACGACCGCGATCGCGACGGAGGCCGCCCCCGCGGCGATCAGCAGGCGCGGCCTGACCCTTCGCGGCGAGGTCTGGGGATGGGGCGGCGTCGCGGTCGGCCTTCCCGTATCGGCGGCCTCTCCGCCGACGAGTCCGTGAAGGAGGTCGGACACGGCAGGCCGCGCGGCCGGATCCTTCGCCAGAGCCGTGGCCACCAGCGTGCGCAGGGCAGGGTCCAGGTCGTCGAGCTTCGGGTCGGCGTTGAGCACCTGGTACACGACCTCGGGCAACGTGTTGCCGGAGAAGGGCGGCCGCCCCGTCGCCGCGAACGTCACCAGGCACCCCCACGAGAACACGTCACAGGCAGGCGTCGCGCTCTCGCCGCGCAGGACCTCCGGCGCCATGTACTGCGGGGTGCCGACGAGCTCCCCGGTGCCGGTGAGCCCGTGCGTGCCCAGCGCGCGGGCGATGCCGAAGTCGATGACGCGCGGCCCCATCGATGAGAGCAGCACGTTGGACGGCTTCAGGTCGCGGTGCACCAGGCCCGCGGCGTGGATCGCGGTGAGCGCGGTGGCCACCCCAACGGCCAGCGCCTCCAGGCTCGACCCCCGTAGCGGCCCCTCGGAACGCACCACCTGGTCCAGCGTCGGCCCCGGCACGTACTCCGAGACGATGTAGAGCAGGTCGTCGTCGAGCGCCGTCTCGATGACGCCCGCCGTACAGAACCTGCGCACTTTTGTCGCGGCCTCGGCCTCCCGCCGGAACCGTTCGCGGAAGGCCTGGTCGTGCGCCATCGCCGGATTGATCACCTTGATGGCCACACGCTGCCCGGACTCGTCCTCGCCCAGGTAGACCGTGCCCATCCCGCCTTGCCCCAGCCGTCCGACGACTTGGAATCGGCCCACCTGCCCGGGTTCGTCCACGCCTCATTGTGATGGCCGTACCCGTGGATCGACCAGTCCCGTATCCGGCCGTTCGGTTTCCGCACGCGTCCCTCCAGCTTGTCCCCTCTTCCGGCCGGGGGCCCTGAGGCCCGCTCGAACGGTGTCGAGGTTGAGTGGATTGACGGTGATATCGGATGTGCGCCCCGGTATTGATGATCGTGCTTTAGGGTGATCGCCGTACGCCTAACGCGCTTCCCGAACGGAGCCCTCATGGACGACGACAGCACCCAGTCCGCGTGGGATCGCGTCGACACGACCAAGCCCCACTCCGCCCGTGTGTGGGACTACATGCTCGGCGGAAAGAACAACTACCAGCCGGACAAGGAGGCGGGCGACACCATCCTGGCGTTGTTCCCGGCCTTCGCCCAGGTGGCCCGCCTCCAGCGGGAGTTCCTCATCCGCTCGGTCCGCTTCCTGGCGGGCGAGGCCGGCATCCGCCAGTTCCTCGACATCGGCACCGGCCTGCCCACCGCGAACAACACCCACGAGGTCGCCCAGGCGGTGGCGCCCGAGTCGCGCATCGTCTACGTCGACAACGACCCACTGGTGCTCGTGCACGCCCGCGCCCTGCTGACCAGCACGCCCGAAGGCGCCACCGACTACCTCGACGCCGACGTGCGCGACCCCGAGCGAATCCTGGAGGGCGCGGCCAGGACGCTCGACTTCGACCAGCCGATCGCGCTGACCATGCTGAGCATCGCCGGCCAGGTCACCGACGCCGACGACCCCAAGGGCATCGTCCAGCGCCTGGTCGACCGGCTCCCCTCGGGCAGCTACCTGGCCCTCAGCGACGGCACCAACACCAACCCGGCGCTCGTCACGGCCGTGGCGAGCTACAACGCCAACGCGGCCTTCCCCTACAACCTCCGCAGCCCGGAGGCGATCGCGTCCTTCTTCGAGGGGCTCGAACTGGTGGAGCCCGGCGTGGTCCCGACGCCGCACTGGCGGCCCGAGGGCGGCGTGGTCAATCCGGCGCTCCCGCTGAGCGCCGTGTGCGGCGTGGCCCGCAAGCGCTGACCGCCGTACGGAGCCAACCCTGAGGCGTCGCGTCCTCAGGGCGGTCGTTTCCCAGCCGTTCCGGAGTCGTTCCGGGGCCGTTCGGAAGCCGGTCCGGGAGGCCCGTCACGGGCCGCGTGACGGCTCGTGACGGGCTCGTCCGGCTGCGTCCCCGGGCATCTCGCGAATCCTGGAGATCATGCCCTTGACCAGGCGGAATAGCCCTTCCGTAAGGTGCTCTCCACGCCGGACGTCACGGTGCCGGGTGGGCGTGCTGAGGGGCGGGCGCGCGTGTTAGCGTGGAGTTAGTTGCAGTTGTGGTACCCATGAACATCGGTGCACCTGACGGGACGTGACCTCAGGTGCATTTGTTTTTGCTGGTCATCTCCGGATGGGTTCATCACGACCGCGCGGAGGTCGCACGGTGCGGCTTCCTGCTCAACCAGAGGAGATCGGCATGGCCACCGGAACCGTGAAGTGGTTCAACGCTGAAAAGGGTTTCGGCTTCATCGAGCAGGACGGCGGGGGCGCCGACGTCTTCGCCCACTACTCGAACATCGCGACCCAGGGCTACCGTGAGCTCCACGAGGGGCAGAAGGTGTCCTTCGACATCACGCAGGGACAGAAGGGCCCGCAGGCCGAGAACATCGTTCCCGCCTGACACAGCGCGTCACGAGCCGGGTTCCCGCACGGGGGCCCGGCTCGTGGCATGTGTGGTGAGGGTTTGCGACCTTTGTCAGCGCGGCAGGCAACTACATGGGGTTAGAGGGGAATACTAACCGTGACCGGGGTGCGAACCTCGCGAACCATGTCAGGGCGATGCCAGGCCGACAAGGGGGCTCCAGGCCATGAGCGCTGCCACAACGGAAACCGCGCTGGACGAGATCCACATTCTGTGGACCTCCGAGGGCATGAGCTGCGACGGGGACACGGTCTCCGTCACGGCCGCCACGCTGCCGAGCATCGAGGACGTGCTCCTCGGTCTCGTGCCGGGCCTGCCGAAGGTCCACCTGCACAACAAGGTGCTGGCCAAGGAGACGGGCGCGGAGTTCATGACCGCCTTTCACCAGGCCGCCGACGGGCAACTCGGCCCGTACGTCCTCGTCGTCGAGGGATCGATTCCGAACGAGCACATCAACGGCGACGGCTACTGGACGTCGATGGGCAACGACCCGGTCACCGGCGATCCCATCACGGTCAACACCTGGATCGACCGGCTGGCGCCCCAGGCGTGGGCGGTGGTCGCGATCGGCACCTGCGCGACCTACGGCGGCATCCACGCCATGGCCGGCAACCCCACCGGATGCATGGGGCTCGGCGACTATCTCGGCTCCGGTTTCCGCTCGGCGGGCGGCCTGCCCATCGTCAACGTGCCCGGCTGCCCGGTGCAGCCCGACAACTTCATGGAGACCCTGACCTGGCTGCTCTACCAGGCCGCGGGCCTCGCGCCGATGATCCCGCTCGACAAGCAGCTCCGGCCGACCTGGCTGTTCGGCAAGACCGTGCACGAGGGCTGCGACCGGGCCGGCTACTACGAGCAGGGCGACTTCGCCCATGACTACAGCTCGCCGAAGTGCCTGGTGAAGGTCGGCTGCTGGGGGCCGGTCGTCAACTGCAACGTGCCCAAGCGCGGCTGGATGGACGGCGTCGGCGGCTGCCCCAACGTCGGCGGCATCTGCATCGGCTGCACGATGCCCGGCTTCCCGGACAAGTTCATGCCGTTCATGGACCAGCCACCCGGGGGCGCCGTCTCCTCGACGATGAGCATGGCCTACGGCGCCCTGATCCGCAGGCTCCGCGCCATCACCAACAAGACGGCGAACAGCGAGCCGAAGTGGCGCCACAACGGTCCGAAACTGACAAGCGGGTACGACCCCCGCTGGCGTGGCTAGAGGGGGAACACCGACGTGACCGCGCGTATGGAACAGGCGCAGGAGGCCCGCCAACTGGTGGAGATGTCCTGGGACCCGATCACCCGGATCATCGGAAACCTGGGCATCTATACCAAGATCGACTTCAAGAACAGCGAGGTCGTGGAGTGCAAGAGCACGTCCTCGCTGTTCCGCGGCTACAGCGTGTTCATGAAGGGCAAGGACCCGCGTGACGCGCACTTCATCACCAGCCGGATCTGCGGCATCTGCGGGGACAACCACGCGTCCTGCTCGGTCTACGCGCAGAACATGGCGTACGGGGTCAAGCCTCCGCCGCTCGCGGAATGGATCCTCAACCTCGGCGAGGCCGCCGAGTACATGTTCGACCACACCCTCTTCCAGGACAACCTGGTCTTCGTCGACTACTGCGAGCAGATGGTCAAGGAGACCAATCCCAGCCTGCTGCGCAGGGCCGAGACGACCGAGGCGCCCCGCGGCAGCGTCCACGGATGCCGGACGATCGCCGACATCATGCGCGCCTTCAACCCGTTCACCGGCGCGATGTACCGCGAGGCGCTGCAGGTGAGCCGGGTCACCAGGGAGATGTGCTGCCTGATGGAGGGGCGGCACGTGCACCCCTCGACGCTCTATCCC
Organism: Nonomuraea sp. NPDC048916; assembly: GCF_040649575.1. NCBI lineage: Bacteria > Bacillati > Actinomycetota > Actinomycetes > Streptosporangiales > Streptosporangiaceae > Nonomuraea > Nonomuraea sp. NPDC048916. Next base: position 161,402 of record NZ_JBEZFS010000008.1, read on the forward strand.
GGCGGCGTCGGCACCGTGGCGACCCCTCAGCTGTTCACCGACTACCTGTCCCGCCTGCTCAAGGTCCTCGACTTCATCAAGAAGGTCGTCCCGATGAACGACGACCTCTTCGACTTCTTCTACGAGGCGCTGCCCGGCTACGAGGAGGTCGGCCGGCGACGGGTCATGCTGGGCTGCTGGGGCTCGTTCCAGGACCCCGAGGTGGTCGACTACGACTACCGGCACATGGCCGACTGGGGCCGGCGGATGTTCGTGACGCCCGGCATCGTCCTGGACGGGCAGCTGCGCACCACCAGCCTGGTCGACATCAACGTCGGCATCCGCATCCTGCTGGGCAGCTCCTACTACGACGACTGGCAGAACGAGGAGACCTTCGTCACCCACGACCCGCTCGGCAACCCGATCGACCAGCGCCACCCGTGGAACCAGACGACGCTCCCCAAGCCGCAGAAACGCGACCTGGAGAGCGGCAACTACAGCTGGGTCATGAGCCCCCGCTGGTACGACCCCAACTCCGGCGACCACCTCGCGCTCGACACCGGCGGCGGGGCGCTGGCCAGGCTCTGGGCCACGGCGCTGGCCGGCCTGGTCGACACGGGCACCGTCCGGGCCACCGGGCACAGCGTGGAGATCAACCTGCCCAAGAGCGGCGCCTTCCCCGAGACGCGGCTCGAGTGGAACATCCCGAAGTGGGCCAACACCATCGAGCGCAACCGGGCCCGCATCTACTTCATCGCCTACGCGGCCGGGATGGCGTTCCACTTCATCGACCAGGCGATGGGCGAGATCAGGGCCGGGCGCACCAAGGTCTTCACCGACTTCGACGTGCCCGACGAGGCGATCGGCTGCGGCTTCCACGAGGCGGTGCGGGGCATCCTGTCGCACCACATGGTGATCCGCGACGGGAAGATCGCCAACTACCACCCCTACCCGCCGACGCCGTGGAACGCCAGCCCGAGAGACATCTACGGCACGCCCGGGCCGTACGAGGACGCGGTGCAGGGGCTGCCCATCTTCGAGGAGAACGGCCCGGAGAACTTCAAGGGCATCGACATCATGCGGACCGTCCGCAGCTTCGACCCGTGCCTGCCCTGCGGTGTCCACATGTACCTCGGCGACGGGAAGGTGCTCCGGCAGGTGCACTCCCCGACCCTCGGCACGAGCATCTCCGGTTAGGCCGCCGTGGACGACCACGACCTGGCGGGCCGGGTGGGCCGCGTCGAGGCCCTGCTGGACGAGGTGACCGACCCGCGCGGCGTCGAGCTGATCCAGGCCCTGCTCGACCTGTACGGCGAGGCGCTGTCGCGCGTCATGACGGCCGCCTCGGCGGCCGGTGACGGGCTGCCGGAGCGCCTGGCCGCCGACCAGCTGGTCTCGCACCTGCTGCTGCTGCACGGCCTGCACCCGGTGGACGCGCGCAGCCGGATCGAGCAGGCGCTGCGGGTGGCGCGCAAGCGGCTCGGCGGCGGCAGCGCCGACATCGTGGCCGTCGAGCCGGAGGTGGTCCGCCTGCGCCTGCGGCCCGCGCGCGGCGGCTGCCACTCGACGGCGGCGACACTGACCTCGGCGCTGGAGCAGGCCGTGCGCGCCGCCGCGCCGGAGATCGAACAGGTCGAGATCGAGGTCGAGGAGACCCCGGCCCCGCCCGTCGTGGTGCCCGTCGAGTCCGTGCGCCGCATCACCGACCGCGATCGTCCCGGGACACCGGCGCCGTGACGCGGCAGGTCACGGGTGGCGCCCTGCACAGGCTCATCACCCAGCGGCCGGCGGCGCCGGAGCCGGTCCGCGAACGGTGCGAGCTGTGCGCCGAGCCCGTCCCGCCGGCCCACCGGCACCTGCTCGACCTGGCGGCCCGCGAGCTGCGCTGCGCCTGCCGGGCCTGCGTCGTGCTCTTCGACACCCCGGCCGCCGGCGGGCAGAGCTATCGCCTGGTGTCCGAGCGCCGATGGTCGGTGGACGGCTTCGAGCTGGACGAGCCGACCTGGGCCGGCCTGCGCATCCCGGTGCAGATGGCGTTCATGCTCAAGGACTCGGCGGCGCACCGGGTCGCGCTCTTCTATCCCAGCCCCGCCGGAGCCGTCGAGTCGCCGCTCGACGAGCTCACCTGGCAGGGGCTGGCCGAGGCCAACCCCGTGCTCGGCCGGCTGCTCCCCGACGTCGAAGCCCTCCTCGTGAACCGGACCGGCGGGGCCAGAGAGCACTGGATCGTGCCCGTCGTCGACTGCTACACGCTGGTCGGGCTGCTCCGCACCCACTGGAAGGGCCTGGCCGGCGGAACCGAGGTCTGGGCCGAGATCACGAACTTCTTCACCGAACTACGCCGGCGGTCCACGACCGTGGCAGCGTCCGACGACCGGCCGAGCGACTGAGCCAGAGGGGGATCCAGGAAATGGCCAGCAAGAAGAAGGACCAGCCCATCAAGACGGGGCGATCCCACGTACGCCCGGACACTCCGTCGCACACCAAGGGGGTCCACGAGGGCAACGCGGTCGGCAACTACGAGAAGCAGGCCGGCCATCTGCCGGACGGCCGGTCGACCGCCGCGCGCTCCACCGGCATCGACCCCGGCGACCGCGAACCCATCGACCCCGACATGCCCAACCTCTCGCCCGCCTGAGCCGGGGGAAACAGGCGATGACATCCGGAACATCCGGGACCTCGGGCCCGCCGGAGCTCCGGATAGCGGTCGACGACGTGCGGGTGGCGGAGTTCGCCGCCCTGCCGACCCTGGAGTTCGGCCTCACGATCCACGGCGCGGACGGGGTCGAGGTGCGCTCGGTCGTGCTCAGCACCCAGATCCGCATCGCGGCCACCCGCCGTACCTATGACGGGCCCAGCCAGGCCCGGCTCGCCGAGCTGTTCGGCGCGCCCGAGCAGTGGAGCAGGAACCTGTCGAGCCTGCTGTGGACGCAGACCGTCACCCAGCTGCCCGCGTTCACCGGCAGCACGACCGCGGCCGTCCCGGTGACCTGCACCTACGACTTCGAGGTCGCCGTGGCCAAGTACTTCCACGGCGTCGGGGACGGCGAGATCCCGCTGGAGTTCCTCTTCAGCGGCACCACGTTCTACCTGGCGGACGGCAGGCTGCAGGCCGCGCGCATCGCCTGGGACACCGAGGCGGAGTTCCGCATGCCGGTGCGGGTGTGGAAGGACCTGATGGACCACTACTTCCCGGCGAGCGCCTGGCTGCGGCTGGGCCGCGACGCCTTCGACCGCCTGTACGCCTACCGGAGCCGCCACACGCTGACCGGCTGGGACGACGTGGTCGAGTCGCTGTTGAAGACGGGCGGGAGCTGAGCGATGGACCAGGCGAGACAGATCGCGCGAGCCGTGCTGTACGAGGGCTACCTGCTGTGGCCGTACCGCGGGTCCGCGCTGAAGAACCGGCAGCGCTGGACGATCGGCGGCATCCACCCCGAGCCGTACGGCAGAGCTCACGACGGCAACCCGTGGCTGGCGCAGACCCAGTGCCTCGTCGAGGCGGACCCGGCGGACACGCTCGACGTGCACGTGCGTTTCCTGCACGCGGTCACCCGCGAGGTGGCCCGCTCGCGCGGAACGGAGCTCGACCTGGTGTCCGAGCTGACCGCCGGCGGCCGGCGTCACCTGCCCCGGGAGGAGGCGGTCGAGCGGGAGGTGGCGGAGTCCGGGCTCGGCCTCGGAGGACTGCTCGCGCGGCCGGGCCGGATCGAGATCGACATCCCGGCCGGGCAGGAGGCCGAATGGCTGGCCGACGGCGACGGCGGGCGGGCGGGCGCCGTGCTCCGTAGCTGGCAGGCGCTGCGCGGCCACGTCGAGGTGAGCGCCGAGCTCCCGCGGCCGGGGCTGTTCCGGATCACCGTGCGCGTCGTCAACACCACCCCCTGGACGGGCGACATCCGCGCCGAGGCGATGCGGCACACCCTGATCTCGGCCCACACCGTGCTGCACACCGCGGCCGGGCGGTTCGTCTCGCTCATGGACCCGCCCGGGGAGCTGCGCCCGCTCGTGGCGGACTGCCGCAACCTCGGCGCCTGGCCGGTGCTGCTCGGCGAGGAGGGCGACCGGCACACGATGCTGTCGGCGCCGATCATCCTGTACGACCACCCGCGGATCTCACCGGAGAGCCCCGGTGACCTGTTCGACGCCACGGAGATCGACCAGTTGCTCACCCTGAGCGTGCTGGCCCTGAGCGAGGACGAGAAGCGGGAGATCCGCGACGGGGACCCGCGCGGGCGGGAGATCCTCGACCGGTGCGCCGCGCTCACGCCGGAGGAGCTCATGCGGCTGCACGGCATCTTGCGGGCGGAGCCGGCCGGATGAGCGAGATGGACTTCTGGACCCGGATGGAGCGGCGCGGCCCCGACGAGGTGCTCGTGGCCGGAGTGCCGGTGCGCGCGGGCAGCCGGGTGCGGCTGCGGCCGTCGGCGGCGCGGGCCGACATCTTCGACCTCGTCCTCGACGGGCGCGAGGCCGTGGTCGAGTCGATCGAGCAGGACGACGAGGGGGCCTTCCACGTCGCCGTCACCCTCGACGACGACCCGGGCCGCGACCTGGGCGAGGCACGGATGCCGGGCCACCGGTTCTTCTACGCGCCCGAGGAGGTCGAGCCGCTGCCGCCGGACGAGGACGTGGCGAGACCCGCGCGGGTGCTCGTCGCCGGGATCGGCAACATCTTCCTCGGCGACGACGGGTTCGGCGTCGAGGTCGTGCGCCGCCTCGCCCAGGAGGAGCGGGCGGCCGGGGTGGACGTGGTCGACTTCGGCATCCGGGGCATGGACCTGGTCTACGCGCTGCAACGCGACTACGACACGGCGATCCTGGTCGACGCCGCGCCCCGTGGCGAGCCGCCGGGCACGCTCACCGTGCTCGAAGCCGACCTGCCCGACGGCGGCGCGGTGGCCATGGAGGGCCACGGCCTGGATCCGGTGAAGGTGCTGCGCCTGGCCCGTGAGCTCGGCCGGGTGCCGGACCGCGTGCTCGTGGTGTGCTGCGAGCCCGCCACCGTGCTGACGGGCTCGCCGGACGAGGACGTGCTCGCCGAGCTGAGCGAGCCGGTGCGGGCGGCCGTCGGCCAAGCGGTGCGCCTGGTGATGGACATGATTGCGGAAAGCGCCGGGCCTGGCTCCCGGCCCCGGAACACGAGATGAGGTGACATGACATGAGGAAGACGCGAGTAGCGGCGTTGATCGTGGCCTGTGGGCTGACAGCGGTCATCGTCCTGCAATGGCCGGATGTCGAGCGGTATCTGAAGATGAAATGGATGTAGCGCCGCATGCACGAGCTCGGGATGTGCGAGGGCCTGGTCGAACTGATCCGGCAGCAGGCGGGTGACCGGGGGGTCACCGGCGCGCGGGTGCGCGTCGGCACCCGGCACGCCGTCGTGGGGGAGGCCTTCGACCAGGCCTTCGCGCTCGCCGCGGCGGGCACCCCGGCCGAGGACGCCGTGCTCGACCTGGTCGTCACGCCTCTCACCGTCACCTGCCGCGACTGCGGCAGCCGGACGGAGTCACTGGACGTGCTCGCCGTCTGCCCGGTCTGCGGCAGCGCCGACGTCGAGCTCTCGGGCGGCGATGAGCTGGTCCTCGAGTCCGTCAGCTACCGGGAGGAGGGGCCGCATGTGCCTGGGCATCCCGGGTGAGCTCGTCGGGACCGACGAGGAGCACGCCGACCTCGCCATGGTGGACGTCAGCGGAGTGCGCCGCCGCATCAACGTGGGCCTGCTGGCCGACGAGGACCTGAAGGTCGGCGACTGGGTGCTCGTCCACGTGGGGTTCGCGCTGTCGAAGATCTCCGAGTCGGAGGCGCGGGCCGTGCTCGACTACCTGGAAGGGCTCGGCCAGGCCTACGACGACGAGCTCGACGCGCTCAGGCAGTCGGACGTCACTTGAGCGGCGTCACGATGAGGGGCGTCACGATGAGGGGCGTCACGATGAGGGGCGTCACGATGAGCGGCCGCGGTCAGGCTGGACGATGAGGGGGACGCGTGCGGTTCGTCGATGAATACCGCGATGCCGGGAAGGCCCGGGTGCTGGCGGCGGAGATCGCGTCCCGGTGCGAGCCGGGACGGCGCTACACGTTCATGGAGGTGTGCGGGGGGCACACCCACACGATCTACAAGCACGGCCTGGAGGACCACCTCCCGGAGAACGTGGTGCTCGTGCACGGCCCCGGCTGCCCCGTGTGCGTGATCCCGATGGGCAGGGTGGACGACGCGATCCACATCGCGGCCCAGCCGGATGTGATCATGACGTCGTTCGGCGACATGACGCGCGTGCCGGGCGGCCGGGGCTCGTTCCTCGACGCCAAGGCGGCCGGGGCCGACATCCGGATGGTCTATTCACCGCTCGACGCGCTCAGGATCGCCCAGGCGAATCCCGACCGGCGCGTGGTCTTCATGGCCATCGGGTTCGAGACCACCGCGCCGTCCACCGCGATGACCGTGCTGCGGGCCGCCGCGGAAGGCGTCTGCAACTTCTCCGTCTTCTGCAACCACGTCATGATAATTCCGGCTATCAAGGCCATTCTTGACTCGCCCGACCTCCGGCTCGACGGCTTCATCGGCCCCGGCCACGTGTCGGCCGTGATCGGCTGCGAGCCGTACGAGTTCATCGCCCGCGACTACGGCAAGCCGCTCGTGGTCGCCGGGTTCGAACCGCTGGACATTCTCCAGTCGGTCCACATGCTCCTCGGCCAACTCGCCTCAGGACGGGCCGAGGTGGCCAACCAGTACGCCCGGGTGGTGCCGTGGAAGGGCAACCGCACCGCGATGGAGGCCATCGCCAGGGTGATGCGGCTCCGGCCGCACTTCGAGTGGCGCGGCCTCGGCTTCATCTCCCAGTCCGCGCTCATGCTGGCCGACGAGTACGCCGCCTTCGACGCCGAACGGATCTTCGAGCTGCCCGGCGTACGCGTCGCCGACCCCAAGGCGTGCCAGTGCGGCGAGGTCCTCAAAGGCGTGCTCAGGCCGTGGGAGTGCAAGGTGTTCGGCACCGCCTGCACCCCCGAGACGCCGATCGGCACCTGCATGGTGTCCTCCGAGGGCGCCTGCGCGGCCTACTACAACTTCGGCCGCTTCAGCCGCGACCGCGTGAGAGAGGCGACCCGCGCGTGACCACCGAACGGCCGGTGCGCGAGACGCCGCCGGACCTCGGGCACGCCGTCCCCGGCGCGCCCCACAAGAGCCGCGAGCAGCAGGTCCTCGACCGCATCGCCCGCGCCAGGCGGCGCAAGGCGGTCGTCAGGGAGGAGCGCATCACGCTCGCCCACGGCGCGGGCGGCAAGGCGACCCACACGCTGATCGAGGCGGTCTTCCTGGAGGAGTTCGGCAACCCGCTGCTCGCGCCCCTGGAGGACGGGGCGACCCTGCGGCTCGACGGCGCGCGGGCGGCCTTCACCACCGACTCCTTCGTGGTCTCGCCGCTGTTCTTCCCCGGCGGCGACATCGGCGACCTGGCCGTCAACGGCACCGTCAACGACCTCGCCATGTGCGGGGCCCGCCCCGAGTACCTGGCCGCCGGATTCATCCTGGAGGAAGGCTTCCCCGTCGCCGACCTGCGCCGGATCGCCGCCTCGATGGCCGCCGCGGCCCGCGCCGCGGGCGTGTCGATCGTCACCGGCGACACCAAGGTCGTCGAGCGCGGCAAGGCCGACGGCTGCTACGTCACCACCACCGGCGTCGGCCTGATCGAGCGGCCCGTCAGCCTGTCGGCCTCCGGCGCGCGGCCCGGCGACGCGGTCATCGTCTCCGGGCCCATCGGCGAGCACGGCGCCGCGATCATGCTGGCCCGCGGCGACTACGGCATCGAGGCCACGCTCCACTCCGACACCGCGCCCCTGCACGAGCTCGTGTCCGGCCTGCTGGACAGCCTGCCCGGGCAGGTCCGGACCCTGCGCGACGCCACCCGGGGCGGGGTCGCCACCATCCTCAACGAGGTGGCCACCGCCTCCGACGTGGCCGTGGTCGTCGACGAGGAGACGCTGCCCGTGCGGCCCGAGGTGACGGGCGTGTGCGAGCTGCTCGGCATCGACCCGCTCTACGTCGCCTGCGAGGGCCGCTTCGTCGCGGTCGTCGACGGCGCGTACGCCGGCCGCGCGGTCGAGGCGCTGCGCCGGCATCCGCTCGGCGCGGGCGCCGCCGTCATCGGCGCCGTGAAGGACGATCCGCCCGGACTCGTCCTGCTCCGCACCGCCTTCGGCGGCACCCGCATCGTCGACCTCCTCGTCGGCGACCCGCTCCCGCGCATCTGCTGACCACCACCCGCCGTCCGAGACGCCCGGCGCGCGCCGCCGGTTCCCGCCTTTCAGGAGACGCGGGTCGTCGACCGATGTCAGCCGCGGGCGGCGGCCACCGCCGCCTGGCCGAGGCTGATGCCGCCGTCGTTGCAGGGCACCGCGCGGTGGGTCAGCACGCGGAGGCCGTGGCCGCGCAGCCCGTCGCTCACGCCGCCGAGCAGGACCAGGTTGGCGAACACGCCTCCCGACAGGGCCACGGTGCCGAGTCCGGTGGACTCGGCGACCAGCAGGACCGCCTTCACCACCGCCGCGGCGAGCCCGTGGTGGAACCTCGCCGCGATCACCCCGGACGGCGTGCCCCGGCGCAGGTCTCCGGCGACCGCCCGGACCAGGTCGGTGCTCCTGATCACCACGGCCGGACGACCGTCCTCGACGTCCACGGGCGAGGCAACGGCCGCCGGGTGACCATCATCCGCCGAAGGGGTCACGGTCACCGGATAACCGTCCCGGACGGCAGGGTCCACGCGGTGTTCCAACGCCGCGGCGGCCTGTCCCTCGTACGTCACCGTGTCGTGGAGCCCGAGCAGCGCCGACACCGCGTCGAACAGGCGGCCGGCGCTCGAGGTGACGGGCACGTCGCGACCGCCGCGGGCGGCGAGCGCGGAGACCGCCGGCCAGCGGGCCGCGTTGCGGCGGGCCACGCCGAGACCGGCCGCCGGCTCCGACGCCGCGTGCAGGAAGGACGCGGCCATCCGCCACGGCTGGCGGATCGCCGTGACGCCGCCGGGCATCGGCACCGGCTCCAGGTGGCCGGCCCGGCGGAAACCGGTGAGGGAGGCGACCAGCAGCTCGCCACCCCAGATCGTGCCGTCGGCGCCGTACCCCGTGCCGTCGAACGCGACGCCGATGACCGGCCCCGCCTCGCCGTTGTCGGCCAGGCAGGAGGCGATGTGCGCGTGGTGGTGCTGGACCGCGACGAACTCGACCCCCTCGAGGCCGAGCGCGTACGTCGTCGACAGGTACGCGGGGTGCGTGTCGTGGGCGACGACCTCCGGCTCGACGCCGAGGAGCCGCCGGAGGCGTTCGATCCCGGTGGTGTACGCGCGCAGCGTCTCGTAGCTCTCCAGGTCGCCGAGATGCTGCGACACGAACGCGTGCCGCCCCCTGACCAGGCAGAACGTGCTCTTGAGCTCGGCGCCGCAGGCCAGCACCGGACGGGAGGCGGCGCGGGGCAGCGCGAGCGGTTCGGGGGCGTATCCACGGGCCCGGCGGATCGGCAGCACGGCACCCCGGAAGGCCCGGACCACCGAGTCGTCGGCGGGCGTGTAGATCGCCCGGTCGTGGCAGAGGAAGGCGTCGGCGATCCCGCCCAGCCGCCGCCGCGCGTCCTCGTCGCGGTGCGCGATCGGCTCGTCGGACACGTTGCCGCTGGTCAGCACGTACGGCCGGGCGAGTTCGCGGGCGAGCAGGTGGTGCAGCGGCGTGTACGGCAGGAGCACGCCCAGCTCGGGGCCGTCGGGCACCACCGAGGGCGCGACCGGCGCGTCCGCGCGGCGGGGCAGCAGCACGATGGGCCTGCGCGGACCGGTGAGCAGCCCCGCCGAGGCGTCGTCCACCTCGCACAGCCCGCGCACGGCGGCCAGATCCGCGGCCATCACCGCGAACGCCTTGCCCTCCCGCCGCTTGCGGGCCCGCAGGGTCGCGACGGCCGTCTCGTCGGCGGCGTCGACGGCCAGGTGGTAGCCGCCGAGTCCCTTGACGGCCACGACGGCGCCGCCCGCGAGCCAGGCCGCCGCCGCCCTGACGGGATCACCGGGCACCTCCGCCCCGTCCGACGTGCGCAGCACGAGGGCCGGGCCGCAGGCGGGGCAGCACACCGGCTGGGCGTGGAAACGCCGGTCGCCCGGGTCCCGGTACTCCGCCGCGCACGGCGGGCACATGGTGAAGCCGGCCATGGTGGTCGCGCCCCTGTCGTACGGCACCCCCGTGATGATCGTGAACCGGGGGCCGCAGTTCGTGCAGTTGACGAACGGGTACCGGTGGCGGCGGTCGGCCGGGTCGAACAGCTCGGCCAGGCAGTCGTCGCAGGTGGCCACGTCCGGGGGGACGAGCGCCTGCCGGGGCCCGCCGGCCACGCTGGGCGCGATCTCGAACCCGCGGGCCCCGGTCGGCGGCACCTCGGTCACGCTGACCCGTTCAACCACGGCCAGCGCGGGCGCCCGGTCGCGCACCGCCTCGACCAGCGCGGTCACCGCGGCCGGCGGGCCCTCCGCCTCGATGAACACCCCGGTGGCGTCGTTGCCGACCAGCCCCGCCAGGCCGTACCGGGAGGCGAGCGCGTGCACGAACGGCCGGAAGCCGACCCCCTGGACGATGCCCTCGACCTGGATGCGCGAGCGGACCCGGCCGGTCACGCCTCGGCCGCTGAGCGCTGCACCAGCTCCCACAGCACGTGGCAGGCGGTGGTCTGGGCCTCCTGGATGCGGTGCACCGACGACGAGGGGATGACGAACAGGTGGTCGGCGAGTCCCTCGGCGGCCATCCGTCCGCCCCCCGATCCGGCGAAGCCGACGGTCACCATGCCCCGGCGCCGCGCCTCCTCCAGGCCGCGCAGCACGTTCGCCGAGCCGCCGCTGGTCGACAGGGCCACGGCGACGTCGCCGGGATGACCGAGGGCGGCGAGCTGGCGGGCGAAGATCACGTCGAAGTCGACGTCGTTGCCGAGCGCGGTCAGCAGCGCGGCGTCACCGGTCAGCGACATCGCCGGCAGGCTCCGGCCGTCCTTTCCGGGCGTCAGGAACAGCTGGGCCACCGACTGCGCGTCGGTGCTGCTGCCGCCGTTGCCGAAGCTGAACAACCTTCCCCCGGACCGGAGGGCTTCGGCGAGCGCGGCGGCGCAGGCGGCCAGCGCCGGGCCGAGCCGTTCGAGCACCTGGAGGCGCAGTGCCAGGCTCTCCCCGGCCTTCTCCACGGTGGAGCGGGTCACGTCCTCGACGGTGACCTGGCCGGTGCCCAGGAACGGGTAGAGGGTCCCGGTCATGCGCCGTCACCGCCGATCACCGCGATGGCCTCCTTGGCGTGCACCAGGACCAGGTCGCCGACCCGCGCCTCCACCAGCGCCACACTGATCTCCTCGGTTCCGGCGCCCGTGTCGACCATCGCCAGCCCTCCTTCACGCACCTCGGTGACCCGCACCGGCACCGCCGTGTCGGCGCACGTCACGCAGGTGTCGTCGTCGTGGCAGGCCGCCGGGGTCAGGGAGAACACGGGATCCTCGTAGAACACGTGGACCAGCTCCCACAGCACGTGGTAGATCGTGACGTGGATCTCCCGCGCGATCCGGGGATCGCCGGACCGCGCCGGCAGCACATGGTGGATCTCCAGGCCGCTCACGCCGGTTTCGCCGGGGTCCGTCCCCTCCGTGGCGGCCGGACCGCCGGTCGCGGTCAGCGCGACCGTCAGCATGCCCAGCTCGTGGGCCGCCGCGAGCGCGGCGCGCACGCTGCCGTCGCCCTCGCCCTCGCCGTCGCCCTCGTCGCCGGTGAGGAAGCCGACCGCGATGTCCTCGGGCCGCCCCAGCAGCCGCAGCTGGGTGGCGAAGACGGAGTCGTAGCCGCCGGCGGCGGCGATGCCGGTCACCGTCGCGGCGTCGTTGGCCAGCGAGATCGCCGGCAGCGCACGCTTGCCCACGATCACCGGGTGCGTGAACTCCACGGCCAGGTGCCCGGCGTCGGCCGCCGAGGCGCCGTTGCCGAAGGTGAGCAGCCGGCCTTCGCGGTGGAAGCGCTCGGCCATGTCGAGAGCGCACATGACGATCCGCTCGGCGTCCGCCGCGAGCGCCCTGCCGGGTCCCGCGCGGCGCGCGGCGGCCTCGTCGAGCGGGGCGGTCCGTGCCTGTTGTCCCATCGCCATTCCCGTCCGTCAGCCGATCCTGTCGATCACAGGGTCCATCGGCGACGGAACTTTGCCCAGGATTCTCCCGGCCGTGTCCTGCCAAGGTTGCCCCAAGGGTCAGCGGAGGAGAAAAGCGAAGATTTCGCAAGGAATCATCACACTACGTATCGAAGAAACCTCGACGGGTAGGTGGCGCTGGACAGATCGGCCCAAGGGACAAGCGGGCGGTCCGAGACAGGAAGACGGCGAAGATGAAGGCGATCACGGTGATACCGGGCCGGCCCGACCAGGTACGGGTCGGCGACCTCGACGAGCCACGACCGGGCCCCGACGATCTGCTGGTGGAGGGCAGGCTCCTGGGCATCTGCGGCACCGACACCGACATCGTCGAAAGCCACGACTACGGCTGGCCGCCGCCGGGCCGGGACCGGCTGGTGATCGGCCACGAGTCGCTGGGCACCGTGCTCCAGGCGCCGCCGGGCACCCCGTTCGTCCCGGGCGACCTGGTCGCGGGCATGGTGCGGCGCCCCGACCCGGTCCCGTGCGAACCGTGCGGGCACGGCGAGCCGGACTTCTGCCGCAACGGCCTCTACACCGAGCGCGGCATCAAGGAGCTCGACGGCTACGGCTCGCAGCGCTGGGTGGTCGACACCCAGTACGCGATCAAACTGGATCCCGCGCTCGGCGACTGCGGAGTGCTGCTGGAGCCCGCGTCGGTGCTGGCCAAAGCATGGGAGCAGACCGAGCGCATCTTCGGCCGCGCCACCTGGCGGCCCAGGATCGCCCTGGTGACCGGCGCCGGCCCGATCGGGCTGCTCGCCGCGCTGCTGGGCGTCCAGCGCGGCCTGGAGGTGCACGTCCTCGACATCGGCGACCACGGGCCCAAGAGACGGCTGGTCACGGATCTGGGCGCCGCCTTCCACCTCGGGGAGGCCCGTGACATGGGCGTCATCCCCGATGTGGTGATCGAGACCACCGGCCACGGCCCGCTCGTCTTCGAGCTGGCCGAGCTGGTGGCGCCCGACTCGGTGATCTGCCTGCTCGGCATCTCACCCTCGACCCGCCGGGAGAAGGCCGGGCTCGACGAGATCAACAAGCGGATGGTGCTGAAGAACACCGTGCTGTTCGGGTCGGTCAACGCCTCTCCCCGCAACTTCGGGCAGGCCGCCGACGCGCTGGCCAAGGCCGACCTCGGCTGGCTGAAGCGGCTGATCACCAGGCGGGTCCCGATGAGCGGGTTCGTCGACGGGCTGCACAAGCGTCCCGAAGACGTCAAGGTCGTCGTCGACCTCCAGGCCTGACCGCCTCGCGGATGGGACGCCCGCGGATCCCGCCGCCCGCCGAGCTGCGGCGGCGGCTCCTGGAGGCCGCGACCGGAGCCTGGCGCCGCGTGGTGACCCACGGGTGGTCGTTGCTGCAGCAGACCGCCGCCGCCACCCTCGCGTGGGTGATCGCGACCCAGATCGGCGATCACCAGAATCCGTTCTTCGCGCCGATCGCCGCCGTGGTCGCGCTCAACGCCGCGCCCGGGGAGCGCGGACTGCAGTCCTTGCGGCTGCTCGCGGGGGTGGTGCTCGGCATCCTGGCCGGCGAGTTCACGATCTCACGCATGGGCGGCGGGTACGCGAGCCTGGCCGTGGCCGTCTTCATCGCCACGTTCGCGGCCCGCGCCCTCGGCGGGACCCGGCTGGTGGTCGGCCAGAGCGCCGCCGGCGCGATCCTGACCATCGCCTCGGCCAGGGGCATGGCCGGATCGAACCGGATCATCGACGCGCTGATCGGCGCCGGGGTCGCGCTCGTCTTCAGCCAGCTGCTGTTCGCCCCCGAGCCCGTCGCCCTGCTGCGGCGGGCGGAGGCCGTGGCACTGGAGCAGATGGCCGACGGCCTCGAACTCACCTCCCGCGCGCTGAGCGGCGACACCGGGCAGTTCGCCGACAAGGCGATGAACAAGCTGCGCGACCTGATCGACCAGCTCTCCGAGGTCGGCCGGGTGAGGCACGTCAGCACGATGGTGACGCAGTACACCGTGACCTGGCGGGCCCGGGCCGCGCCGTCGGTGCAGGAGAGAGAGAACGCCGGCTACCTCGACCTGCTCGGCGGCAGCTGCTTCATGCTCATGCGCACCGCGCTGGCCGCCGACCAGGACGAGCGCCTCGCCCTGGCGCCGAGCGTGGCCCGGCTCGCCGGCATCCTGCGCGACCTGTCCACCGGGCTCGGCGTGCGCGCGGACCGGCAGCGGGCCGCCAACCAGGTCCTCGAGGCGATCTCCGAGCTCGACGTGGAGGGCATGCAAGCCGAGGCCACCGGGCGCGACGCCGTCGCGGCCCTGCACATGACCGCCATCGACGTGCTCGTGTTCGCCGGGGTGAAGCCCGAGGAGGCGTCGGCCGCCGTGAACCAGGGGATCAGGTTCAGGGTCGCCAAGCCTCCGGCCCCGCCCCGGCTGCCCGTCGTCTCCGCGCTCCTGCGCCGCTGGCGCCAGCACCGGAACCGGCTCCAGGACCGGGATCATCCCTCCTAGGAGCCGCGGTCCCGGGTGCCACCCTGGGGCCGATCCCCGCAGTGGCGGCGCCGGGCGTCAGGCCGTCGGCCGGGGCAGCTCAGCCGAGGGCCGACCTGGACCAGCCGAGCAGCACGTCCCAGAAGCGGTGACCCTGCCCGGCGCCGGGGCCGGCGAGGTCCGCGGTGCACGGCCGGGCGACCGACACGACCGTGGCCCGGGCGTGCCGCTGGCAGTGCCTGGCGACCCCGGAGGTGTGAAAAGCGCGGGATCCCCTGCCGATCACCAGGAGATCGTTCTCCCGGGCCGTCCGCACCAGGACGGGCCCCGGCGCTCCGAGGCTGACGCCCGCGCGCGTCTCGATCCCCTCGGGCGGGCCGTCGGCGACCTCGTCGACGATCGCGGCCAGCAGCGCGCCCGCCTCGGCCATGGTCGAGGGGCCCCGCGAACCCGCGCGCCGCCCGGTGCGGGCGGCGATGTCGAGGGCGTGGACGACGAACAGCGGCATGCGGCGCAGCCGGGCCTCGCCGATGGCCCAGGCCAGGGCCCAGCGCGCGCCCTGTGAGTCGTTCATCCCGACCACGATGCGGGGGGTGCCCGTGGCGTCGTTCATCCTGTCCTCCTCCGCGGCCCGTGTCCTCAGCGTGCGTGACACCTGACCTGTCTGGCAGAGGCGTTGGTCCCTGTTGCCCCGGGTCCAAAGACCGTTCGGCTCGCCACCGTGCCCGCGGGAGGCGGGGTGATCCGGATCCGGCTTCCCCATCCGCTGAAGCGGGTCTCGACAGTGATCACGTCGGTGTTCACCAGGGCCGGCGGCCACTCTCAGCGCGTGGGGATGCTGATGCCGATCATGCGCGCGCCCGTCTCCGTGCGCGGGCGGTGGGCGCTGCCCGGCGCGAACACCACGTAGCCGCCCGGCCCGAGCACGTGCCCCCTGTCGATGAACTCTCCCGAGACGACGTAATAGCGCTCCTCCCCGTCGTGCACGTCCACCTCCGGCCATTCGGTCCCCGGCGCGAAGTCGTACATCCAGCCACGGGCCCACGTGGTGGCGGGGAGCCGGCGCCGGACGATTCCGGGCACGACCTCCACGGCTTCGACCTCGTCGACGTTCAGGACCTGCATGTCGTCGTGTTCCATGGCTCCCATCGTGGCCGGGACGGCCTCGCCGGCACAGTGACTGGATTGACATCCTCAGGTACTTTCCTGCCATGGGAGTTCACCGGGTCGTCGCGCTGGCGCTGCCGCCGCAGTCCACGTTCGAGCTGGCGTGCGCCGCCGAGGTCTTCGGGGTGCGCCGTCCCGGGCTGCCCGCGCACTACGACTTCCGGGTCTGCGCCGAACGTCCGGGCGCGGTGCCGACCCTGGCCGGCTACGACATGGCGGTGACCGAGGGCCTGGCGGCGCTGGACCACGCGGACACCGTCGTGATCCCGGGCTGGCAGTCGCCACGGGTGCCCGCGCCGCCGGCCGTCCTCGACGCGGTGCGCCGGGTCCACGGCCGGGGCGCGCGCCTGGTCGCGATCTGCTCCGGCGCCTTCCTGCTGGCCCAGGCGGGGCTGCTCGACCACCGCAGGGCCACCACGCACTGGCGGATGGCCGCCGAGCTGAGAGACCGCTTCCCGCTCGTCGACGTCGACGCCGACACCCTCTACGTCGACCTGGGCGACGTGGCCACCAGCGCCGGCACGGCCGCGGGCATCGACCTGTGCCTGCACCTGGTCCGCGCCGACCACGGCGCCGCCTACGCCGCACAGGTCGCCCGGCACATGGTGATGCCGCCCCACCGGGAGGGCGGCCAGCTGCAGTACGCCGCGGCGCCCGTGCCCGTCCGCCCGCCCGACTCGCTGGCGCCGGTGCTCGACTGGGCCGCCGAACGACTGCACGAACCCCTCACCGTCGACCACCTCGCGGCCCGGGCCGGGGTCTCCCCGCGCACCCTGGCCCGCAGGTTCGCCGGGCAGCTCGGCGTCAGCCCGGGGCAGTGGCTGCTCGACCGGCGCGTCGCGGCGGCTCAGGCCCTGCTGGAGGAGACCGACCTGCCGGTCGAGACCGTCGCCGCCAGGGTCGGTCTGTCCTCGGCGGCCAACCTCCGGCGCAGGTTCCGCCGTGCCCTGCGCACCACACCCGTGGCGTACCGGCGCACGTTCGGCCGCTGAGCCCCCCGGCCCGCTTGCCGGTTTTCGCCCCGAAGGGGTACGAACGATCGCATGGCATGCAGAATCAGTGAACTCGTGATCGACAGTCGCGACCCGGAGCGCCTCGCCGCGTTCTGGTGCGAGGTGCTGGGCTTCGTCGTCCTCGACCGGCTCAACGGCAGCGTCGAGATCGGTCCGGAGAAGGAGGGGTTCGGCGGCCTCCAGCCGACGATCTGCTTCAACCCCACCGACGATCCCAGGATGGGCAAGCTCCCCCTGCACATCGACGTCAACCCGACCGACCGCGATCAGGAGGCCGAGCTCGCCCGCCTGCTCGCCGCCGGCGCCCGCCCCGCCGACGTCGGGCAGACGGGCGAGGAGACCTGGCACGTGCTGGCCGACCCGGAGGGCAACGAGTTCTGCCTGCTGCGCCGGCGGCTGAGCGAGACCTCCAAGCGCGGCCGGTTGCCCGTCGCCGGGCATTGAGGAACCGCACGTTCCTCAATTGCTCCTAAGGTTCGGGGGAGAGGAAGGGAGCACCACATGTTGCGAGGACCGGCCACCGTCAACTTCTGGGCCGACGATCTGGAGGCGGCCAGGAAGTGGTACGCCGACCTGCTGGGTGTCGAGCCGTACTTCGAACGCCCGGGCGACGGGCAGCCCGCCGCCTACTACGAGTTCAGGATCGGTGACTACCAGGCCGAATTCGGCCTCATCGACCGGCGTTACGCCCCGCCGGCCGCGCCCGCCGATCCCGGGGGCGCGGTCATCCACTGGCACGTCGACGACGTGCGGGCCGCGCTGGACCGGCTGCTGTCCATGGGAGCCACGCCGTACATTCCGCTCACCGAGCGCGGGGCGGGTTTCGTCACCGCCGCGGTGACCGACCCGTTCGGCAACGTGCTGGGCATCATGTACAACCCGCACTATCTGCAGATCCTGGGCCGATAGCGCACGTCGCGGACGCCGCCCGGTGGGAGTCGTGGCCGGCCGAGCAGAAATCTACATTGTAAAGGCGGGCGGGACGTCGCCGTGATCATGTACGTGCCACGCGGTTGAGCCGGGCGGGACGCGGCGGTGAGACTCCCCGGAGGGCGGTCGGCCCGGGATCAGTCGAGAACCTTGATCTTCTTCATGGTCGGCTGAGAGATCACCCGGGCCACCCCGGGAATACCGATGATCTTTCCGGTCTGGAACGCCTCGTACGCGGCGTAGTCGGCGACGAGGACCCGCAGGTGGTAGTCGGGGGTGGCGAACAGGCGGCGGAACTCGATGACCTCGTCGTAGGCGGCGATGGTCTTCTCGAGCTCCGCCAAGGTCTTCAGGTCGCTCACGCCGACCTCGATGGAGACGATGACCTCCAGCCCGCCGCCGAGGACCTCGTGGTTGACGGTCGCCCGGTAGCCGGTGATGACACCCGCCTCCTCCAGGCGCTTCACCCGGCGCAGGCACGGAGGCGGGGTGAGCCCCACGCGTCTGGCGAGCTCGACGTTGGTCAACCGGCCGTCCTGTTGGAGGTGAAACAAAATTTCCCTGTCAAGGGCATCAAGTGCATATTCATTGCTCACATCGCGATTCTAGAGCCAGAACCGGAAACCATATGAGGTCGATTTCGACCTAGAATTACTCCCCATGGTCCCCGCTGCCTGACCGTGCGGTTCCCCGCTCCTGCCGGGCCGATGCCGGGCGGCGTGCCAGAGATCGTGACACCGTCCGACGAAAGGTGAAGCTCATGTCGCACCGTGCCGCGCGGGTCGAGGCCTGGCTCGACGAGCGGGCCGAAGAGATGGCGCTGCTTGTCGAACGTCTCGTGGCCGTCGACTCCGAGAACCCGCCCGGGCGCGCATTGGGCCGCTGCGCGCGGGTCCTGCGCGACGCGATGGACCGTCTCGGCCTGTCTCCGGAGATCGTCGACATCGCCGACCCGTCCGGCGAGCTCGAGGAGCCGTGCGTCGTCCGCGGCACCGCCGGCGACGGTGACAGGCTCGTCTACTTCCACGGCCACTTCGACGTGGTGCCCGCCCAGCACCGCGGGCAGTTCACCGCCGTGCGCCGCGATGGGAAGATCTTCGGGCGCGGCACGGCGGACATGAAGGGCGGCATCGTCAGCATGCTCTACGGCGCCGCGGCTGCCAAGGAGTTGGGGCTGCTCGGCGGCGGGCGGATCGTCGTGCACCTGGTGTGCGACGAGGAGACCGGCAGCGTCGTGGGCGCCGGGCACCTGCGCGCCGCGGGGCTGATCGAGCCGGTCGCGCTGGCCATGGTCACCGCGGAGCCCAGCGGCGGCGGCATCTGGAACGCCGCCCGCGGCGCCCTCTCCGTCCGTGTCGACGTCCGGGGCCGCGAGGCTCACGTCGGACAGGCGAACCTCGGCGTGAACGCCTTCCAGCACATGCTGCACATCGCCCGCCCCGTCGAGCGGTACGCCGCCGAAATGGCCGGACGTCACACCGGCTTCCCGATGAACGCCGACGACGCCCCCGGCAGCATGCTCGTCGTCGGCGGCCTGTCCGGCGGCGGCTCCAACTTCAACGTCGTGCCCGGCTCGGCCTTCTTCACCGTCGACGGCCGCTACAACCCCGAAGAGGATCTGGAGGGCGAGCTCAAGCGCCTGACCGGCCTCATCGAGGACGCCGCCCGCGAGATCGGGGCCGACGTGTCGATCCGCACGACCCAGTCGCAGCCCTCGGCCGGCACCGACGCGGACCATCCCGCGGCCGTGGCGCTCGCCCGCGTCGTCAGCGAGGTTCAGGGCGCACCGGCCCGGTTCGAGATGTGCGCGGGCATTCTGGAGATCCGCTGGTACGCCCAGCTCGGCATCCCCGCCTTCGGCTACGGCGCGGGCCGCCTGGACGTCTCACACGGCCCCGGCGAGCACATCGACGAGGCCGCCATGCGCCGTTGCGCCGCCGTGTACGCCCTCTACGCGAGCGACATGGTGTCGTGACGCCGGCGGGCCGCGTACGCGAGATCCTCTGAGAGTCCTCGACTCCAGGCGCCCGTCAACAGTCAGGACTCCGAGTTGGGGCCTGGGCGTCCAGGAACCGGCCCTGGTCACAGTCCGTGACGAGGGTCGCCCACCACGCGCTCGCAGTTCTCGCGTTCGAGCTCGGCGGAGAACGGCGGGCGGCGGGCGGCGACGGCGCGGCGGGTCTGCTCGGCGATCAGGTCGGCGTTGATGGCCGCGGCGGCCCGGACCCCGGCCGCGGCGGCGCCGATGACCTGCTCGGTCAGGTTGGTCACGTTGCCGGCGACCCACACGCCGGGGACGTCGGTGGCGCCCGACGGGTCGGCGGCGATGTGGCTGCCGATGACGTGTCCGTTCAGTTCGTGGTCGATCGCCTTGAGGCCGAGGCCGGTGAGGAGGCCGGCGCGGGCGGTGAATTGCGGGGCCACCACGAGGGCCTGGCAGGGGATCACCCGGTCGCCGGCCAGCCGGATGCCGGTGAGCCGGTCGTCCGTCACTTCCAGCGCTGTCACCTCGCCGTCGAGCACGGTGATGTCGCGGGCGGCCAGTTGCTCGCGCTCCTCGTGGGCTGGTTGGGGCGAGGTGTGCCGGAACATGGTCACCTGGGACGTCCATTGCCTCCAGAGGAGGGCTTGGTGGACGGCGAGGGGCCCGGTGGCGAGGATGCCGATGGCCTGGTCGCGTACTTCCCAGCCGTGGCAGTAGGGGCAGTGCAGCACGTCGCGTCCCCATCGTTCGGTCAGGCCGGGCACGGGGGGCAACTCGTCGGTGAGACCGGTGGTGACGAGGAGCCGGTGGGCTGTGATCGCGGTGCCGTCGTGGAGCGTGACGCGGAATTGTCCGGTGTTGAGGCGTTCGGCGCTGACTGCGGTGTCGTGGATGATCTCGCCGCCGTAGCCGGTGACTTCGGCGCGGCCGGTGGCGAGGAGTTCGGCGGGTGGTGTGCCTTCGCGGGCGAGGTAGGTGTGGACGTGGGTGGCCGGGGCGTTGCGCGGCTGGCCGGCGTCGATGACGAGCACCGTGCGCCGGGCTCGGGCCAGGGTCAGGGCGCCGCTGAGTCCGGCGGCCCCGCCGCCGATGACGAGGACGTCGTAGTGCTGTTGTTTCGCTGCGGTCATGTGGTGTTACCTCCGGTTTCGATGGTGGGCCCACCTCGGCGCGCTTGACAAAGTTTCTTGCTGGGATGGCAAATAGGAGGATGGCGGATGATGATGTGGCGGAGGTGCTGAGCGCTGTGGGGCCGCGGTTGCGGTCTCTGCGCCGGGAGCGTGGCGTCACGTTGGCTCGGTTGAGTGAGGCCACCGGGATCTCGGTGAGCACTCTTTCGCGTCTGGAGTCGGGCCGGCGGAAGCCGACTCTGGAGTTGCTGCTGCCTTTGGCGAAGGCGCACGGTGTGCAGCTGGACGAGTTGGTGGGTGCGCCGGAGACGGGTGATCCTCGTGTGCATCTGCGGCCGTTTCGCCGGCACGGCGTGACGTTCGTGCCGTTGGCTCGTCATTTGGGTGGGTTGCGGGCGTACAAGCAGGTGATTCCCGCTCGGCGGGGCGGGAGTGTGGATCCGGAGCTGCGGGTTCACGAGGGTTATGAGTGGTTGTACGTGTTGTCGGGCCGGTTGCGGTTGTTGCTGGGTGAGCATGATCTGGTGCTCACGGCGGGCGAGGTGGCGGAGTTCGACACCCGGGTGCCGCATGCCATGGTCAATGGGGGTTCGGAGCCGGTGGAGTTCCTCGCTCTGTTCGGCCCGCAGGGGGAGCGGATGCATGTGCGGGCCCGGCCTTCGAGCGGGTGAGGTCGGTCCTTTGGCGGGCGGGATGGCGAACGGCTCGGCGGGTGGTTTCGTGGCCGGGGGTCAGGCGAGGCGGGAGGTGAGTGCGGTCGTGCCGGTGCCGCTGAGGTCGGGCAGCGCGGCGGGGCGTCCGCTGAGCAGCAGGAGCAGGGCCTGGATGGGGCCTTGTACGGGGTCTCCTTCGCCGGCGGTCCAGTCGATGTCGGTGGCGACGAGTCGCAGGCCGCGCAGCCGCCGCTGGGGGTGGAAGGGGAAGCCGCGTTCCCAGATGTGGGTGGCGGCGGCGCGGGCGGGTTCGAGGGGCATGGGGCGTTTGATGCCGAGGGGTACGGCGATGTCCTGGCCGTGCACGAGCGCGTCGAACAGCGGGTCGAGCGGTTTGGTGGTGGGGGCGAGGCGGCGGGAGGTGGCGGAGCGGCGGATCTGCTGGATGATCTCGGCGTAGGGGTGTCCGGCGTGCCGGACGGCGGTGTCGTGGATCATGCGGTTGAAGCTGAAGCGGGCCCGGGCGAATTCGGCCAGTGCCCGGGTGGTGGGGATGTCGGTGGCGAGGGCGAGGTGGGCGGCCACGTCGCGGACGCGCCAGCCCGCGCACAGGGAGGGGTGTTCCCGGTCGTCTTGGGACAGTGTGCCGAGCAGGTCGGCCAGGTCGTTGCGTTCGGTCTGGATGGCCGCCCAGATCTCTTCCTGGTTCATGACGAGCCTCTCATGTAAGGTAGCCTTAATATAATGCTGCCTTAGTAAATGGGGAAGTCCTTTGTCCGCGACCCATCCGCCGCACATCGTCGCCTTGCTGTACGAGGCCTACCTGCGTCTGCAGGATGTCGTCAGCGAGGCGGGCAGGGCGTTCGACGAGCGGGTGCGGCCGGCCCACTCGGCGGTGTTCTTCCACATGGAGCACGAGGGCATCCGGCTCGGCAGGCTCGCCGACAAGGCCCAGATGACGCCGCAGGCGATGGGGGAGCTGGTCGACGACCTCGAGGAGCTGGGTTACCTGCGCAGGGTGCCGGATCCCGCCGACCGCCGGGCCAAGCTCATCGTGTTCACCGAGCGGGGCGACGAGGCGCTGCGGGCCGGTTACGCCGCGATCGACGAGGTCGAGCGCCGCCTCGCGGCCCTGCTGGGCGAGGATGGCCTGGCCGGTCTGCACGCCACCCTGACCCGTGTGATCGCCGGCTTTTGAGGCCGGTCTCGTGGATGCCATGGCAGACAGGTAGATGTCCCCGCTGCTGCAGGGGTAATGGGGTATTCGGGCTGGAATGTGCGAAGGGTATGGTGGGGCTTGTGACGACGTTCCGGATCAGCGAGGCCGCGGCGCTGCTCGGGGTCAGCTCCGACACCGTCCGCCGCTGGGTGGACGCCGGCCGGCTGGCGGCCGAGCGGGATGAGCACGGCCACCGGCAGGTGAGCGGCGCCGATCTGGCCGCCTTCGCCCGGTCCCAGATCGAGGTGACCGGAGACGGCCGCTCCTCGGCGCGCAACCGCTTTCGCGGGATCGTCACCGAGGTGATCAAGGACGCGGTGATGGCGCAGGTGGAGATCGCCACCGGCCCGTACCGGGTGGTGTCGCTGATGAGCCGGCAGGCCGCTGACGAGCTGGGCCTGGAGGCGGGGGTGGTGGCGGTCGCCGTGATCAAGTCCACCAACGTCGTCGTGGAGATCCCCGGTCACGAGCGCGTGGCCAGTCATTCGTGAGGAGCCCCCCTTGGCGTTCATGCGTCTGCCCCGATGGGCGATCGCCCTGCCCGTCGCGCTCTCGATCGCCGGGCTGTCCGGCTGCGGCTCCGGCGCGCCGGCCACGTCCACGGGCTCCACGCCGGCTCCTGCCGGTGGCGGGGCCGGGGAGGTGACGGTGTTCGCCGCGGCGTCGCTGACCGGGACGTTCACCGAGCTGGGTAAGATCTTCGAGGCCGCCCATCCGGGCACGACCGTGAGGTTCAACTTCGGTTCCAGCGCGACGCTGGCCCAGCAGATCGCGCAGGGGGCGCCAGCGGATGTGTTCGCCGCGGCCAGCCCGGCCACGATGAAGATCGTGACCGACGCGTCGCCGGCGGGCACGCCGGCCACGTTCGTCCGCAACAAGCTGCAGATCGCCGTTCCGGCGGACAATCCGGCCAAGGTGGACGAGCTGAAGGACCTGACCGACAGCGAGGTGAAGGTGGCGTTGTGCGCCGAGCAGGTGCCGTGCGGGGCGGCGGCGGTCAAGGCGCTGGACGCGGCCGGGCTGAAGGTCACCCCGGTCACGCTGGAGCAGGACGTGAAGGCGACGCTGACCAAGGTCGAGCTGGGCGAGGTGGACGCGGCGCTGGTCTACAGGACCGACGTGATCGCCTCGGCGGGCAAGGTGCGGGGCATCTCCTTCCCGGAGGCGGACCAGGCGATCAACGACTACCCGATCGCCGCCCTGGCCAAGGCTCCCGCCGGTGACCTGGCCCAGCGGTTCGTCGATCTGGTGCTGTCGCGGCAGGGCAAGGACGTGCTGACCAAGGCCGGCTTCGAGGCTCCCTGATCCGGATGACCTCTTCGACTCCGGAACGTGCCGGCCCGGCGGCTCCGCAGGGCGGGGCCGGCGGGGCCGGTGGGCGTCCCGTCTCGTCTGACCGGATCTCCGGCCGCCCGCCGTGGCTTCTGGTGGTCCCGGCCGTGCTCGGGCTGGCCTTCCTGGTGCTGCCGCTGACGGGGCTGCTGATCCGGGCACCGTGGACGACGCTGCTGCGGCGGCTGACCGAACCTCACGTGCTGGAGGCGCTGCGGCTGTCGCTGGTGTGCGCCACCGTCGCCACCGCCGTGTGCCTGCTGCTCGGGGTGCCGCTGGCCTGGCTGCTGGCCCGGGTGTCGTTTCCGGGGCGGCGTCTGGTGCGCGCGCTGGTGACCGTGCCCCTGGTGCTGCCTCCCGTGGTCGGCGGGGTCGCGCTGCTGCTGGTGCTCGGCCGGCGTGGGCTCGTCGGGCAGTGGCTGGACTCCACCTTCGGCATCACGCTGCCGTTCACCACGGCCGGGGTCATCGTCGCCGAGGCGTTCGTCGCGATGCCGTTCCTGGTGATCAGTGTCGAGGGCGCGCTGCGCGCCGCCGACCAGCGCTTCGAGGAGGCCGCCGCGACCCTGGGCGCCTCGCGCTGGACGGTGTTCCGCCGGGTCACGCTGCCGCTCATCATGCCGGGCGTGGTGGCCGGGGCGGTGTTGTGCTGGGCGAGGGCGCTGGGTGAGTTCGGCGCGACCATCACCTTCGCCGGCAACTTCCCCGGCACCACCCGTACCATGCCGCTGGCGGTCTATCTGGCGCTGGAGACCGAGCCGGAGGCCGCGATCGTGCTCAGCCTGGTGCTGCTCGCGGTCTCAGTGATCATTCTGGCCGGCCTGCGCGACCGGTGGGTGAACAGTCCATGACCCTCCACGCCCGGCTGGTCGTCGTCCGGTCCGCCTTCACTCTCGACCTCACCCTGCGGGCCGCCCCCGGTGAGGTGGTCGCGCTGCTCGGTCCCAACGGCGCGGGCAAGACCACGGCGCTGCGGGCCCTGGCCGGACTCATCTCCCTGTCGGAGGGCGAGATCGTCGTGGACGGCCGCCCGTTGCACACGATGGCCGCCGAGCAGCGCCCGATCGGCATGGTCTTCCAGGACTACCTGCTGTTCCCGCACCTGTCCGCCCTGGACAACGTCGCGTTCGGTCCCCGCTGCCACGGCGCCTCCAAAGCCGAGGCCCGCCGCGCCGCCGCCGCCCTCCTGGAACGGGTCGGCCTCACCGAGCACGCCGGAGCCAAGCCGCGTCATCTGTCCGGCGGCCAGGCCCAGCGTGTCGCGCTCGCCCGCGCGCTGGCGGTGGGGCCACGGTTGCTGCTGCTGGATGAGCCGCTGGCCGCGCTCGACGCCCACACCCGGCTGGAGATCCGTTCCCACCTGCGCCGCCATCTCGCCGACTTCGACGGCGCCACCGTTCTGGTCACCCACGATCCGCTCGACGCGATGGTGCTGGCCGACCGTCTGGTGGTCATCGAGAACGGCGCCATCGTCCAGCAGGGCACTCCCGCCGAGGTGGCCCGCAGGCCGCGCACCGACTACGTCGCGCGGCTCGTCGGGCTCAACCTGTATCGGGGCCTCGCCGACGGCTCACGGGTCAAGGTGGACGAGTTGCTGTTCAGCACCGCCGATCACCTCGACGGACCCGCGTTCGTCGCCTTCCCGCCCGCCGCCGTCGCCCTCTACCGCGTCAAACCCGACGGCAGCCCGCGCAACCTGTGGCAGGCCACGATCGACGGCATCGAACGCCACGGCGACAACGTCCGCGTCCACCTCGACGGCCCCATCCCCGTCTTCGCCGACATCACTCCCGCCGCGGTGGCCGACCTGGATCTGGGCGCGGGCCAGCAGGTCTGGGCGTCGGTCAAGGCCACCGAGACGCATGCGTACCCGGCATGAGCGAGCGCTCTTCGTACGGGGGCGCCCGCAACGCGTTCGGCGTGACGGCGCCGCTCGGCGTTCCGAGCGGGCCGTATCACTCCTAGTTAGTTAAGGGTCCTACCCTGACGGATGCAGATCACGGTGTCCGTGTGACGTCACGAGTTGATTTCGGGGGCTTGACCATGCCCCGCTTCCCGCTTACGGTCCCTAGCAAGTTAGGAATCCTTACTAATCCTCCGGCGGACGACGTAACCCCCCACACACCAGCTCATAGGAGACCCTCGTGCGCTTCGTCCCTCTCGCGGCGGCCGGGTTGCTGGCCCTGTCGCTGACCGCATGCACCGCGGGCAAGGAGGCGCCGCCGTCGCTCGGCGCCCAGCCCGGACCCACGACGAGCGGCACCGGCCCGGCCGCCGCCGCGCTGCCCGCCGCCACGCTGGAGCTGTGGCACGGCTTCTCCACCGACGTCGAGACGAAGGCGTTCGAGGAGGCGGTCGCGGGCTTCACCAAGAAGTTCCCGCAGATCAAGGTCACCATGAAGAAGGGCATCCAGGACGACCAGATCACCCAGGCGATCCGCGGCGGCAAGGCGCCCGACGTGGCGGCCTCGTTCACCACCGACAACGTCGCCCAGTGGTGCAAGAGCGGCGCGTTCCAGGACCTCACCCCGGTCATCGAGCAGGACGGCATCGACCTGAGCGTGCTGCCGGCCGCGTCTCGCGCCTACACCGAGTTCGAGGGCAGGCGGTGCACGATGCCGCTGCTGGCCGACGCGTACGGGCTCTACTACAACAAGGCGCTGATGAAGGGCGAGCAGCCGCCGAAGACCCTGTCGGAGCTGACCGAGCTGACCAAGAAGCTCACGGTCCGCGACGCCGACGGCGACATCAAGGTCGCCGGGTTCATCCCGAGCTTCCAGTACTACGAGAACTCCCCCAGCCACCTCGGCCCCATGGTCGGCGCCCGGTGGTACAACGACGACGGCACCTCGGCCATCGGCGCCGACCCCGCCTGGAAGCAGCTCCTGCGCTGGCAGAAGGACCTGGTCGACTGGTACGGCTACGACAAGCTGGAGAAGTTCCGCAAGGGGCTGGGCGACGAGTGGGGCGCCGAGCACCCGTTCTTCAAGGGCAAGGTCGCCATGGTGCTCGACGGCGAGTGGCGCAACGCCATGATCGCCAACGACTCGGTGGCGAAGGACATGGACTACGGCACCGCCCCGCTGCCCGTCGCCGACGACCAGCCCGACCTGTACGGCAGCGGCTTCACCGCCGGGACCGTGATCGGCGTGCCGAGAGGCGCCGAGCACCCGCGGCAGGCCTGGGAGCTGGTCAAACACCTCACCACCGACACCGAGTCGCTGGTGACGCTGTCGAACGCCCTGCGCAACGTGCCCACCACCCAGGCCGCCATGGAACACCCGGACCTGGCCAGGGACGACAACTTCGCCACCTTCCTCGACATCTTCGCCCACCCCAAGACCTCGACGCTGCCGGCCAACGTCAACAGCGTCTTCAACCAGGACGCCTTCTCCACCTTCCTCATCCAGTGGGAGAAGGGCACGGTCAAGGACCTCGACGCCGGGCTGGCCGGGGTGGACAAGCGGATCAACGACAAGCTGAAGCTCTCCGGGGGCTGATGATGGTCTCCACCCGCGTCGCGCCGCCCCGCCGGTGGCGCGGCGAGGGCGTGCGCGCCCTCCTGTGGCTGTCGCCGTGGATCATCGGCATCGCGGTCTTCTTCGTCTACCCTCTGCTGTCCACGGTGTATTTCTCCTTCCACCGGTATGACCTGTTCACGCTGGAGTTCGTCGGCCTGGACAACTACCGCTACGCCTTCTCCGACGCCCGCGTGCTGCAGTCGGCCCTGAACACCCTCTGGCTCGTGGTGTTCATGGTCCCGGCCCAGGTTCTGTTCGCGCTCGGTGTGGCGCAGCTGCTGGTCAAGCTGAAGATCGGCGGCGGAATCCTCCGGACGATCTTCTACCTGCCGTCGCTGGTGCCGATGGTGGCCGGCACGGTCGCCTTCGTGTACCTGCTCAACCCGGCGACCGGCCCGGTCAACCAGCTGCTGGCCAGGTTCGGGATCACCGGCCCCGACTGGTTCGGCAGCGCCGCCTGGGCCAAGCCCAGCCTCACCCTGCTCGCCCTGTGGGGCGCGGGCAACACCATCATGATCTTCCTGGCGGCGCTGCTGGACGTGCCCAGGCACCTGTACGAGGCGGCCGCGATCGACGGCGCGGGAAGCTGGCGGCAGTTCCGCAGCGTCACGCTGCCGGTGATCTCCCCCGTGCTGATGTTCTCGGCGGTCACCGGCGTGATCTACGCCGTGCAGTACTTCACCCAGGCGATGATCGCCTCCCGGGTGGCCTCCGGCGCGACCGACTCGGCCGGCACGACGTTCACCCCCGGCTACCCGGACGGCTCGCTGCTCACCTTGCCCCAGCACCTGTTCCACACCGGTTTCCGCGACTGGTCGATGGGGCTGGCCTGCGTGCACGCGCTGCTGCTGTTCGCGGTCGCGATGCTGTTCACGCTGATCCTGCTGCGCCAGTTCAGCCGGGCGGAGGGAACGTCATGACGCGCAGGCGCGCCCTGATGTGGATCGCGCAGCACGCGCTGGCCATCGCGCTCGCGCTGACGTTCCTCGGCCCGGTCGTGTTCGTGGCGCTGACCGCGCTCATGACCGACGAGCAGGCGCTCACCAGCCGGCTGTGGCCCGAGCAGTGGAACTGGGCCAACTTCGGCGAGGTCTTCGCCCGCTCGGAGCTGCTCACCTGGACGGTCAACACGTTCGTCTACGCCTCGCTGGCGACGCTGTTCATGCTCGTCTCGTCCGTCCCCGCGGCCTACGCCCTGGCCCGCTTCCGCTTCCGCGGGCGCAAGGCGGCCTTCCTCGTCGTGATCAGCGCGATGATGCTGCCGCCGCAGGTCGTCGCGGTGCCGATCTATCTGGTGTGGGCGCGGCTGGACCTGACGGACTCGCTGTGGCCGCTCATCCTGCCGATGCTCTTCGGTGACGCTTTCTCGATCTTCCTGCTGCGCCAGTTCCTCCTCACGATCCCGCGCGACTACACCGACGCGGCGAAAGTGGACGGCTGCTCGGACGTGCGGATCCTGTTCACCGTCATCCTGCCGATGGCCCGCCCCGCGATCGCGGCGGTGGCGCTGTTCTCGTTCTTCTACTGCTGGAACGACTACTACGGGCCGCTGCTGTACGCCGGGGTCGACCAGGAGGGCTGGACCCTGTCGCTCGGGCTGGCCACCTTCAAGGCCTTTCACAGCGTGCAGTGGAACCTCACCATGGCCGCCACCCTGCTGGTGACCGCCCCGGTGATCATCGTTTTCCTCTTCGCCCAGCGGGTCTTCATCGAGGGCGTGACATTGACGGGAGTGAAAGGTTGAAACTCGCCGTGGTCGGGGGCGGCTCGACGTACACGCCTGAGCTGGTCGACGGGTTCGCGCGGTTGCGGGAGGACCTGCCGCTGACCGAGCTTGCCCTGGTGGATCCGGCCGCTGAGCGGCTGGAGCCGGTCGCGGGCATGGCCCGCCGGATGCTGCGCGCGGCCGGGCACCCGGCCACCGTGACCGCGACCGCCGACGTGCGAGAAGGGGTCGCGGGGGCGGCGGTCGTCCTGTTGCAGCTCAGGGTGGGCGGGCAAGCGGCCCGCGAGGTGGACGAGACGCTGCCGCTGCGCTGCGGCTGCGTCGGCCAGGAGACGACGGGCGTGGGCGGCCTGGCCAAGGCGCTGCGCACGGTGCCGGTGGTGCTGGACATCGCCGAGGTGATCGCCGAGCACGCGCCCGAGGCCTGGATCGTCGACTTCACCAACCCGGTCGGCATCGTCACCAGGGCGCTGCTGGACGCCGGGCACCGCGCGATCGGGCTGTGCAACGTGGCGATCGGCCTCCAGCGCCGCTTCGCCGCCATGCTCGGCGTCGCGCCGTCGCGGGTGTCGCTCGGGCACGCCGGGCTCAACCACCTCACGTGGGTGCGCTCGGTGCGCCTGGACGGGACGGACGTGCTGCCGGAGCTGATCCGGCGGCACGGCCCGGAGATCGCCGGCGAGATCGGCCTGCCGGTCGAGCTGATCACCAGGCTGGGCGCGGTGCCGTCGTACTACCTGCGCTACTTCTACGCCCACGACCTCGTCGTCGAGGAGCAGCGGACCGGGCCGTCGCGGGCGTCCGAGGTCGCCGCCCTGGAGCGGCGGCTGCTGGAGCTGTACGCCTCGCCGTCCGCCGACGCCAAGCCCGCGCTGCTGGAGAAGCGGGGTGGCGCGTTCTACTCCGAGGCCGCGGTGGCGCTCATCGCCTCGCTGCTCGGCGACCGCAGCGACACCCAGGTCGTCAACGTGCGCAACGGCGGCGTCCTGCCGTTCCTGCCGGACGAGGCGGTCGTCGAGGTCCCGGCCAGGATCACCGCTTCGGGGGCCGTGCCGCTGCCCGTCGCCCCCGTCGAGCCGCTGTACGCCGGGCTCGTCGCGCACGTGTCGGCGTACGAGACGCTCGCCCTCGAAGCCGCCCTGCACGGGGGGCGCGACCGGGTCGCCGGCGCGCTGCTCGCCCACCCGCTCGTCGGCCAGGAGCACCTGGCGCGTGAGCTGACCGGGCTGCTGCTGGAGGCCAACCGACCGCACCTGCGCTGGGCGGAAGCGCGGTGAGGACGATCCTGGCGGTGGACGGCGGCAACAGCAAGACCGACCTCGCGCTGGTGGCCGAGGACGGCACGGTGCTCGCCACGGGCCGGACCGGCCCGTTCGTGCCGCAGAGCGCCGGGGTGGGCCCCGCCGCGGACGTGGTGGAGCGGGGGGCCAGGGCGCTGCGCGACGGCATGACCGCGCCGTACGCCGACGCGATGGCGGCCTACCTGGCCGGAGCCGACTTCCCCGCCGAGGAGGAGGCGCTGCGCGGGGAGTTCCTGGCGCGTGGCTGCGCGGGCGAGGTGTCGGTGGCCAACGACACCTTCGCCGTGCTGCGCGCGGGCGCCTCCCGGCCGTGGGGCGTCGTCGTGGTGTGCGGGGCCGGCATGAACGCCGCCGGCGTCTCCCCGTCCGGCGAGGTGGCGCGCTTCCCCGCGCTCGGCAGGCGCAGCGGCGACTGGGGCGGCGGCGAGGAGCTGGCCGAATGGGTGCTCTGGCACGCCGCCCGGATGGAGGACGGGCGCGGCCCGGCGACGGCGCTGGCCGAGCTGGTCGTCACGCACTTCGGCACGGCCGGCGTCGCGGAGGTGGTGCTCGCCCTGCACTTCGGTGAGCTGGACCCGGCCCGGCTGCACGAGCTGGTGCCGGGCCTGTTCGCCGTCGCGGCCGGCGGCGACGCCGTGGCCAGGCGCGTGGTCGCGCGGCAGGCCGAGGAGGTGGCCGTGATGGCCAGGGTGTGCCTGGAGCGGCTCGACCTGCTGAACACGCCTGCCGAGGTGGTGCTCGGCGGGAGCGTGCTGACCGCTCGGGACCCGTACATGCACGGCCTGATCGAGGCCGCGATCGGCGCGAGCGCGCCGGACGCGCGTGTCGTGGTCAGCACCCTCCCCCCCGTCGTGGGCGCCGCCCTGGCCGGACTGGACCTGCTCGGCGCGGCCGAGACCGCGCGGACCCGGGTTCGCGATCACTTCAGGAGGAGCAGTTGAGAAGGCTGATCCCCGCCACGCTCGCGCTGGCGCTGCTGGCGTCCGCGAACGCCGCCCCCGTCCAGGCCGCCGCGCCCGGGCTCGTCCGGGTGGACCAGGTCGGTTACCGGCCGGACGAGAGCAAGCACGCCTACCTGATGACGCGCGGCCGGGCGGGGCGCTTCACCGTGGTCGACCGCCGCGGGCGGGTGGTCTTGACCGGGCGGGCGGGCCGCGACCGGGGCGCCTGGAACAGCCGCTACCCGCACGTCCACGACCTCGACCTGACCCGGCTGCGCACCCCCGGCCGCTACCGGGTCAAGGCCGGCGGCGCGACGTCGGCCGAGTTCGAGATCGCGCCGTCGCGGAACACGGCGGCCGACGTGCTGGGCTTCTTCGGCCTGCAGCGCGACGGCGCCGACGCGCCGCGCGGGCCGAGCCACCTCAACGACCGGGCCGCCTCCGTCTACGACTGGCCCGAGTTCACCGGCCCCGGCACCGACCAGATCAAGGGCGGGCTGACGAAGATCGGCGGGCCGGTCGACGTCGAGGGCGGCTGGTTCGACGCGGGCGACTACCTCAAGTTCACCCACATCCTGGCGTACGTGGACACGCTGCTGTGGGCCGCGCAGCGGGACGGGAAGGCCCCCAGCCCTGCCCTGAGGAACGAAGCAGCTCATGGCCTGAAATATCTGGACAAGATGTGGGATGAGGAGTCGAAGACCCTCTACATCCAGGTCGGCATCGGCGCCGGCAACGCCGAGGGCACGTTCGCCGGCGACCACGACATCTGGCGCCTGCCCGAGGCCGACGACGGCGACGACGCCGCAGGACACCGGTTCATCCGCCACCGCCCGGTTTTCCGCGCCGCCGCCCCCGGCGAGCCGATCAGCCCGAACCTGGCCGGGCGCACGGCCGCCGCCTTCGCCCTGGCCGCCCAGCTCGAACCCTCCCACCGGCGCGCCACCCAGCTGCTCGACCAGGCCGCCTCCATCTACGCGATGGCCAGGACCACCGGCGTGGACCGGCTGGTGACCTCCCTGCCGCACGCCTTCTACCCCGAAACCGTGTGGCGCGACGACATGCAGCTCGGCGGCGCCGAGCTGGCCCTGGCCGCGCAGCGCCTGCGCGACCCGCGCGCCGGGCGGTGGCTGGCGGAGGCGGCCCGCTGGGCGCGCGGCTACCTGGACGAGGAGCCGGGCGACACGCTCAACCTGTACGACGTGAGCGCCCTGGCCCACGCCGACCTCGTCAAGGCCATGCGCGCGGCCGGGACCGGCGGGCTCGCCGTCTCCGAGGCCGACCTGATCGCCGGGCTCAAGGCCCAGCTCGACATCGGCGCCCGCCGCGCCGCCGCGGACCCGTTCCGCGCCGGAGCGCGCTACGACACGTTCGACTCCGTCCCGCACGCGTTCGGCCTGGCCGCCACCGCGCGCCTGTACCGGTCGGTGACCGGCGACGGCGCCTACGACGCCTTCGGCACCCGGCAGCGCAACTGGGCGCTCGGCGCGAACCCGTGGGGCGTGTCCTTCGTCGCCGGGGCCGGCGAGCGCTCGATCGCCTGCCCGCACCACCAGATCGCCAACATCACCGGCGAGCCCGCCACGGGCGCGGTCGTCAACGGGCCCAACGACGCGAAACTGTTCGAGGACGGGCTGGGCGGGCACTTCGAGGAGATGCCACCCTGTCCGGCGGACCGCGTGGACCGCTACGAGCGGTTCACCGGGCACGGCGGCCGCTTCGTCGACGACGTGCGCTCCTGGCAGGCCTCCGAGCCGGCCGACGATTTCGCGGCCATCGCCCTGTACGCTCTCACGTTGACGTCGACATGACGCCCCTGACACGGAGGTGACATGAAGCCCCCTGTCCACGGGACGCCGAGGTTGATGCGCGCGATCAACGACCGCGCCGCGCTGCGCATCCTGCTGGAGAAAGGCCCGCTGACCCGTCCCGAGCTGAGCGAGCTGACCGGCCTGTCCAAGCCGACGGCGTTCCAGCTCCTGGCCCGCTTGCAGGAGGCGGGCCTGGTGGTCAACGACGGTGTCCGGGCGGGCCAGCCCGGACGCACGGCCGAGGTCTACCGGGTCAACGCCGCCGCCGCGTACGTGGCCGCGCTGGACGTCACACCCGAGCGGATCGGCGTACAGGTGGCCGACATCACCGGAGCCGTCGTCGGCGCGGCCCGCTCACCCGCCCCGACGCCGGCGGGCGGCGGCGGCCTGGTCGAGCGGCTGCGGGAGGCGGTCGGGGCGGCACAACCGCCCGGCCCGCTGCGCCGCGTCGTCATCGGCGTGCAGGGCGCCGTCGACCCCACGACCGGCAGGCTCGACTACGCCACCGCCGAGGACATGCCCGGCTGGCAGATCCCCGACCTGGTGCCCACGCTCGCCGACGGGCTCGGCGTCACCGTCGACGTGGAGAACGACGTCAACCTCGTCGCCCTCGCCGAGCAGGCGCACGGCGCGGCGGCCGGCTGCCCGGACTTCGTGCTGCTGTGGGCCGGTGAGGGGCTCGGCGCCGCCCTGGTGATCGGCGGGCGGCTGCACCGCGGCTTCTTCGGTGGCGCCGGCGAGGTGGGCTACATGCCCATCCCCGGCGCCGCCACGGCCCGCGACGCCGGCCGGTTCGGCCACCACGGCTACCAGGCGCTGGCCGGCGGGCCGGCGGTGCAGGACCTGCTGCGTTCCTACGGCGTCCACGGGGCCGACTTCCAGGAGTCGGTGGCGACCGCGGTGCGCCTGGCCGAGGGCACCGGGAGGGCCGCCGAGGAGGCGGTCGCGGGCCTGCGGACGGTGGCCGCCCGGGTCGCCCTCGGTCTGGCGACCATCG
Source organism: Nonomuraea sp. NPDC048916 (assembly GCF_040649575.1). Taxonomy (NCBI): domain Bacteria; kingdom Bacillati; phylum Actinomycetota; class Actinomycetes; order Streptosporangiales; family Streptosporangiaceae; genus Nonomuraea; species Nonomuraea sp. NPDC048916. Next base: position 195,735 of record NZ_JBEZFS010000008.1, read on the forward strand.
CCTCGGTCGTCGACCCGGGGCTCGTCGTACTGGCCGGGAGCCTGGTGTCCGCCGGGGGCGAGCGGTTGCGCGACCTCGTCGAGCGCGAGCTGCGGGCACTCGACGTCGAGCGGCTGCGAGTGCGGCTGTCCGCCGTCCGGGGCAACCCGGTGCTGGTGGGCGCGATGGACCTGGCGCTCGCCCGGGTCAGGGACGAGGTGTTCGGGCAGGCCGCCCGCGACGGCGGCCCGGCCACCGCGGTGGGCCGCTGACCCGATCAGGGACAGGGGATGAGGGTCGGAGAGCTCGGAGGCCGCCGTCGCCGAAGACGTGCTCGGTGGAGAAGGGTTCGGCGCGGTGGACGCCTGGTGGCTGTGCCGCTCCTGACTGACCCACGCCCGACGACCCGTCTCTCGCGGGGTCAGCCGGTGCGGGTCAGCCGGTGCGGGTCAGCCAGGAAGAGCGCGCCGGTCGTCGTGCTGAAGGCCGCCCAGCCGCGGCGGCCGGCCGCGGCGAACCGCCGGGCGAACACGAAGCACGCGGCGATCAGTGCGAGGAAGGCGACCCCGGCGACGAGGAAGTGCACCATTCCGTGCCAGCTGATGCTCGAGGGCGGGCCGACCGGCGTCCCCGGCGGGAAGCCGTCGACGGGGTCGGCGGAGAAGACGGCCGCGGCGACGTCGTCGTCACCGGTGCCCCAGGCGGTCTGGATCACGGGTCCCCAGGTGTGGCAGGGGTCGGTGCAGGCGTCCCGCACGTCCTCGATCGGGGCGTCGTAGGCGCGGCGCGGCAGCAGTGACCGCTCTTCGCCGGTGGCGACCGCCTGGTTGCCGATCTCCCGGTGGGTGGCGTTGATCTGGTTGACGATGTCGATCACGTGTTCTCCTCGTTCTTCGTAGGCGGTTGCCTGCCCGGGGAGGGGGGCCCGGCGGTGTTCTCGCGCCGCTCGCGCCGCTCGCGCTCGCCGCGCGCGAGTTCGGCGCCCAGCGCGTTCAGGCCCTGGCTCCAGAACCGGCGCAAGCGTTCCAGCCAGATGTCGACGTCGAAGGCCCGCACGGCTCCGAGAATGCCACTTTTAACTTATATAAGTCAATCCTTAATAAAGTGGGATCCGGATCGCCGGGGCTTCGCGACGCCATAGATTCACGGGCTCGCCGCCATCTATGCGGGTGAGACCCGAGGAGAGCCTTTTGCACCCCGACCAGCAACGAGATTTCACCGCGTTCGTCGCCACTCGCTCCGACAGCCTGATCAGGCTCGCCAACGGTTTCTTCATCTCGCCCGGGTGCCCGGAAGGCCGGTCCCGGACGCCTCCGGCGGCCGGGACGCGCTGGGCGAGCCGCTCACCATCCTGGATTCCCCACCGGTCACGGTGACCGCGTACGGCCCGAGTGGCCAGGTCCTGGGGCAGGAGAGGAACGTGGCGTTCGGCCCCCTGGGCCGGGGAAGCGAGTGAGGCGACTGACGAAGGCGGCCAATCGAACCGGTGAGGGCCGATGCGACCAAGGGAGTCGGCGACCGGGATCGCCGGCGAAGCCGCCGGCCGGAAAACGAGGTGCGCCGGGGTTCGCGGCTATGGCCGGTGTCGTGTCCCACCTGCGCTGGACGGAGCACGCCTGGTTCGAGGTGCTCTTCCTGGGCCGGCCGGCCGAGGGGCCGCAGGTCGAGGAGGAGCCCGAGGACGCCGACATGCGGGTCGAGGGCGTCCGGCTCGCCCGGCTGCTCGACGAGTACGAGCGGCAGTGCGCGGTGTCGAACGAGATCGTGGCCGCCCATTCGCTGGACGAGGTGGGCCGGCACCCCGACTTCCGTTCCGCCACCGCGACGCTGTGGTGGATGCTGATCCACATGGTCGAGGAGACCGCCCGCCACGTCGGGCACCTCGACGTCGTCCGGGAGCTGCTCGACGGCGAGACCGGCTACTGCTGACCGCCGGCGGCCTGGGATTCGGTGATGAGCCGGAGCGTCACCGCCGAGGCCCACAGCCAGAGCAGCGCCCCGCCGATCAGCAGCCACCGCATGTCCTCCAGCGGGAAGGCGGCGAACCCGGCGACGAGGTAGGCCGGCGCGGTCAGCAGGCTGTAGCCGGCCCAGCCGTGCCGCCCTTGCCGGGCGAAGCGGCGGGCGAAGACCAGGCAGGCCGCGATGAGGGTCAGGCCGGTGAAGACCGGGGCCAGGTTGTGCAGGATGCCGTGCCAGCTCTGCTCGCTCGCCGTGTCGGGGGTGCCGGGAGGGAAGCCGGCGGCCGGATCGGTGGGGAACACGCCGCCCCAGATCATTCCGAACCCGTACAGGCCGATCAGTAATGGTCCCCACGTTCCGGCGGGCCCGCGATGCAGGAGGCGCCGCAGGCCGAGGGCGGAGGCCAGTGCCAGCACGCCGGCGACGACGAAGGTGGCCGTCTGGATCCAGCCGTGCTCACCCAGGCTCAGCTGGCTGAGCGCGTGACGCGCGGGGTCGAACCCGTCGCGGGTGAGCTCCTGGACGACGACCGAGGCGACGAACAGCGGCCCGGCGGCGACGCCGCACCACAGCAGCGCCGTCGTGCTGGAGGAGGCGGCGAGGGGGACGGTCTCGGGTGCTTTCGGGGGGTGACTCATGGAGGTCTCACTCGTTTCGGTGGATGTATTTTCAAAAGAAGCTTGAACATAAAAATCTATTTTGTCAATGAGGCGAGGACAGGCCTCGTGTGAACCCTCGCCAGGGTCAGGCGCCGAACCGCAAGCCGGCGTCCGTCAATCCCCGAGCCGCATCGCGGGATCGGGCGTGCGGACGAAGCCCAGGGAGCGGTAGAGCGGCTCGCCGTCCCGGGAGGCGCGCAGGTGGACGGTCCCGATCCCGCGCTCGCGGTACCAATCGAGCAGGGCCGTCACGCAGAGCCGGGAGTAGCCCCGCCGCCGGTAGGCCTCGTCGGTCACGACGTTGTAGACGTACCCGGACACGCCGCTGAGGTTTCTCGGGCCGCCGAGCCGGAACTCCACGGCGCCCACCGCGCAGGCCGCCAGCTCGCCCGGCCGGTCGGGCCGTTCCACGACGAAGGCGACCATCGTCGGGTCGGGTTCGTCCAGCCGCCGGCGCAGCGTTTGTTTTGCGCTCTCCCGCCACTCCTCGCCGACCGGCTCCTGCCCCGACATGCCGGCCAGCATCACTCCTCGAAGGCGTACCAGCTCCGCGGCGTCCGCCGCCGTCGCCCTGCGCGCGTCACCCATCCACCAGACATTAGCCCGCTCCGCGACGCGGCCTGTCGTCAACGCGCTGGGCGCAGCGGCCCGCCCGTTTCGGGCGTCCAGCCGCCCTTCCCGAAGGGAACAGCAGCACGCCGGCTTCGTTGACGGCAGGCCGGCGCGCGCCCCGGGTTCGGGCGGACGAACACCATCCCTTCCCCCGGCTCCCATGGCCGGCTTGACGGGTGCCCCACGACCACCGGATCGTCAGCGAGATCCTGCTCAGGCTGCGGGACCTCCTGGACGGCCTCGGCAACAACGACGCAGCCCAGCCCTGGCACGTGCAAGCCGAACTGGACGGTGCGCCGCACGCGCCAGCCGTCGTCGATCGCCCGGGACTCCTCGTCGCCCGGGCCGGGATGCACCGCCCACTCGGTGAGACCGGCCGGCAAGCCGCGTCCAACCGGTCATCGGGCGGTCTGTTGCGGACCGGCGGGGAGGCCCCGTCCGGGCCGTTGCGCAACCGGCCGGCCACCGTGAAGGTCGATACCATTCTCAGCGTGAAGATCGTTCAAGTCGACCTCGCCCGACGCCGGATCGACCCCGATCTCGCTCCGGACCCTCATTCCACCGAGCACTGGACCGATGCGGAATTGGCCGTGACGGCAGCGCTGGCGGGCGCTGCCGTGGTGCGCGGGATGTACGGCGCTCGGCTGACACGGTTTGAGAAGTCCGCCGGTGACTTCGCCACAGACGCCGATCTCGAAGCGGAGAGGGTCATCCTGGACGTCATTCGAACCGCCCGGCCGGATGACGCCGTCACGGGCGAGGAGAGCGGGCGCGCGGGCGCCCACGGCACGGAGCGGATGTGGCTGGTCGATCCCTTGTGCGGCACGCTGAACTACGCCGTACGGAACACGCTGGTCGCGGTGAACGTCGCCCTGCGTGTGGGGCCCGGCATCACGGCGGCGGCATCGGCCGACCCGTTCACCCACGAGGTGTTCTGGACCGACGGCGAACGCGCCTGCGTCCGTAGCGACGGAGTGGATGAGGAGCTCAGGCCGTCGCCCGCTTCGCGCCTGGTGGACGTCAACCTCGATCCACCGTTCCCGAACGCGCCGGACTTCCGGGCGGTCCGCCTTCTCGCCGACGACCGGTTCGCCGAGCGGTTCCGGCCGCGCGTCGTCTCCACCACGCTGGCGGTGGCCTGGGTCGCCGCAGGCCGGCGAGCCGCCTACGTCACCGACGGCCACCTGCGCGACAGCGTGCACTTCGCCGGCGGGATCGCCCTGTGCCAAGCCGCCGGATGCGTGGTGACCGGCCTCCACGGCCAGCCACCGCACACCGGTGCGGGCGGGCTGGTCGTGGCGGCCGACCAAGAGACGCACACCGCGTTGCTGCGGATGATCAGCGATCAAGTCTCATCTGATCGGTAGCCGGTCCGCCACCGGAGCCGGCGCGGGCCGGTCCCAAGAAGATCCGGGACGGAGCCCTGCCCCTGGCAGACGCCTCACCCGATCCGCCGCAGAGCCTTCTCGCGTCGCTCGGCCACGCTCGACCCCGACTCCCCGCGCGCCATCCGGCGCAGCACGATCGGCGCCACGAACAGGCCGGGCACGGCCCAGGCCCCCAGCACCCCGACCGCCTCCAGGTGCCGCCAGGCCGCGCCGATCTCCACGCCGATCCACACCGGCCGTCGGGACGCCAGAACTGACTTGTGCGACCGTGGGGCGAAACCGCGTCTCGTGATGGAGTGACCGTCGATGGTGCGCACCCTGGTCGTCGTCCTGGTGGTGGTGGCGGTCCTGATCGGGCTGCTGTGGGTGTTCCAGCGCCGGCTGATCTACCTGCCCGACGGGGAGGCGGTGCCGCCCGCCGCCGAGGTGATCCCCGGGGCGCGCGACGTGTCGTTCACCACCGACGACGGGATCCGGCTGGGCGCCTGGTTCGTCCCCGGCGACCACGACGTGACCGTGCTGATCGCGGGCGGCAACGCGGGCAACAGGCTGCACCGGGCGCCGCTGGCCCGCGCGCTCGCCGCCCACGGGCTGCCGGTGCTGCTGATCGACTACCGCGGCTACGGCGGCAACCCCGGCGACCCGACCGAGGAGGGCCTGTTCCTCGACGTCCTCGCGGCTCGGCGGTTCGTCGGGGACTCCCGGGTCGTCTACTTCGGCGAGAGCCTCGGCGCGGCGGTGATGACCCGGCTCGCCGCGGAGCGTCCGCCGGACGGGCTGGTGCTCCGCTCGCCCTTCACCGACCTGGCGGCGGCGGGCCAGGTCAACTATCCCTACCTGCCGGTCCGGCCGCTGCTGCGCGACCGCTTCCCGCTCGCCGAGCAGATCTCCGCCGTACGGGCCCCCACCACGATCCTGTACGGGGCGGGCGACACGATCGTGCCACCACGGCTGAGCAGAGCGGTCGCCGAGGCCGCAGGGGGAGAGGTCACGCTCGTCGAGGTGCCGGGAGCGGGCCACAACGACCCGGTCCTCCTGGACGGCCCACGGGTGGTCGGCGCCGTGGTGGACCTGGCCGGCCGGATCCGGGGCGAGCGCTGAGACACCCGCCCCTCCATGGCCGGAGTGGCCCCCGGCCGACGTCGCCAAGGCCGTCGGGACGCGCCCATCCCGGCCCGCACGGATGTCAGCCGCCGTACGGGCGGGTGATGATCTCCAGGTTGTGGCCGTCCGGGTCGGACCAGTAGAGGCCGCGCCCGCCGTCGTTGGTGTTGACGGTCTCGGGCTGGTCGTGGTGCGGGTCGGCCCAGAACGTGAGGCCGCGGTCCTTGATGCGGTCCCAGATCTGGTCGAACTCCTCCTCCGAGACCAGGAAGGCGTAATGCTGGGCGTGCACCGGACCGTTGGTCTGGACGACGTCCAGGGAGACGCCGTTGCCCAGCTCGACCACGCGGAACGGGCCGAACAGAATCGCGGGCCGGAGCCCCAGGACGTCGGTCAGGAAGGCCGCGGTGCGGTCACGGTCGGTGGATTCGACGATGGTGTGGTTCAGCTGCACGGCCATGGCACGGCCCCTTCCGCTCGCGTTGCGGTTCTTCCTCGAACGTATCCCGGGCCCGCCGAGCTGCGCGCCCCGCCCCGCCGTGGGGACGCGCGTACCTGGCGGCGAAAACCCGGCGACTCGGGGCGAGCGGCCGGGGTAGAGTGCCAGGGTCCTGTCGTCTCCGATAGAGGTGGACGTTGCGCATCTGAGGTCCGCGACCATCGCGCGGTACGGCCCTGTCCGTACGCGTCACGCAGCCGGCTTCCCGCCGCCCGTGACCCCGCGTGGATGCGACCTCGGTGCATGAGCCGTCCTCACCTCCGGAGGGCCGCCGCACCCTCTTCCGGCCCGGTCGCCGCGTGGTGCTCGCACACGAAGTCCCCATCCACCCCGTGCGACTGCGAGAACCATCATGGCCAACCCCACCACGCCCACCGCCTCCGTGACCTGCTCCGCCCTGTCCTACCAGTGGCCGGACGGCACGAGCGTCTTCGACGGCCTCTCCCTCAGCGTCGGCCGGGGCCGCGTCGGCCTCGTCGGCGCCAACGGCAGCGGCAAGTCCACCCTGCTGCGACTGCTGGCCGGCCGGCTGCGCCCCTCCCAGGGGTCGGTGACGATCGGCGGTGGCCTCGCCTACCTTCCGCAGAACATCACCCTCGACACCACCCCGCGCGTCGACCAGGCCCTGGGCATCGCCGAGCGGCGCGCCGCGCTGCGCGCCATCGAGACCGGGGACGTGCGCGAGGAGCACTTCGAGACGGTCGGCGACGACTGGGACGTCGAGGAGCGGGCCCTGGCGACACTGGGCTCGCTCGGGCTCGGCGACGTCGAGCTGGATCGCACCGTGGGGCGGATGTCCGGCGGGGAGACGGTCCTGCTGTGCCTGGCCGCGCTGCTGCTGGAGCGTCCCGACGTGCTGCTGCTCGACGAGCCGACCAACAACCTCGACCTGGTCGCGCGCCGCCGGCTCTGCGAGGCCGTCGACTCCTGGCGCTCCGGCGTGCTGATCGTGGTCAGCCACGACCGTGACCTGCTGGAACGGGTGGACCGCATCGCCGAGCTGCGATCGGGATCGGTGACCTGGTACGGAGGCGGCTGGTCCGCCTACGAGGAGGCGCTGGCCATCCAGCAGGAGGCGGCCGGGCGGACGCTGCGGGCCGCCGAGGCGGACGTGCGCCGGCAGAAGCGCGAACTGGAGGAGACCCAGATCAAGGTGGCCCGGCGCCAGCGGCACAACAAGAAGATGGACGCCCAGCGGCGGGCCCCGAGAATCGTCGCCGGCGAACGCAAGCGGTCCGCGCAGGAGTCGGCGGGCAAGCTGCGCGGCCTGCACGAGGAACGTCTCGACGAGGCGCGCGAGCGGCGCGAGGAGGCCGCGGACGCGATCCGCGACGACGCCGAGATCCGGGTGAGCCTGCCCCACACCGCCGTGCCCGCGGGCCGCACCGTCCTGAGCCTGCGCGAGCTGCGCCCGAGGTTCGGCCGGCTCCTCCGGGGCGACCTCCACGTGCACGGGCCCGAACGCGTCGCGCTGGTCGGACGCAACGGATCCGGCAAGACCACGCTGCTGCGCACCCTCACCGGAGAGCTCGAGCCGCTGTCGGGCGAGGCCAGGACGTTCGTGCCGCTGCGGTTCCTCCCACAGCGGCTCGACGTGCTGGACGACGAGCTGAGCGTCGCGGCGAACGTGGCCCGCCTGGCGCCCGGGATCACCGACAACCACATCCGCTCCCAGCTCGCGCGGTTTCTGTTCAAGGGGGCACGAGCCGAGCAGCCGGCCGGCACCCTCTCGGGCGGGGAACGCTTCCGGGCGGCCCTCGCGGCGACGATGCTCGCCACGCCCGCCCCGCAGCTGCTGATGCTGGACGAGCCGACCAACAACCTCGACACGGCCAGCGTGCGGCAGCTGACGAGCGCTCTCGGCTCCTACCAGGGGGCGCTCCTGATCGCCAGCCACGACCTGCCCTTCCTCGAATCGGCCGGCATCACCCGCTGGCTGCTCCTCGCGGAGGAGCTTCAGGAGACCACCGCCGAGGAGGTCCGCGACCTGCTCGAAGCGGCGGCGGCCGGCTGAGACCCCGCGGCCCCGCGCCGGCAGCCCGCCTCGGTCGCGGTGAAGGCGCCGCAGAGCACGGGCAGCCCGAGCCGCCGCGCCTCGCCGAGTGACAGGACCATGGTTTGGCTGATATTTCATGATCTTTCGCTCTAGGGTGTCGTGGCATGACGCCTTCTCGATGGCGCCCGTTGATTCGGCTGGCCATGGTCGTGGTGGCGGCCGCGGTCGTCGCCTCCTCCGCCCCAACGGGCCCATCGACCGCGACCGGGCGGCCCGGGGTGGCCGTACGGCCGGGCCCGTCGCCCGTAGCCGTGGTCCCGCATCCCGGTTGGCGGGTCGTGCCCGCCGCCGAGCCGATCTGCCGCGCCTGGCCGGAGGGCGGCCCCAGCATCGCCCATCTCGCTGCCGTGGCCGCGACCGGTCCCGACGACGCCTGGGCCGTCGGGCTCTGCGAGTCCGCGGACTGGAGCTGCGGCCCCGAGGGCGTCGGGTGCGACAACGAGAACCTGGACGCCCCCGGTGTCGGCATCGTCCAGCACTGGGACGGGCGACGATGGACCCAGGTGCGCGTGCCGGACACCGAAGGCTTCGACTCGGTGGTCGCGTTGTCCAAGGACGACGTGTGGATCGGCGGCGGCGACGGCCCCTTCCACTGGGACGGACGGCGTTGGTCGAGAGCCGTCCAAGGACTGAAGGCGGGCAATGTCCTCCTGTCGGGCGTGACCTCTTCCAACGTCTGGGGATTCGACGGCTCGCGGCTGTACCACTGGGAGGGCCGGCGTTGGCGGCAGGTGAAACTGCCCGCCGGATGGCACATCACGTCAGGCAGTTCGGCCGTCACCGCCGGTTCGGGCGATGACGTGTGGGTGCTGGGGATGAGCACCAAGGTGGACGAGTGGGTGGGCGATGGACGCTTCCGTGACGCCCGTTACGACGGCGGCCGCTGGCACTTCCTGCCCAGGCCGCCCAAGGGCTACACCGTGACCCGCAACGCCGTCGTGGACGGCGAGACATGGGCGGTGCTGACCCGGCCCCAGCCCGACGCGACCTTCATCGCGCCCCTCGTCGTCCTGGCCCGCTGGGACGGCCGCCGGTGGGCGCGATCCTCGTCTCCGATCCGGATGTGGGACCGCGTCCAGGCCGTGGCCGGCGACGGACGGGGCGGACTGTGGCTGCTGACGGACGCTGCCGAGCACCAGTACGTATGGCACTGGGACCGCAGCCGGTGGAACGTCCTGGAACTGTCGCACCCGCTGACTGCGCGCACGGCGACGGTGCACGCCCTGGCCCACGTGCCGGGCACGACCACCGTCTGGGGCGTCGGCCAGTTCGGCGCCAACGACAGTCGCGACGAGCAGCCGTTCATCGAGACGACCGGCCCGCTCCCGCACTGACACGCCGTCCCGTCCGCGTCATCGTCGTCCGCGTCGTCCGCGCCGGTCCTGGGCGCGCCGGCCGGGGGGTGGGGTCCGGCAGGCCGCTATCGCGAAGGTTCGGGGAAGCACCATCCCGTCAGGAGCTCGCCGATCGTGGTGGCGCAGAGCATGTGCGGGTGCAGCAGCTCGGCCCGCTCCCGCGGGATGCCGCCGGCGAGGGCGGCGTCGGTGAGCGCGGCGCCGATCCACTCGGGGTCGGCGGGCTGCCCGTCGTCCTTGGTGATCAGCAGCTCACCGGCGGGACGGCTGCGGCGCAGCACCTCCAGCAGCCGGCGCGCCGGCCAGGGCACCGGGACGGCGACGATGTCACCGCCGTGGTTGCGGTAGGTGATGACGCTGTGCTCGGTGCCATCGGCCTCGGCCACGGTACGGAACCCGCGGGTGGTCAGGCCGGCCAGGGTCCCCATGGGGGCTCCGGTGCCCTCCAGCAGCGCGACGGCGGCGGCCGCGGTCAGCCTGCCGTCGCCGGCCAGTTGTGCGACGCCTTCGCGCAGCAGCCGGCGTTCCTCGCGGGTGAGCGGCCGGTTGACGCCGGCGCGGCGGGACTCGGCAGGCTCCGCGCCGGCGGCGGGACCCGGCCGCGGCGCGCCGCGCAGCCGGGCGTACGTGTAGAAGGACCACAGGGTGGCGCTCCTCTTGGCCACCGTGGAGTTGCCCAGCGGCTTGCCGGGTGTGCGCACGCCCACGGCGAGCGTGCCGGAGGCGGCGGCGTCGCGGTAGGAGTCGAGGTGGTCCTCGGTGACCGCGAGCAACTCGACCGCGGGCCGCAGGGAGTGGAGCCAGCGCAGGAACGCGGCCAGCACTCGCAGGCGGGTCCGCCGACCGGCCGGGGAGGGGGCGTCGGCCAGCCAGTCGGCGACGGTGCGCCAGACCGGCGCGTCCAGGGCGTCGACCAGGTCGACGTCGGCGCCGGGCGCCTCCCCGCCGTCGCGCGCACGGCGGCGCGGACGCAGCCCGGCGAGCTGCCCGACGCTGGTCACCGGCGGGCCGGCCTGCGAGGCGGCGGTCTCGGGCTCGGCCGGCCCTCGGCCTCTGCCGGCTGACGCGGAATCGAGCGCCAGGACCGTCGCCGAGGCCGGCCTGCTCCCGTCGAGTGGATGCGTGTTCATCGCCCGCTCCGGGTGAGGGCCGGATCACTGTTGACGTCCGGATCAGTGTTGACGTCCGGCAGGGAGGCCCCGGTCGAGAGGAGACGGCCGCCGGAGCCGATGACGGCGACGTCGCCGCCCTGCGAACCGGAGCGCGGATGCGCGAGGTGAGCGCGGGCAGGTATCGGCGCTCGCCCAGCGGCTGCGTGGGTGCGGGGGGCCGCCGTGGAGGCACAGAGGCGACGGCACGGCGAGCTGGGGAGGCCGGTCACGATGGTGATCGTCTCACGATGGCCGCGTGTGCTCCAATTCCGGCCGGAACGGGCGACCGCCCGCGCGAAGGATCGGGGCTCGGGAGGGGAAGACGGCGCCGGGAGGTTCCCGGAGATCTGCCGCGGCCGACGCGCCCGGCCGATGGGGAACCCCGTGGACCGTCAAGCACACACTCACCGGCCCGCCGTACCGGGTAGAACGCGGTTCGGTGGACGCGTAGGGTGGCGTGATGCGCGCGTTGATCTGTGAGAAGTTGGGCTCGGTCTCGGTGGCCGAGACGGACGCCCCGGAGCCCGCCGCCGGCCAGATCGTCATCGCCGTCGAGGCCGCGGGTGTCAACTACGTCGACGGGTTGTTCGTCCACGGCCGCTACCAGATCAAGCTGCCGCCGCCGTTCGTGCCGGGCAGCGAGGTCGCCGGCACGGTCAGCGCCGTCGGACCGGGCGTGACCGGGCTCGCGGTGGGCACGCGGGTGATGGCGGTGTGCGGGCTGGGTGGTTTCGCCGAGCAGGTCGCCGTTCCGGCCGCCGGCGCGGTGGAGATCCCCGACACCCTGGACGCCGCCCGGGCCGCCACGTTCGCCCAGAGCTACTGCACGGCGCTGTTCGCGTTGCGGAACCGGGGCGGTCTGAGCGCGGGGGAGACCGTGCTCGTTCTGGGCGCGGGCGGTGGGGTCGGGCTGGCGGCGGTGCGGGTGGCGACCGCGCTCGGCGCGACGGTCCTGGCCGGGGCGTCGAGCGAGGACAAGCGGCGGGCCGCGCGCGCCGCGGGCGCCGTCGCCGTGGTCGACACCACCGGCCAGAGCGTCAAGGAGGCGGCCCGCGAGTTCTCGGCCGGCGGGGTCGACCTGGTCTACGACCCGGTGGGCGGTGACCTGGCCGAACCCGCACTTCGGTCGCTGCGGCCGGGCGGGCGTTATCTGGTGATCGGGTTCGCCTCGGGGGCCATTCCGTCGCTGCCGCTCAACCAGGTGCTGCTCCGCAACCGCGCGGTCATCGGGGTCGACTGGGGCGCCTGGTCGATGGCCGATACCGCCGCCCAGCGCGCCCTGCTCACCGAGCTCCTTCACCTCGTCGCCGAAGGTGTCCTGAACCCCGCCGCCCCGGCGACCGCCCCGCTGGAGTCCGGGGCGCGGATCCTCGACGATCTCCTCCACCGCCGCGTCACCGGCAAGATCGCCCTCATCCCCTGAGACGGCCGGCCGGCGACGGTCGCACCGCTGCGGGGAGCTCCTGTGCGGTCGGCGCGCCGGCCCGGCGGGCATGCCGTCACGTCAGCGCCCGTGACTCGGTCGCCCGCCGGAAAACCCGCAGAACACGGGCGTGTTGCGGCTATAGAGTGCCGCTCGTGGACAATCTGGAAAGCCTGGTCATCGCCAGGCGGTTACGAGTCCCCGTCGACGCTCCCGCCGGCTCGGCCCCAGGCTGGGGAGAGGTGGCCGCCCGCCAGCTCGACGCCGCGCTGTTGAGCGTCGGTTTCACGTGCTCGGCGGACCTGCTCGAACGCCTGACGACGCTGCCCGGCGAGACCGTGGTGGATCTCGGCGTAAGGGTCCTGGCCGCCGTCCGCGGCCTGGTGGGCGACCATGTCCAGCACAACGCCTACTTCATCGATTTCCCCGCGAACGTGCCCGAGACCCTGGAGTTCTGGGCCGGCCTGCTGCGCGAGGCCCTGCTGGACCCGGTCGCCGTCGAGCGCGTCCGGCCGCCGACGCTCGACCTGCTGACCCTGCCGGGCTATGGGCGCTACCAGCACGCCTACGCCGACCTGCTGGCCGCGCACGCCGAGCTGATCCCGCTGGCCGGGGACCGGGTGACCGTGCTGGAGCTGGGCGGGAGCCTGGAGTCGGAGGCGCGTGCGCTCTACTTCTCGCTGGCGGGCTCCGAAGCGCCGCCGGCCGCCGAGGACCTGACGGCGCTGCGCCGCCTGGCCTCGTTCTGCGCCGACCAGCCGGAGCACGTCCCCGTGCGCGAGAACCGCGCCGTCGTCAACGAGGCGCGGCTGGCCGCCGGCCGGCCGCTGCTCGCCGACACGGTGACCGACGTGCTCCGGCTCGCCTGCGGCCTGTCCGGCGGCGATGTCACGCTGGCCACCCACACCAGGTTCCGCTCGTTCCGCCGCGCCGAGCGCCGCGCCCTCCTGCACGCCCTGGACCTGGTCGCCTCCCCGGCCAAGCTCGGTGACGTCCCGCGCCACCGCGAGCAGTGGAAGCGGCTCGGCGAACGGCTGCATCCCCACGAGTACCCGCGGTTCCCGGGAGCCGCCCGCGTCTTCGAGACGGCCAGGGGCGCGCGCGGGGCCGCCGGTCTCGACAGCCGCGTCGAGGCCGCCCTGTCGGCGGGCCGTACCGCCGACGCCGTCGAACTGCTGGAGAAGGCGCCCGGCGCGCTGCTGCGCCGCCTCGACCACCTGCTGCGGACCGGGCTCTCCCCGTCGGCCGTGCTCGACGCCGCGGAAAGGGCCCTGCCGGGCGCCTCCGGCCGCGTCCTGCTGTCCCTGCGCGAGCACCTGCAGAACCGGCTCGCCCCCGCCTCCGGCCGCGTCTTCGCCAACCGGTACGGCAGGGCATGGACGACGGCCGACTTCCGCTCGCCGATCGAGGAGAAGACCCTGTCGAGGGCGCTCGCCATCCTCGACGAGGAGATCACCCGCCGCCTCCCCGACCCCGGCGAGCTGATCGTCGATCCCGGCGTGCTCGACGTCGCCCTGCCGCTCTCCGGCAAGGCCGTCTCGCCCGGGCTCGGCACCCTGCCCCGCGGCTCGCTCTCCCCGGTGGACGGCGACCTGCTCAGGTTCTTCGTCCACTGGCGCCAGGCCGGGCGGCGCACCGACTACGACCTGTCCGCGCTCATGCTCGACGCCTCCTACGACAATCCGACGCACATCTCGTGGACGAACTACACCAACGGCTTCGCCGAGTACTCCGGCGACCTCACCGAGGCGCCTCACGGCGCGTCGGAGTTCATCAACATCCGGCTCGCCGACGCGACCCAGCCGATCATCATCCCCAAGGTCGACATCTACGCCGGGGAGCGGTTCGACGAGGCCGCCGAGGCGTTCTTCGGGTACATGACCAGGGACGCCGAGCAGGAGGGCCGGCCGTTCGAGCCGCGTACCGTGCGCATGAAGTCTGACCTGCGCGGTTCCGGACGGGTCGCGCTGCCGCTCGTCTTCCTCCGCGGCGACGACGGCGAGTGGCGGGTGAAATGGCTGCATCTCTACCTGAAGGGGCATCCTGGCTTCAACCAGGTGGAGGGAAACCGGATCACCACCTCTCTGCTGGTGCGCTCGATCGTGGAGCGCGACTACCTGCGCGTCCGCCACCTGGCCGACCTGTGGCGGACGAAAGGCTCCTCGGCCGGGCACGTCACCTACATCGGGCTGGAGGCGCCGACCGGTCTCCCGCCGGGCTCACGGGTATACGCGCCCGGGACGCTGCACGAACTGATCCCCGCCTGATAGCGTGAGGACCCGCGAGGCCATGGGAAGGCTTCCTTCTCGATTACCTTTGATTCCAGTCTTCCCGCTCTCCTCGCGTTCCGGTCGTGAGGCCATTCGAGGGCTTCCTTCTTCCCTGGTTCGAATCCAGGTAGGCCCCATGGGCCTGCTGGCCATCCAGCACTCGAGCCTTCCTCACGACCGGTCTGCCGCGCGGGCCCGCCTGACTTCGCTGGGCCCGGACACGGCGTGAGGCCCGGGGCGATGAGTTCCTGACGGCCGATCGGTCTTCACTCGTGTCTACTGGCCTTGACCCGATGGCGCGCGCTGGAGGAATCCGACATGACCGAACCGACCGCCGGGCGTTGGCTGCGCGGGCCGCTCCGGCCGTTCCGGCACGGGCAGTACCGCCTGCTCGCCGGGTCGCTGACGGCGTCCATGCTGGGCGAGGGCCTGTGGCTGATGGCCATGGTGTGGCAGGTGATCGCGCTCGGCGGCGCGGCCGGCGAGCTGTCGATCGTGTCGACCGGCTTCGCCGTCGGCATGGTCGCCACGGCCCTGCTCGGCGGGGTGGTCGCCGATCGGGTGCCGCAGCGGCGCATCCTGCTGGTGACCGAGGCGGTCCTGTCGGGCGCGGCCGTCGTGGTCGCCGCGCTCGCGCTGCTCGGTGTGGTCGAGATCTGGCACCTCGCCGTCGTCTCGCTGATCCGCGGCATGGGCGGCGGCTTCTACTACCCGGCGTACTCCGCGATGCTGCCCTCGATCGTGCCGGCCGACCACCTGCTCGCCGCGAACGGCCTTGAGGGGACGTTGCGGCCGGTCATCATGCAGGCCGCCGGCCCGGCGGTCGCCAGCTTGGTGGTGGCGGCCTACTCGCCGGGCGCCGCGCTGGCCGTGGGGGCCGTGACGCAGGTGGTGGCGGCGACCTTCCTGGTCATGCTGCGCCCCGTTCCGGTGCGGCGCGACCAGAGCGCCGACCCGGCGGTGCATCCGGCGCGGTCGATGCTCGCGGACCTGCGCGAGGGCTTCACCTACATGGTCAGGACACCCTGGCTGCTCGCGACGCTGGTCTTCGCCTCGCTGATGATCCTCGTGACGATGGGGCCGATGGAGGTGCTCATCCCGTTCGCGGTCAAGGACGGCGCGGGCGGCGGGCCCAAGGACCACGCGATCGTGATGGCCGCCTTCGGCGTCAGCGGCGCGCTCGCCTCGCTGGCGATGGCGTCCCGCCGGCTGCCGAAGCGCTACCTGACCTCGATGATCCTGATGTGGGGCCTCGCCTGCCTGCCGTTCGTGCTGATCGGACTGGCTCGCGACGTCTGGGTGATCGCCCTCGGGGCGTTCGTGATCGGCGCCCTGTTCAGCGCTCCGATGGTGATCTGGGGCACCCTGCTGCAACGCAGGGTGCCACCGGCCCTGCTCGGCCGGGTGTCCAGCCTCGACTTTTTCGTCTCGCTCGTGTTCATGCCGGTGTCGATGGCGCTCGCCGGGCCGGTCAGCGTGGCGATCGGGCTCAGCGCCACGTTCGTCATCGCGGGCCTCCTGCCGCTGCCCATCGCCGTCGGGGCGATCCTGCTCGCCCGGATGCCGGCCGACGAGGTCGCGCACCCGCTCGACCACGCCGCCGGCGCGGCACCCGACGGGGACGACGCTGGGGGGACGCGGGAGGCCTCGCCCGCGCGCTGATCCCGCCCGCGCGACCGGACTGGTCCCGGCCCGTTCCCGCCCGGCGTGGCGGGTCAGCCGGTGACCGGCCGCGCCAGGTAGCGGCCCTGCGGGTCGCCCGCGACCTTGCCGTCCTCCAGCACCCGGTGGCCGCGCAGGAAGGTGTCGGTCACCCTCGCGGTCAGCTCGAAGCCCTCGAACGGCGTGTACTCCTGGGTGGACTCGGAGTCCTCCGCGCGCACGGTCCAGGTCGAGTCTGGGTCCACGAGGCAGAAGTCGGCGTCGAGACCCTCGGCGATCGCGCCCTTGGTCCGGAGGCCGAACCTCCGCGCGGGGTTCCAGGAGAGCAGCCGGGCGACGTCGCCGTAGGAGAGACCGCGCCGGGAGCCCTCGCTGATCAGGCCGGGCAGCAGATACTCGGCGCCGCCGAACCCGGACTTGGCCAGGAAGACGTCGTCGCGCGGCTCGCCGAACTTCTGCTCGTCGCGGCAGCAGGCGTGGTCGCTGACCACCCAGTCGACCTTGCCGTCGAGCAGGTGGGCCCAGAGCGCCTCGACGTCCTCGCGCGGGCGCAGCGGCGGGTTGACCTTGCCGCCGATGCCGCTGGCGGTGGTGATGTCGGCGAGCAGGTGGCCGATGGTCACCTCGCGGCGGAAGTCGATGTGCGGGAACGCCTCGGCCATCCGCAGCGCCGCGTCCATCGCCTTGGCCGACGACAGGTGGAGCAGGTTGATCGTGGGCAGCCCGGTCTCGTGCGCCAGGTAGGAGGCGATGCTGACGGCCAGCCCCTCCGAGTGCGGGGGACGGGAGGCGCTGTAGGCCTCCAGACCGGTGAGCCTGCCCTCCTCCTCCACCATCTGCGTGTACGCGCTCATGATCTCGGCCGTCTCGCAGTGCAGGGAGAGCGAGATCTCGCCGGCCAGCTCGGGGAACCGCTCGCGGGCCGCCTGGATGCCGCGCATGACGAACTCGAAGTGCGCGTAGTCATAGCGCTCGCCCTCGGGGATCATCAGGAAGGCGTTCTGGTCGGCGGACCGCCCGTGCAGGCCGTGGCTGCCGTAGAACATGAACACCTTGAACGACGTCACCCCGTGGTCGCGCACCAGGGCGGGGATCTCGTCGATGTGGCGGCGCATCATGGGCGCGAGGTGGAAGGCGTAGTCGACGTACGAGCGGCCCTCGGAGGCGTCCAGGACCTCGGGGAAGATTTCGTCGTACGGGCCGCCCTTGTTGAGGTAGTACCGGCCGGTGCGCATGTAGGTGAGGGCGGAGGTCACGCCGCCCTGGGCGCAGGCCCGGCTCTCGGTCTCGGTGTCCACGGCCAGCGGGTTGTAGATGCCCCAGTGCTGGTGGGCGTCCACCGCGCCGGGGAAGGCCAGCTTGCCGCCGCCGTCCACGACGGTGTGGGCCCCGGCCGGGTCGAGGCCCGGCGCGACCCGGACGATCCGGCCGTCGAGGACGCCGATGTCGGCGGTCTCCGGCTCGGGCCGGTCGTGCCGGACGACCCCGACATTGGTGACGATCACATCGAACGATGCCACTTGGTTCTCCTTAGCGGGCAGAAGCCTTGGGGCAGAAGGCTTAGGGAGCACAAGGCCTGGCGGGTAGAAGGCCTGGCGGGTAGAAGGCCTAGGGGGCAGAAGGGGGAATCTCGGTCAGCCGGGTGAGCGGGCGCATGACCTCCGACACGCCGGTGAGGCGGTCGAGTCGCATGACGAGGTCGCGCACGGTCCGGGCGGACTCCTCCGGCAGCCGTCCGGCCACGTTCTCGCGGAACTTGCGCGCGAGGTCGGCGTCGGAGAGCGGCCGGGCCGGGCCGCCCCGGTTGGCCAGCACCTCCTCGGTCCACTCGCGGCCGTCGTCGGCGCGCACCCTGACCACCGCGGGGAACTGGTGCGGGAAGATGGCGTCGCAGCGCTCGTCGGGGACGACGTCGACCAGGGCCATCAGCGCGCGGCGGGCCGGGTCGCGGGCCAGCTCGTCGCTGAAGTCGTCGAGGCCCACGCCGAGCCCGGACCCACCGATCAGCCCGGCGACCACCGCGTACGGCCCGCTGAACTGAGCCTGGTAGCCCGTCTCCGGGGCCCGCTTCCGGTCGAGGGGCTGGCCGATGGTACGGATCACCGCGGCCGGCACGCGCAGCTCGATGTGCTCGATCCGGTCGAGCGGGACACCCCGCGCACGCAGCGCGATGCCCGCGTCGATGGCCGTGTGGGTGAAGTGGTTGGCCGGGTAGGGCTTGAAGAAGATCCCGGGCACCGCCCACTCCTCGCCCAGCCCGTCGAGCACCTGGCCGAGGTCGGTCTCGCCGCGCAGGAACGCCTCGAAGAACCCGAAGCGGCCCTCCAGGACGGTGGGCGGGCCGGTGAAGCCGCGCCGCGTCAGCCCCGCCGCGGTGACGGCCGACTGCGCGGCCCAGCCGCAGTGCAGCCGCTTGACCGTGCCGCCGGTGCGGTTGGCCTCGATGATGCCCGACGCGAACGACGCGGTGATCCCGAGCGCGTGCTGGACGCCGTCGACGCCCAGCCCCATCAGCAGGGCCGCCGCCACCGCGCCGCCCATGGCGCCGCAGATGGAGGTCGCGTGCTGGCCGTGCTCGAAGAAGACCGAGTTGCCGAGCTCGCTGTCGTAGCCGGCCATGCCGAGCCGTACGGTGACCTCCAGCCCGGCGGCCACCGCGGCGACCGTGTCGGCCCCCGAGGCTCCGGACGCCTGGGCGGCGGCGAGCGCGGCCGGGACGACCGCCGCGCTCGGATGGAGCACGGACGGCAGGTGCGTGTCGTCGTAGTCGAGGGAGTGGGCGAGCACCCCGTTGGCGAAGGCGGCCTGCGGGGCGGGCAGGCCGGCCGCCACGCCGACCGCGCCGGCCTCCGGGGTCCCGCCCTGGTCGGCCACGTAGCCGGCGGCGGCGGCGCTGGTCGGCAGCCGGTAGGCGGCGACGCAGAGGCCGAGCACGTCGAGGATCCGCCGGCGCACGCTGTCGGTCACCTCGTCCGGCAACGGCCCGGCCAGGGTCCCGGCCGCGAAGCGGGCAAGTTCGGCCGCGAGCACCGGTGTCTCACCCATGGCCGACCACCGCCAGGGGACGGACGGGCGACCCGGTCGCGCCGAAGATGGGCAGCGGGGACAGCACGAAGACGAACTCGTGCACGCCGTTGGCGGCGAGCTCGTCGAGCGCCATCGTCTCGATGATGTAGACGCCCCGCTCGACGAGCAGCACGCGGTGCGCCGGCAGCAGGCCGTGGCCGCTGCCGGGCTTGAGCCGCTCGAAGGCGATGGTGTCGGCGCCGACGGCGTGCGCCTCGTGGTCGGCGAGCCAGGCCGCCCCGGCCTCGCCGACTCCGGGCACGCCCGACTCCAGGCCCGTGTAAGCGTCGCGGTCGCCGAAGAGGCGCCCCCAGCCGCTGCGGATGAGGACCACGTCGCCGGCGCCGATGGGTGTGCCCTGCCGCTCGACGGTCGCCGCCAGGTCGTCAGGGGTGATCTCGTAGCCGGGCGCGCAGCCCTCCGGCGTGCCGAGGGTGGCGGGCACGTCGAGCAGGACACCGCGGCGGAGCATCGGGGCGATGGTGTGGGCCCCGAGGGCGGCGAACCTGCCGCCCCGGCTCGCCTCCACGGCGTCGGACCCGTCGAGCAGCCTGCCGTCCTGCGACACGTGGGCGAAGGCGTCGATGTGCGTGCCGACGTGGGTGCCCATCGTGATGACGTCGTTGGCGGCCGAGCCGCCGTCGGCCCGGACCATGTCGCCGTGCCGGCGCGGCAGCGCGTGCCAGAAGGCCGGGTGGTTGGGCGACTGCGGCATCCCGATCGTCAGGGGGCGCCCCAGATCGTAGATCCGGATCCCGTCGCGGACCGCCCGCAGCAGCAGGTCGGTCGTGGTGGCACCGTCCAACTCTCCTCGCCCCAACTCTCCTCGGCTCAACGCTTCTCGCCCCAACTCTTCTCGGCTCAACGCTTCTCGTCCTTCGTCACTGGTCTGGACGCCGGTGAGGCCGGCGTCTGTCAAGCGATCACCCGTCTGGCGCTCAGGTCCTCCACCGTCTCGGTGTCGGGGCCGAGCTCGTCCAGGAGGATCTCGTCGGTGTCGGCGCCGAGGCGCCGTCCGGTGAAGCGGAAGGACGCGGTGATCCCGCAGATGCTGTCGGCCAGGCCGAACGCCCGCAGGGTCGGCGGGCCGCCGCCTCGCCGGTGAGGTGGGCGAAGCCGCTCATCGCCTCGGCCGGCGTGCCGAACCCGGCGCGGGCCGCGTAGGGCCCCTGCTGGCCGAAGCCGGTGATCCGGACGATGACCAGCCGGGGGTTGGCCTCGTGGAGGACCTCAGGCCCGAGCCCCCAGCCTTCGAGCGTGTCCGGCCGGAAGTTCTCCACCAGCACGTCGGCCGTCGCGGCGAGCCGCCGGAGGATGCCGGCGCCCTCGGGAGCCGACAGGCTCAGCCCGAGCGCCCGCTTGTCGCCGGAGATCTCCTTCCACCAGAGCGGCACCCCGTCCTTCGACGGGCCGTGCCCTCGCGTGCCGTCTCCGTTGACCGGGTGCTCGACCTTGATGATCTCGGCGCCCTGGTCGCCGAGGATCTGACAGCCCAGCGGTCCGGCGAGGATGGTGGACACGTCCAGCACCCTCAGTCCGGTCAGCGGGCCGTCTTCCACCTTCGCTCCATGTTCCGCTATAGCGAACGCTGGTCCGCTCAGAGGCTAATCAGTGATTCCTGTCAGGTCAACGCACCGCGTCCACCGGGCGGCCAACGTCTGTGATGGTTTGGACGATTCGGCCGTCTCGCACCCGAGGGCGCCCTCGTCTCTGTCGGTCGCTCGTTCGGCGAGGGCCTCGAGTTCGGTGACTGCTCGGTCGGTGGCCGTCTCGGCGGCGATCTCGGCCGCCAGCCGCTGCGCTTCGCGGCGGTAGGACGGGTCGTGCAGGACCCGGTCGACCGCGCGGGCGATTGTGCGGGGTGAGCTGCTCTTGCTCACCGTGATCCCGGCGCCGGCGAATTCGACGTGCCGTGCCACCTCGCGCTGGTCTCGCCCGAGCGGCACGCAGACCAGGGGGACCCCGGCGGCCAGGGACTTGACGGCCGTCCCGTGGCCGGCGTGCGTGATGGTCACCGCGGCGTGGCGCAGCGCGATGCTGTGCGGGGATGCCGCGGTGACCAGGACGTTGCCGGACGCGCGGACCGTCGCCGGGTCCACGGCCGGGCCGGTGGTCAGCAGCCCGCGCACCGGCAGCGTGCCGAGGGCTTCGGCGATGCGCTCGAGCACTATGCGCTGGTCCATGAACGATGAGCTCAGGCCGACCAGCGCCAGCGGTGCGTCACCCGCCGGCAGCTCCAGTTCCCCGGCCCAGGCCGGGTCGTCGAGCCGTGGGCCGACGTGCCGCACGTGGGCGGGCAAGCGTCGGCTGGGGTAGTCGAGTGCACGCGGGGACAGCACGAGCAGCCGGTCGACGCGATCGAACGCGTCGATGACCGAGTCCACCGGCGCTAGGCCGTTGGCGAGGCGGGCGGCGTTGAGCGCCGGCAGTCCCTTCCCCCACGGTTTGAGGATCAGCTGGGTCAGAACCCGATCACGCAGGCGCCCCAGCACGCCCGTGGCGGGGGCGAGGCCATGGACCGGGCGGTGGCGCCCCAGGAGTGGGGAACGGATAAAGGCTCGTCGCCAGCGAGGCCACGGGGATCCCGGCGGCCTCGCCGCCAGTGAGCGCGCCGAGCAGCATGTGCTCGGCGACCAGTACGTCGGCCGGGCGGGCACGCAACTCGGCCAGCGTGTCCCGGGCGTAATCGGCCGCGGGGCCACAGACAATGCGATCCCTCAGCCGCGCGAACTCGCCCAGTGGCGTGCGGGCCTCGAAGTCCTTGATGACGTCCTTGACCGGATCGGTGACGTCGCCCTGGGGCGCCGTCGTCCAGGCGATCGGCTCCACGCCGCTGGCGGCGACCTCCTCGTGCAGCGACCTGTCGGCCAGCACCCGGACGCCGTGGCCGCGTTCGCGCAGCGCGCGGGCGACCGACAGGACGGGTGGCACGGCTCCGCCGCCTGCCCAGGTGGCGAACAGGAAATTGCTGCTCATGGTTCCTCTTCCGCGGGGTCGATCGAGATCAACAGGTCGCACATGGCACGTTCGGCGTCCTCACGCGACAGGCCGAGGTC
The DNA here is from genome assembly GCF_040649575.1 of Nonomuraea sp. NPDC048916. Lineage (NCBI taxonomy): Bacteria > Bacillati > Actinomycetota > Actinomycetes > Streptosporangiales > Streptosporangiaceae > Nonomuraea > Nonomuraea sp. NPDC048916. Next base: position 217,977 of record NZ_JBEZFS010000008.1, read on the forward strand.
GCGCCGCCACAGCTTCCACAGGTAGACGTCGGTGGCGGCGTAGTGCAGGTTCAGCGCGTGCTCGCGGGTGGGGCCCGGGGCCGGGAGGCGGTCGGCGAAAACCCGTTCCAGCCACGCCCGATGCTGGCCGCGCGCGTGAGCGGCCGCCCGGGCGATCGCCGGGACACGGTCGACCTGCGCGATCCAGAGCACGTTGGCGTCGCCGTGCCGCTCGTAGTCCTCGAACAGCGTGGCCACGATCGCCGCTACATCACCGGTCGGCGTCTGACGGGTGACCGCCGCTTGTGACGCCACCCAGTCGGTGACGGCCTCGGCCAGCTCATCCTTGCCACCGAAGTGGTTGACGATCGTCTGCACCGACACACCCGCCTCATCGGCGACGTGCTGCAGCGTGACGTCGTCGTACCACCGCTGCATCCACAGCGCGGCCGCCGCCTCCAGCACGCGCGTACGCGTGACCTTCATGGCCGCGGCACGGGCACCCATGCGGTACGGACGCCTGACCTTATTTTCCATGGAGTTATACTTATATTCAATTGAGGAGCGGGTCAAGTAAAAATCGGCTCCCTTGACGGGGGTGAGCCGCACGCTGGTCATAGCCAGTTCTTCTTGCGGAAGACCCAATACAGCAGGCAGCACGCCAGGACGGTGATGATCGTGGAGGTCCAGAACCCGATCGACTGTCCCGAGCCCGGGTAGGGCACGTTCTGGCCATAGAAGCCGAAGACCATCGTGGGCACCGCGATGATCGCGGCGATGCTGGAGACCTTCTTCATGATGGTGTTGAGCCGGTAACCCTGCTGGGTCAGGTGCGTCTCACGGATGTTGCCCAGCAGGTCACGCAGCGAGTCGGTCCACTCGGTCACCCGCAGCACGTGGTCGTAGACGTCCTGGTAGTAGGGCACCAGGGTGGGCTCGACGACGTGCACGTCGCGCCGCAGCAGGCTGTTGACCACCTCGCGCATCGGCAGGGCCACCCGGCGGAAGTCGACCAGGTTCTTACGCAGCGCGAAGGCGCCTTGTTGCCAGTCCTTGCCGAGAGGCCGGTCATCGAACAGGCACTCCTCCAACTGCTCGACCTGGCCGTCCAGAGCCTGGATGAGCTCGAACTGGCCGTCGACGACCGCATCGAGCAGGCCGTGCAGCAGGTAGCCGACGCCGTGTTTGGCCAGGTCGGGGCTGGCGTCCCAGCCTTTGACCACCGCGTCGATGTCGAAGTCGTCGCTCTCGCGGACGGTGACCAGCGCCTGGCGGGTGACGAACATGTCGATCTCGGTGGAGCGCAGCAGGCCGCTGTCGGTGTCCAGGCCAACGGCGTAGACGGCCAGGAACAGGTGGCTGTCGTAGACGTCGAGCTTGGGCCGCTGCCGGTCGTGCAGCACGTCCTCCACAGCCAGCTCGTGCAGGCCGAGTTCCTCGCTGATGGCACCGAGCTCGGCCGGGGTGGGGGCGCACAGGTCGAACCAGACGGTGGCCGAGGGGTCGGCCAGGTGGTCGGAGACCTCGGCGATCGGGAAGCCTTCGGCGGCCACGACCCCGTTGCGGTACAGGCGGGTACGGCAGGCGGAGGCTTGACGAGTGGGAGAGGCGGACATGAAGCGACCTTTCAGGGGGGTTTCACGGCGAACAGCAGGGAGGCTGCGACCATGGCGAAGGCGGGCAGCAGCGCCCAGCGCAGCAGGAGGTAGCCGATCTCCTGCTTGATGGCGGTGGTGCCGAGCGAGATGCCGATCTGCTGATACACCTCATCCAGCGAGCTTCGGGTGTCGGCGTCGTAGGCAAGCGTTCGATCACCACGGTCGTGGTCACTGGTGTCACCGCCTTCCTGATGCGCAGTGGTGGGAGGCTGAGCTCCAGTCTAGAATTCTTGCATGGTTGCGCAAGTTCCTTCAGATTCGCCGGTCGTGTCCGTCGAGGCGATCGTGGACCTGCTCAAAGCGATCGCCGACCCGACCCGGTTCCAGATCCTGCACGCGGTCTCCATCCAGGAGTACGGCGTCGGCCAGCTCGCCGACAAGATCGGCGCACACGTGGCCGCCATCTCCCAGCACCTGGCCAAGCTGCGCGCCGCCGGGCTGGTCAGCACCCGCCGCGACGGCACCCGCATCTACTACCGAGCCGCCAACCCCCACGTCGCGGGCCTGCTCGCGGAAGCGGGCCTGCTCACCGGTTACATCAGCGGCGTGATCGAGCCGCCCGAGGGCGACGGAACGGGGAGCGTCGCCGCGCAGGAGGCGAAGCGCCCGATGTGGGCGCTGAACTCCGGCTCGACGCATCCCCTGCGCAAGGCCTAGACCTGCGGGGATGCGGGTTGCGCTACGGCTGGGCGGGACGGTAGCCGAGCTGCCGTGAGACCTCGGCCGCCGCCTGCCTGACGAGCCGGCCGTACTCTTCGGTCTCGCCCGCGCTGAGCCGGCTGACCGGACCGCAGACCGAGATGGAGCCGTAGACACGGCCGGTGGCCTCGTAGACCGGAGCGGCCACCGAGGCCGCGCCCTGCTGCCGCTCGCCCAGGCTCACCGCGTAACCGCGCCGCCGGGTGAGCTCGAGCTCCTCGAGCAGGCGGTCGGACTCCTGGATGGTGATCGAGGTCAGCGCGTCGAGCGGCCCGGAGGCGAGGTAGGAGCGGATCTCGTCGGGCTCCATCGCGGCGAGGATGGCCTTGGACGAGCCGCCCGCGTGCAGGGGGTAGAGCCGGCCGAGCTGCACCGACATCTGGATCTCCTGCGGAGACAGCACCTGCGTCAGGTACATCCGCTGGTAGCCGTAGCGGACGGACAGCGTCGCGGTCTCCCTCGTGCGGGCCACGAGGCGTTCGAGGTGTGGCTGGGCGATGCGCGGCACCTCCATCTGCGCCATGGCCGCCAGGCCCACGCTCACCGCGCCGGGCCCGAGACGGTAGCGCCGGGTGCGCTCGTCGAAGGAGAAGAAGTCGGCGGCGACGAGGGTGCGCACCACGCGGTGCACGACGGCCTTGCTCAGCCCGAGCGACCGCGCCAGCTCCGACACGCCGATGTCGGGCTCCTTGGCCGCGGCCACGGCGAAGATCACCTGCAGGGCGCGCTCCACGCCGCTGCTGGTCTGCCCCTCGTCGGCGGAAGGCCCGGTTTCGTGCGCCGACGAGCGACCGGTGTCCCCGGAGTTCGTGTTCTCAACCGACCGCACAAGGCCTCAGCATAGTCCCGATCCACGCCGCCCCGGCTTCCCCATGATCGGGCCCGGTCGTGCCGCTTGGCCCCCTCCGGTACCCGGATTCCGTCCGTCGCGGCAGTCCCCGCCCGCCACGTTCGGGGCTCGGTGCGAATAAGATCCGCATTGTCCTTGACGGGAGTTCCAGGCGGGTCAGGAGATCGCATTGAGGCTTACGGTGCTGGGAGGCTGCGGGGCGTGGCCCGGAGCCGGGCAGGCGTGCAGCGGATATCTCGTCGAGTCCGATGGGTTCAGGGTGCTGATCGATCCGGGCTACGCCACGCTGCCCAGGCTGCTGGAGTCGACCGCGGCCGAGGAGATCGACGCGGTGCTGGTGAGCCACGGCCATCCCGACCACTGCGCCGACCTGAACCCCCTGCTGCGCGCCCGCGCGCTGGGAGACGAGCCCCCACCGGCACTGCCGGTGTACGCGCCGGCCGGCGCCCTCGACGCCGTGCTGCTGCTGGACAAGCCGCGGATGCTGGCCGGCAGTTTCGTGCCGCACGACCTGGTGGCGTCGCGGACGCTGGAGATCGGCCCGTTCCGGCTCGACACCTGGGCGTTGCCGCACCACGTGCCGAACGCCGGGCTGCGGCTGAGCAGCGGCGGCAAGACGCTCGCCTACACCGGTGACACCGGCCCGGCCGACGCGCTGGTGGATCTCGCCAAGGACGCCGACCTGCTGCTGGCCGAGGCGACCTATCCCGAGCACGTGCCGCAGGAGGACGCGCCCTACCTGTCCAGCGCCCTCGGGGCGGGACGCACCGCGGCGGCGGCCGGCGCGGCGCGGCTGCTGCTCACGCACCTGTGGCCCGGCACCCCGCCCGAGCCCGCGCTGGCCGCGGCGGCCAGATCGTACTCCGGTGAGCTGGCCGTCGCCTCCGCGGGCGTCACCGTGCGCCTGTGAGCCGCCGCTCTGGTGTCGGGTGAACCGATCAGGTCCGTGCCACGTTTGAAGGGCGTGATATTCCGGATACTTGCCACGCTCTTCCTGATTACCGCCTTGTCAGCGGTTTCGGGGGGCACAGCGGGGGCCCGCTCGGCCTGCCAATGCGTTTCGCGGACGCCGCAGCAGCACGTGGACGAGGCGGCGGCCGTTTTCTCAGCCACCGCCACAGCTGTCCGGGTCGACGAACCGCTGCTGGGCGGCGGCTTAATCACCGCGACCTTTCGCACCGACCACCTTTACAAGGGCGAGCCCGAAACGGAATTCGAGGTGTCCACCAGGGCACAGGGATCGGCCTGCGGATACACGTTCGTGAAGGGCGGACGCTACCTGGTGTTCGCCCGTTCCGCCGACTCGGGACCGGCCACGACGCTGTGCTCGGGCAACCTGCGACTACCGGCGGGGGAGCAGCCGTTACGGCTCTCTGACCGGACGCAGGGCACGAAACTCACCCCGGAGCTGATCGCCGCCCTGGGAACGCCTACCCGCGTGGACGCCGAGCAGGAGCCCCCTGCTCCTGACCGCGCCGATCTCAGGGCGATCGCCACGGTGGTGGGAGCACTCGTGTTGACAGCGACGGTCATCTGGATGCGCACGAAGCCTTTGCCGATCCGGAACACGAGGCCGGGAGCCGAAACGGCCCCATCGCGTCCGAGACGCGCGTCGACGGAGCCAGAGTCGCCGCGCGGCGCCTGATCGCCCTGGACTCGCAGGGATCAGCCTGACGCGAGCTCTTCGGCATCCCCGCCGGACACGCGAGCCCGTCGCCGCCGCACCACGCGCACCGCGAACGCCGCGAGAGCGAGCGCGGCGAGCGCGGCGGCGATCCAGCCCGCGCCGATGGCCGGCCAGCCCGCGAGAACGCCTTGCACCGTGGTCGCGGCGTTCACGATCGGGTCATCGGTGACCTGTCCGGCGAGGACGCGCAGCTCGTACCAGCCGTAATACAGGACATACAGCCCGGCCAGCACGAGCAGAGCGCCACTGACCCTGGACACGTACGGCAGCAGCCGCCGCAACCTGGCCACCGCGGCGGCACGGGCGAGCGCCACCGTCAGTGAAAGGACGGCGATGACGAGACCCATGCCGAGCGCGTAGGCCACGAAGGCCGCCGCGCCGCCGAGCACACCGGCCCCGGACAGGGAGGCCGAGGTGACCGCGAGGAAGGGGCCCACGGTGCACGACAGCGAAGCCATCGCGTACGACAGGCCGTAGCCGTACAGGGACAACGGCGAGGTGGCGGGGCGGCCGGTGGCCAGTCCCGGGAGGCGAAGCAGCAGCTCACGACCGGACAGCAACCACAGACCGAGCCCGGCCAGGAACGCGCCGATGACGAGCGTCACCCACGGCAGGTAGCGGCCGACCGACACGGCCAGCGCGGTGACGGCCAGCCCGAACAGGGCGAACACCGTGACGAACCCCGCGGTCATGGCGGCCGACAGCAGCAACGCCCGCGCCACCGGCCCGCGGCGCCCCGTTCCGCCGTCGGCGATCAGCAGCGTGAGATAGGCGGGCAGCATCGCGAAACCACACGGGTTGAACGCCGCCACCGTCCCGGCGGTGAGCGCCAGGGCGAGCGGCAGGTCGACGACCGCGTTCACGCTCGCACCGCCGGGCTGTCACTGGCCACGGCGCTACCGGCCGAGCAATCGATGGACGTGGCCATCCAGCGCGTCCTGGTCGAGCGGACCGGAAACCTTCATGGTGGAGCCGTCCGGCTTCATGAACACGAACGTGGACTGCTCGCTGACTCCCAGACCGGTCCACACCGCGCCGTTGGTGTCCGCGAGCTGCGGGATGCCGCCGGTGCCGGTGCGCTCGACGAACTCCTTCATCGCCGCCTCGGTGTCGAGGCCCGCCACGCCGACGAACGCGACGTCGCCGAACCTGGCGGCAGCGGCCTTGACCGCGGGCGCCTCCGAACGGCACTTGGGACACCAGGGCGCCCAGAACCAGAAGACCACCGGTTTGCCGGCCAGGCTGGCGCCCTGGAAGGACCGGCCGTCCAGCGTTCTGGCGGAGAACGCCAACGCGGCCGGCACGGCCGCCGTCGTGGCCCGGTCAGCCGAAGCCGCCGGCGACGCCGGCGCGGAGGTCACCGTGGCCGACGGCGGCGGGTCGTCGAACGCGGGATTCGCCTCCTCCCGCCCCGCACCGCCACAGGCGGTCACCAGCAGGACCACCGAGGCCACAACACCCACCGCTCGTAATGTGATCATGCATTCAGCTTAGGGACACTCGCCCGCGCGATTCCTTACAGGCTCGTGACGGCGCCGCCCAAGGCGCCGTACCGGGGCGAGAGGCCGGTCTCGGCCGGCCGTCCTGGCGCGTCCATACTCGGCCAGGGCGTGGAAGGCGGCCTTGGGACGGCAGCCCCGGGACCGCGTCGCAGTGCAACTCGTCGCGGATGATCCGCGTCTCGCGGCGCACGATGTCCGGGTCGAAGGGCTCGTGGGTGGTGGTTCCCGCAGAGGGGAAGCCGGTGTCGTAGGTGACACCGTGGGCACGCATCAGGGGCCTCCGTGCGTGGTCGTGGGGGTGGGACATGCGAGGCGACAGCCGGGCGGTGCCGGGCCGCACGGGATCCAGTCGGTGGCACCGCTCGCGGCGTACGCGCTCGGCTTCCGGCGCGGGGTGGGGTCAGAAGTCCATGTCGCCGCCGCCGGGCATGCCGGCGGGAGCGGCAGGGTGCTTCTCGGGCTTCTCGGCGATGACGGCCTCGGTGGTGAGGAAGAGCGCCGCGATGGAAGCGGCGTTCTGCAGCGCGGAGCGCGTCACCTTGGCCGGGTCGATGATGCCCGCCTCGAACATGTTGACGTAC
>NZ_JBEZFS010000009.1:0-218616 GCF_040649575.1 Nonomuraea sp. NPDC048916
GCCCGGCCGCCATCATCCGCGACCTCGACCTGCTGCGCCCGATCTACTCCGAGACCGCCGCCTACGGCCACTTCGGCCGCGAGGGCTTCTCCTGGGAGTCCACCGACCGCGCCGAGGCACTCAGGACCGCCGCCGGTCTCTGACCCGCCAGACCGCGGCGGTCGCCTGCTCCTCACCCGCCGCGGTCTCCGACCGTCACCCTCCGAGGTCTCCTACTCCGCACCCGCCGCGGTCTCCGACCGTCACGCGTCACCCGCCGACTGCCGCACCCCACTCGCCGGGGCTGCGGCAGTCGCCGTGTCCGCCGGCCGCGCCGCGCCATGCCCGCCCCGCGTGCCTCGCCGGGACGACCTGGTCGAGGCGATGCCGCGCCGCCGGAAGGCGCCGGCGGTCACCGGGCGAGCGCCGCGTCGATGTCCGTGCGGAACGGCATCGACGTGCTGGCCCCCTCCCGCCGCACGGACAGCGCCGCCGCCGCCGAGGCGAACCGCAGCGCGTCGGCCACCGGGCGGCCCTCCGTACGGGCCACCGCGAGCGCCCCGGCGAACGTGTCACCGGCCGCCGTGGTGTCGACCGCCTTCACACGGACGGCGGGCACGCGCAGCCGATCGCCCGACCGCGAGCCGTACAGCGCCCCTTCGGCGCCGAGCGTGATCACCGCCTCCGGGACCCGTTCGAGCAGCGCGTCCAGGGCCGCCTCGGGGGAGGACGCGCCGGTGAGGTCGGCGGCCTCGTGCTCGTTGGGCACGATCAGCGCGACGGCGTCCAGCAGCTCGGCCGGCAGCGGCCGCGAGGGAGCGGGCGTGAGGATGGCCGGCACGCCCGCGTCCCTGGCCGCCCGGGCGGCGGCGACCACGGCGGGCATGGGCAGTTCGAGCTGGAGCAGCAGGGCCCGCGAGGCCGCGATCACGGCCTCGTCCTCGCCGCCGGGGCCGGTGACGGCGCCGTTCGCGCCGGGCACCACGACGATCGAGTTGCCGCCCTCGTCGTCGACCACGATGTGCGCGATGCCGCTCGGGCCGGGGACCCGCCGCAGCCGCTCGACGTTCACCCCGGCCACGGCCAGCGTGTCGCGCAACTCGGCGCCGAAGCCGTCGTCGCCCACCGCGCCGAGGAACGCCACCTCCGCGCCCGCGCGGGCCGCGGCGATCGCCTGGTTGGCGCCCTTTCCGCCGGGCACGGTGCGGAACATCCGGCCCGTGACCGTCTCACCTCTCTTGGGAGCCCGGGCCACGTACGCGACCAGATCCATGTTGGCGCTGCCGAAGACCGAGATCATCCGCTCATCATCTCCTGGGTGCGGCGAGCCAGCTCCTCCAGCCCGATGCCGTCGAAACCGGTCACGCTGGTGGTCAGGCCGTCGCGCGTCCTCCACTGCGGGGGCACACCGCCGTTCAGCGCCCCGGCGAGCGAGCCCGCCGTCGCGCCCGCCGAGTCGGTGTCCCACCCGCCGGCGACCGCTCCGGCGATGGTCGCGGTGACGTCGCCCCTGCCGTGGACCAGGGCGGCGGCGACGAGGGCGGCGTTGTTGACCGTGTGCACCCAGTGCAGGCCGCCGTGCCGCTCGTACAGCCGGTCGACGACCCTCTCGAAGTCGTTCTCGCGCGAGGCGTCCTCGACCGCCTGACTGACGGCCCGGTGCAGCCGCGAGCGGGGCGGGACGACCGACAGCCCGGCGCCCACCACTTCCTCCACCGACGTCGCGACGAGCGACTGCGCGCACATGGCGGCGGCGAACATCGCCCCGTAGACGCCGTTGGCCGTGTGCGTGAGCCGGGCGTCGCGCCAGGCGTACTCGGCCGCGGTGGCCGGATCTCCCGGGTTGACCCAGCCGTACACGTCTGTCCTGATCATCGCGCCGATCCACTCGCGGAACGGGTTGCGGCGCGTGGCCGTCTCGGGTGGCTCGACGCCGGCGAGCAGGTTGCGGTACGCGACGCGCTCCGCGGTGAATGTACGACCCGCGGGCAGCTCGTCGAGCCACAGCCTGGCCACGTCGTCGGTGGTGAACCCGCGGCCGTGGCGCTCCAGGACCGACAGGGCGAGCAGCGGGTAGTTGAGGTCGTCGTCCTCGGGGATGCCGTCGATGTTCTCGGCCAGCGAGTCGACGGCGCCGCGCCGGTTCCACGACCACCGACCGGCGATCTCCGGCGGCAGGCCCCTGGCGGTGAACCAGCCCCGGATGGGCCAGTTGCCGGTCGCCTCGGCGATCGCCCTGATGCCCTCGCGCGGGACCTTCTCCACGGGCCGGCCCAGGACGCACCCGGCTACCCTCCCCTGCCACGCGCCCAGCACCCGCACGGGGTCGGCGCGCCGGCCGCCGGGGACCCGGTCGCGGGCGGCGGGCCAGGCCGGTGTGGCGGCGATGATAGCGGCCAGGCCGGTCGGCTCGTCGAGCGGCGACGGGATCGCGGCCAGCTCGTCGAGCAGCCGCTCGGCCAGCGGCCGCAGCCTCGACGCGCCGGGCTCGGAGGCGCCGGCGCGCGGCGGGGCGTCGTGTCCGCCGGCGGCATGCCACCTGCCGGCGACGTCGCGCACGTCCCTGCCGTCCTCGGCGGCCTGCCGCAGCTCGTGGCCGACCAGGTCCTCGGGCTGCACCCAGGTCAGCCGGATCACGCGCCCGATCCGTCCGCGAGGAGGGTGGCGAAGGCGGACTCGTGGACGCGGCGGCGGGCCCGGTCGTCGGCGTGGACGCGGCGCGCCACCCGGGCGATCGCGTGGCCGGGCGCCACCAGGTCGGTGCGGCTGGCCTCGGCGACCCGGGTGACCCACTCCGCGGGGACGGCGGCGAGCCCGCCGAGCGCGCCCGCGATGGCGCCGCCCATGGAGGCGATCGAGTCGGCGTCACGGCCGTAGTTGACGCCGCCGAGCACGGTCTCCCGGTAGTCGCCCTTGGCCACCACGAGGAACCCGAGCGCCAGCGGCAGCTCCTCGATGCTGTGCACGCGGCTCGGCCGCCGCGCGCCGAGCCCCTGGTCGCGGTAGGTGTCGGCGACCGTGTCGAAGGGCCGGACGGCCGCCCGGAGCGTCGCGAACGAGCCGTCCCAGTGTCCGACGCCGCGGGCGGCCTCGCAGACCGCGTCGATGGCGGCCCGGGTGCCGTCCTTGGCGAGCCGCAGGCAGGTGGCGACCACGGAGTCGACGGTCGCGCCCGGCCGCATGGCCTCGGCGACGGCGGCGGCCATCACCCCGGCCGCCTCCCTGCCGTAGCTCGACTGGTGGGCGCCCGCCAGGTCGACGGCCTCGGCGTAGGCGGCGTCGGGGTCGGCCGCGTTCACGACGCCGACGGGCGCCATGTACATGGCCGCGCCACAGTTCACGATATTTCCGACACCGGCCTCGCGTGGGTCCACGTGGCCGTAGTGCAGCCTGGCCACGATCCACTTCTCGGCCAGGAAGATCCGGTGCAGCGGCAGCGCCTCGGCCTCCAGCTCGGGGATCCACCGCCGCTCCCCCATCAGCTCCGGAACCAGGTGGTCGGCCATCGCGTAGGCCCCGAGGTGCCCCTGGACCCTCTCGTAGACGCGGATCAGGGCGTGCGTCATCAGGGTGTCGTCGGTGATGTGGCCGTCACCCTTGTGATAGGGCGCGATGGGCCGGGCGTTGCGCCAGTCCTCGTTGTAGGGGGGCACGATGCCCTGGACCTGGCCGCCGTACCTCCGCACGATCTGCTCGGGAGTCCAGCCCTCGGTGGCGCCGCCCAGCGCGTCACCGACCGCCGCCCCCGCCACGCAGCCTGTGGCCTTGCTCGAAAGCAGGTCGGCAGGCTGGTCTTCAAGCGGCGTCATGCGAATTCCTCCGTGAGTTCCATCAGATCTTTTCCTGCCAGTATCGGCAGGCAGCAACCGGCCAGCGTGCGGGCCGCCCCGGTCCACTCCCCCGGGATCGCGGCGAGTCCGCCGCACGCGCCCGTCAGCGCTCCGGTGAGCGCGGGCGCCGAGTCGGCCAGCGCGGCCAGGCACGCGGCGGCGGGCACGGCCCGGTCCAGCGCGCCGCCCGACACCTCGGCCAGCGCCAGCGCCACGGGCACCGTCTGGGCGGCCCCCACCGCGTAGCTGTAGACGTGGTCGAGCAGGGCCGCGTCGAGCGCGGGCACGGCGGCGAACGGATCCTTCGCCGCGTGCGCCACCTCCAGCGCGAGGCGCGCGTTGTGGCCGATGGCGGTGTCCTCGGGCAGTACGGTCAGAGCCGCCCGCACGGCTTCGGCCGCCGACCCCGACGCGACCGCCTCGGCCACGGCCAGCGCCATGGCCCGCGCCCCGAGCAGCCCGTCGCCCGCGTTCGTGACCTGGGCGTCCTCCGTGGGGTCGCGGCCGAGCGCGCCGAAGGCGACGGCCCTGACGGCCGCCGCGTCGTCGAAGTGGTGCGGGTTGTCGTGCCCGCTGGCGGGCGGCTCCACGCCCCTGGCCAGGTTGTCGATCGCGGTCGCCACCGAGATGCGGGCCCGGATGTCCGGGCCGAGCGCGCGGAACGCCCCGGCGCGCGGCTCGCCGATGGTGAGCAGCGTCCAGGCGAGCCACTCGGCGTCGTCCGACGGGCCGACGGCCAGCGGCGCGACCGGCTGGTTGAGCGCGAACGGCACCGGCAGCGTGGTGACCCGGTGTTCCTCGGCGAACGCGTCGAGCTCCCGGTGCAGCCGTCTGCTCCACGGCGCGTGCAGCGCCGCCCGGTGCCTGGCGGCGGGCCAGCCGGCGGCGTCGCCCACGGCCAGCCCGAGAAAGGCTCCCCTGATCCTGTCCCCCGACATGCCTCTCCTACAGTCCTCTCGCCTGGCCGGTCGCATGGCCGCCGGGGTACGGATCGGTCGCGGGCCGGGCGGCGGCGGCCAGTTCGTCGGCGACGTCCAGCACGTGCCTGCCCGCCACCACGGGCAGGCACTTTCCCGTCGCGGGCCCGATCCGCCGGGCCCATCGCTCCGGCACGCCGCGCTCGCCCTGCCCCGCCCCGGCGATGGCGCCCGCGATGGCGCCGATCGTGTCGGCGTCCCGGCCCAGGCTCACGGCGAACGTCACGCTCGCCTCCACGTCGCCCTCGCCCGCCAGGTAGGCGGCCAGCGCCAGCGCCACCGCCTCGGGGGCCAGGTCCGTCCAGGGGTAGTGCCTGACCACGACGGCCTCGTGCAACGCCTCGACGAGCGCGAGCTCCGCCGTTGCACCCGCCTCGCGGACCGCCGCCCCGACCGGCACCTCACCGGAGCCGTCGGCGGGCGAGCGGCCGAGCACCTCGCACACCCGCGTGATGTTCCTGGCGGTCCAGGAGTCGGCGGGCACGACCGCCAGCGCGGCCCGCACCGTCTCCCGTGGAGAGGCCCCGGACATGGCGGCGGCCACGGCCCCCGCGACAGCGCGGCCACCGAGAATGCCCTCGCCCGAGTGGCTCACCAGCCCGTCCTGCTCCACCAGCCGCGCCGCCTCGGCCGGGTCGCCGGGGCAGAACACCCCGTACGGCGCGGCCCGCATGGCCAGGCCGTCCGACCAGCCGTGCGGGTGCGCCCGCCCGGTCAGCGGCGGCTCCAGCCCCCGGCGCAGCGCCTCGACGGTGCCGAGCTCGGAGAAGCCCGCCCCGCGCATCGGCCCCGTCACCAGCGGGACGATCTCCGCCCGGTAGGCGGCGGCCACGCCGGCCGAGGTCAGCGCGTGGCCGTGCCGCACCAGCAGGGAGGCGGCGAAGATGGCGTACTCGGTGTCGTCCGTGCCCCCGCCCTCGATCTCGGTGAGCCGTCCCCACCTCCGGCGGATCTCGGCGGGAGAGAGGTTCTCCGCGGGCGCCCCGAGGGCGTCGCCGGCCGCCAGGCCGAGCAGACACCCCCGGGCCCTGTCTCGATGGGTCACCGCTGGTACCGCTCCAGCACCTTGTTGCCGTCGTCGACGAGCCGCTTGGCCGCCTCGTCGATGGTGATCTTGTTGGCGTAGAACTCCTGCAGCACCGGTGTCGCCACCTTGCTCTTCCACTCGTCGAATCCGTTCACCTTGAGGAACGGCGCCACGACGAGGTTCTTGCCCGAGGCGGTGGCCACGTCCCAGCCGTTCTCCTCGGTGGTGATGACCGGGTCGGACGCGGCCTTGACCGAGGTCGGCAGCAGCCAGTCACCCTTGGCGAGCTTGGCCTGGTTGGGGCCGTTCAGGAAGAACGAGATGAACTTGACGGCCTCGTCCGGGTGCTTGCTCTCCGCGGCGACCGACAGCGTCTGGGAGACCGCGCCCTGCTCGGAGGTGGTGCCCTTGAGCGGCGGCAGCGTCACCCACGCGAAGCCGTCGGGCGCCTGCTCGGCGACCTGCTGGCGCAGGTAGACGCCGACGGGCAGCATCGCGTACTTGCCGGCGAAGAAGCCGGGCAGCGGGTCGGCGGTGCCCATGCCGAGCGCCGAGGTGTCGGCCGACTTGTCCTTGTAGAGCTGGTCGTGGATGCGCTGGAGGACCTCCTTCTCCTCGGCGCCGACCTTGACCGTGGTCTTGCCGCCGGTGGTCTGGAAGAACGTGCCGCCGAAGTTGAGCGCCAGGTTGAGCGTCTTGTTGACCGGGGACTTCATCGGCCAGGCCACGCCGTGCGTGTCGCCCTTGGTGAGCTTCTTGCTGATGTCGGCGAACTCGTCCCACGTCCACGGGTCGTCGGAGGTGGGGATGCGCACCTTGGCGGCGTCGAGCAGCTTCTTGTTGGCGATGATGACCTGCGACTCCTGCAGGAACGGCACGCCGTACACGCCCTGGCCGCCCTTGCCGTCGTCGAAGGTGACGGTGTCCCAGGCGGGCTGCGGGATGTCGCTCTTGAGCTCGGCGGGCACCTTGTCCTTCAGGTCCAGCAGGTACCCCTTGGCGGCGAACCCGGACAGTGCGGGCGAGTCGTCGTGGATGACGTCCGGCGGGTCACCGCCCTCGAACGAGGTGACGAGCTGGTCGTTGACGTTGTCCCAGCTGCCCTGGACATAGGTGACCTGGATGTTCGGGTTGGCCTTGTTCCACTCCTCGACCAGTTGCTTGTTGGCCTCCACCGACTCCTTCTGCCACGCCAGGCTGAGGAAGTCGAGCTTGACCGGCTCGTTGGAGGCGGACTCCCCCCCTTCCCCTCCGCCACCGCACGCGGCGGTCAGCGCGACGATCGCCGCCGCCGCCAACGCGGATTTCATACGCATGAGAGCCTCCTAGCCCTTGACAGCGCCGGCCATCAGACCGGACCTCAGCCGACGCTGGATGATCGCGAAGAAGATCAGGCTCGGGATCGTCGCCATGAGCGACGCCGCGGCGAGCGGGCCGAGCCTGGACACCCCCTCGGGGCCGGTGAACCTCACCAGCGTGAGCGGGAGTGTCATCACGTCGGGGTCCTTGAGGACCACGAGCGCGAAAAGGAACTCGTTCCACGAGGAGATGAACGAGAACAGCAGCGTCGCCACCACGCCGGGAGCCAGCAGTGGCGCGACGACGCTGACGATCGAGCGGATCCGGCCCGCGCCGTCCACGGCCGCGGCCTCCTCCAGCTCGCGCGGCACCGACCGCACGTAGCCCTGCAGCATCCACAGCGCGAACGGCAGCGTGAACGTCACATGCACCACCACGAGCCCGGCCAGTGTGTTCACCAGGTCGAGCCGCCGCAGCACCATGAAGAGCGGGATGATGATCAGGATGAACGGGAAGACCTGGCTGACCAGCACCCAGCCGAGCGCCACCCGCTTGAGCAGCCCCCGGTAGCGGGCCAGCGCGTAGGCGGCGGGCAACGCGACGGCGACCGTCAGCAGCGAGCTGGCCAGCGCCACGACCAGGCTGCGGGTGCCCGCCCCGACGAGGTCCTGCTCGCCGAACGCGTCGCCGAAGTTGGCCAGGGTCGGCTCCCGCGGGATCCAGGCCGGGTCGAGGTTGGCCATCTCCTGCGGCGTCTTCAGCGCCGTGGACAGCAGCCAGACCAGCGGGAAGGCCAGGAAGACGAGGTAGGCCAGCAGCGCCGCGTACTGCGGGATCCTTCTCAAGACACCTCCCGCAGCTGCCGCCACAGGTAGAACCCGAGCAGGGCGAGCACGACGATCACGATGGTCAGGCCGAGGGTCGCCGCGTAGCCGAAGAAGCCGAACCTGAACGCCTCCTCGTAGGCGAAGAGCATGGGCAGCCGGGTCCGGCCGCCGGGGCCGCCCTGGGTGAGCACGTAGACCAGGCTGAACTGGTTGACGTTCCACACGAAGTCGAGCGAGGTGATGGTGACGATGATGGGGCGCAGCTGGGGCAGCGTGATGTTCCAGAACCTGCGCCAGGCGCCCGCGCCGTCGACCTCGACCGCCTCGTACAACTCCTTGGGGATGCCCTGCAGCCCGGCCAGCAGCACCACGGTGGTCTGCGGCATGCCGCTCCAGACGCCCATGACGATGACGGCGGGCAGCGCCCAGGAGAAGTCGGCGAGCCAGTTGATGTCGGTGCCGAGCGTGCTGTTCAGGATGCCCGCGTCGGGGTGGTAGACCAGGCGCCACATCAGGCCGATGACCACGGGCGGCATCGCCCACGGCACCACGGCCAGCACCCGGGCCAGGCCCCTGAACCACAGCCTCTGGTCGAGCAGCAGCGCCAGGCCCAGCGAGGCGAGAAACTGCAGCGCGGTCACCGACACGGCCCAGATCAGGCCGATCCTGATCGACGACCAGAACTCGTCGTCGGCGAGCAGCCGGCCGAAGTTCTCCAGGCCCACGAAGCCGGTCACGTGGTTGCGGCCGGCCTCGGCGTCGGTGAACGCCAGGCCGATGCCGTACAGCAGCGGGCCGACGCTGAACAGCAGGACCGGCACCAGCGCGGGCAGCATGAGCACCCACATCTCGCGGCTTCGCCGCGATCCGCCGCCGCCCCCGGCGTGCCGCGCGGGCGGTGCGGGCCGCGTCGCGGTTACCGTCACGGAGCGCTCCCCTTCGCGCCCGTGCGGCCCGTGGACGCGCGCACCACGAGGCGGGGCGGCACGGTGACCAGGCGGGGCTCGCGGTCGCCGTGGCGCAGCCGGTCGAGGAGCAGCTCGGCGGCGGCCCGGCCGCGTTCGGCGGAGCCGAGCGAGACGCTGGTGAGCGACGGCCAGGAGGCGGCGGCGAGGTCGGTGTCGTCCATGCCGACCACCGCCACGTCCTGCGGCACCCGCCGGCCGGCGGCCCGCAGCACGTCGAGCGCGCCGAGCGCGATCAGGTCGTTGGCGCACATCAGCGCGTCGATGTCGGCCACCCGGTCGAGCAGCGTCGCCACCGCGCGGCGTCCTTCCTCGCGGTAGAAGTCGCCGATCTCCACCAGCTCCTCGTCGTACGGCAGGCCGAGCGCGCCGAGCGCCTCGCGGTAGGCGGCGCCGCGGGCCGCGCCCGGCACGGTGTCGAGCGGGCCGTTGACCAGCCCGATGCGGCGGCGGCCGAGCGCGTGGAGGTGGTCGAGGGCCAGCCGGACACCGGTGCGCGAGTCGGCGCGCACGTTGTCGACGGGCGTGCCCTCGGGCACCGAGCCGATGATCACGACCGGGGCCCGGGCGGCGGCGAGCATCTCCAGGTGCGTCCCGGTGACCCGCAGCGGGACCATGATGAGCCCGTCCACGTAGTGCTCGCCGAGGCTGTGCAGCACGTCGATCTCGTCGGCCACGACGGCGTCGGTGGAGTGCAGCACGAGCCGGTAGCCGGCCGCCTTGAGCACCGGCTGGATCTCGCGCAGCATGGCCAGGTAGGCGGGGTTGCCGACGTCGGCCATGGCGAACGCGACCTGGTGGGTGCGGCGCGACTTGAGCGATCTGGCCACGGCGTTGCGCACGTAACCGAGCTCCTCGGCCGCGGCCATCACCTTGCGCTCGGTCTCCTGCCGGGTCGGCAGTCCGTTCAGCACCCGCGAGACCGAGGCGATGGAGACGCCCGCGCGCGCGGCGATCGTGTTGATCGTGGGTCCCTGGCCCAAAGCTGTCCTCCCGTGAAAGTAAACGTTTCCAGCGCATTGCTGTAAACGTTTACCGTGTTTCGCACATGAAACCGGGAGCCCAGCACGAGGTCAAGTCACGATCACATAACACCAGGTCAGGGTAGGAACCGGGCGGGAGGTGACCGACCATGACGCGATGCCTTGTCACGGGAGCGACCGGTTACATCGGCGGGCGGCTGGCGCCCGAGTTGCTCGCCGCCGGTCACCGGGTGCGGTGCATGGTGCGCTCGGCCCGCAAGCTGCGCGACCTGCCGTGGGCGGAGCGCGTCGAGGTCGCCGAGGCCGACGCGCTCGACCCCGAGGCGACCCGCCGCGCCCTGGACGGGATCGAGGTGGCCTACTACCTGATCCACACCATGGGCGCGCGCGGGGACTTCGCCGAGGCGGACCGCCGGGCGGCCCGCGTCTTCGCCGAGGCGGCGGAGGCGGCCGGGGTGCGCAGGATCGTCTACCTGGGCGGGCTCGCCTCGGGCGAGGGCCTGTCGCCGCACATGCTCTCGCGCGCCGAGGTGGCCGAGACCCTGCTGGGCTGCCGGGTGCCCGCCGTGGTGCTGCGCGCCGCGGTGATCATCGGTTCCGGGTCGGCCTCCTTCGAGATGCTCCGCTACCTCACCGAACGGCTCCCGGTGATGACGACGCCGCGCTGGGTGCGCACCCGGACACAGCCCATCGCGGTGCGCGACGTGCTGCGCTATCTGGTCGCCTGGGCGAGCGTGCCCGACCGGGTCGACCGCGGCTTCGACCTCGGCGGCCCCGACGTGCTGACCTACGCCGACATGATGCGCGGGTACGCCGCCGTGGCCGGCCTGCCGCCACGGCTGATCATTCCGGTGCCGCTGCTCAGCCCCTGGCTGTCCAGCCACTGGGTGGGCCTGGTCACGCCGGTGCCGGCCGGCATCGCCCGCCCGCTGGTGGAGTCCCTGCGCAACGAGGCCGTGTGCCGCGAGCACGACATCGCCCGCTACGTCCCCGACCCGCCGGGCGGCCTGACCGGCTTCACCAGGGCCGTGTCGCTGGCGCTGCAGAAGATCAAGGAGGCCGACGTGACGACCCGGTGGTCCTCGGCCTCCACCCCGGGGGCGCCCAGCGACCCGCTGCCCACCGACCCCCACTGGGCCGGCGGCAGCCTCTACGTCGACCGCCGCAGCCATGTGGTCGACGCCGATCCCGCCACGCTGTGGCGGGTGATCGAGGCCATCGGCGGCGAGCGCGGCTGGTACTCCCTGCCCGTCGCCTGGCACCTGCGCGGGGCGATCGACCGCATGGCCGGCGGGGTGGGCCTGCGCCGGGGCCGCCGCGATCCGCAGCGGCTCAGGGTCGGCGACGCGCTCGACTTCTGGCGGGTGGAGGAGGTCGAGCGCGGTCGGCTGCTGCGGCTGCGGGCCGAGATGCGGCTGCCCGGCCTGGCCTGGCTGGAGCTGAGCGTGGCGCGCGAAGGGGGCCGTACCGTCTACCACCAGCGGGCGATCTTCCACCCGCGCGGGCTGCTGGGTCACCTCTACTGGTGGCTGATCTCACCCTTCCACGACCTGATCTTCGGCCGGATGTCCCGCAACCTGGCCGCCGCCGCGTCCTCGGCGCCGTAGCGCCCCGTCACGCCGGGCTCGGGGCCGTGACCCGCCGGTAGGCCGGGCCGTGTCCACGATCTCCCCGTCCTTGGTTGCCCTGGCGCGTCCGCTCCGGATATGAATGAGTTTTGAGGAAGTTATCTATCCGAGGAGGCGGCGATGGACGCGCGCCCCGCCATGACCAGGCCCAGGGTGGCCGTCTCGGGCTGCCTGCTCGGCGAGCCCGTACGGTTCAACGGCGGCCACAGCCGAGACCGGTTCCTGGCCGGCGCCCTCGGCCCGCACGTCGACTGGGTGCCGATCTGTCCGGAAATGGAAGCGGGGCTCGGCACACCGCGTGAGACGCTCCGGCTGGAGGGCTCCGACCGCGGCCCGCGCCTGATGACCCGGACGAGCCGCGTGGACCTCACCGACCGGATGACCGCCCTGGCCGCCGCCAGGACCGCCGCGCTCGACGTGGACGGGTACGTCTTCAAGGCCAAGAGTCCGAGCTGCGGCCTCCACGGCATCCCCGTTCACCGGGAGTCCGGCCCACCGGCCGACCGGCGCGGCCGGGGCGTCTTCGCCGGGGTCGTCCTCTCGGCCGACCCGCTGCTGCCGGTCGAGGACGAGGGGCGACTGCACGACGCGCTGCTCCGCGAGACGTTCGTGGAACGGATCTTCGCCCACGCCCGGCTGCGCGAGCTCCTGACCGGCGACTGGCGCCCGCGCGACCTCGTCGCCTTCCACGCGCGGCACAAGATGCAGATCCTCGCCCACGACCCCGCCGCCTACCGCCTCGCCGGCCGGCTGGTGGCCCAGGCGGGCAACCGGCCGCGCGACGAATTGGCCGCCGACTACGCCGGCGCGTTCCGTACGGCGCTGTCGAGGAAGGCGAGCGTCGGCCGGAACGTCAACGTCCTCCACCACTGCCTCGGCATGATCACCGTCGACGCCCTCCAGCGGGCCGACCTGGTCGAGGTCATCGCCTCCTACCAGGCGGGCCTGGTGCCCCTGAGCGTCCCTGTGACGCTCCTGCGCCACCACGCGCGCGGCGAGGACGGCGGTTACGTCCTCGGCCAGACCTACTTCTCGCCGTACCCGGCGGACCTGGCGCTGCGCAACCACGTCCCCGCCTGACCGCGCGACCGGCCCGGGCATCCGGGATGCGTCCGGTCCGCCACCAGTCCGCGCGACAGGCCCGGATGGTCAGGATCATGCCCGCGATGTCTCCGGTCCGCCGCCAGTCCGGCGCGCGACAGGCCCGGGCGGGCGGGACGACGCGTGCGGCCCCCGCGAGCCGGGCGGACCTCGTGTCAGTCGCCGGCGGACGCCTCGGCCGCCACCGGCGTGCGGGAGGCGGCGTGCAGGGCCCGGATGGCGGGGACTCCCGTGAGGGCGACGACGGCGGCGAGGACGGCGGGCACGATCAGGGCGACGGGCAGGGACGAGGCCTCCGCGACGTAGCCGAGCAGCGCGGGCCCCACCAGCAGCCCGCTGTAGCCGAAGGCCGTCACCAGCGACAGCGCCCGGCCGACGGGCCCGCCGGCCGCGCCGACGGCGCTGAAGATGACCGGCACCACCGTGGCCAGCCCGACGCCGACCAGCGCCCAGCCGACCCAGGCGCAGACCACCCGCAGGGAGGCGCCGGCCGGCGGGGCGGCCAGCACGAGGCCGTATCCGCAGGTGGCGAGGATCCCGGCCAGCCGAATCGTGTTGACGGAGCCGAGCCGGGCCCGGATGGGGTCGCCGAGCAGCCGGACGGTCGTCATGGCCACGGCGAAGATCGTGTAGGCGAGCGGCGCGGCGGCGGGGTCGGTGTCGAGGACCCAGCGGGCGTGCAGGGCCGCCCAGTCGATGGCCGCTCCCTCGCTCAGGTGCCCGGCGAACGCGGCCACTCCGAGCATCGCGATCAGCCCCCAGCGCAACCCGCCTGCGGACCGGCCCTCGCCGGTGTCCGCTCCGGAGGCGGCGGGCCCGGGCGAGGCGGGCAGCAGCAGCCGGGCCAGTGGCGCGTACAGGAACGGCACCACGATCGCCGCCACCACCAGCAGCGCCTGCGCGTCCAGGCCGGCCCCCAGGACGGCGGCGGTCAGCGCGCCGCCCGCCGCGCCGCCGAGGCTCCACGTCCCGTGGAAGGCCGAGATGACGGGCCGCGCGTAGGCGCGCTCGACCTCGACGGAGTGGGCGTTCATGGCGACCTCGGTCACTCCCAGCCCGATGCCGAACACCACGGCCAGGATCGCCAGCGCCGGGTACGACGGCGCGAGCGCCGGGCCGAGCAGCACCACGGCCGACAACGGCCCGCCGAACCAGCACACGACCCTGCTCGACCACCTGTCCACCAGCGGCCCGGCCACCAGCATCGACACCAGCGCGCCGGCCGAGATCAGCAGCAGCACGCTGCCGAGCCGGGCCGGGCCGAGCTCCAGCCGGTCGTTGAGCGAGGGCAGGCCCGAGGCCCACAGCCCCATCACGAACCCGGCGAGGAAGAAGTAGCCGAACACCCCGATGCGGGCCCGTCTGGCATCCGCGAGACTTATGTTCACGGTGAGAGCATAATGAGTGCCATGAGGCGCACACAATGAGCACACGATGAGCGGTGCCACCACCAGCGTCGAGCTGCGCGCGCACAACCGGGTCCGGCTGCTGCGGGCCGTGCACGACTGCGGCGCCACGCGCACCCGGTCACAGCTGACCCGTGACCTCGGCCTGGCCAGGGGCACCGCGTCGGTGCTGGCCGCCGAGCTGGCCGAGGACCGGCTGGCGCACGAGGCGCCCGCGGCCGAGCACGGCAGGGGCCGCCCCACCCAGGTGCCGGGGCCCCACCCGCACGGCCCGCTCGCGCTCGCCGTCGACCTGCGCGAGGACGGCTGGGAGATCGCGGCCGGCGAGCTGGGCGGCCACACGACGGTCCTCGGCACCGGTCATCACGACGGCACTCCTGAGGACGCGTTCGGCCCGCTGGGCGAGGCGCTCCGCGGACACCTGCGGCGGCTCGGCCCTCGGGTGGTCGGCGTGGGCGTGGCCGTGGCGGGCCCGGTGCGCGCCGGCGGGCTGGTCGACGTGGCGCACCTGCGCTGGCGCTCGGTGGACGTCCCGGCCCTGCTCGGCCTCGGCGGCACGGTGCCGCGGGTGAGCAACGACACGGCGTTCGCGGCGCTGGCCGAGGCGCGGCGGGGCCTGCTGCGCGGCGTCGGCGTGGGGCTGCACCTGCATGTGGACTTCGACCTCGGCGGCGTGCTGGTGGTGGAGGGGCGGCCGCTCGGTGGAGCCGGCGGGATGGGCGCCGAGTTCGGGCACATGCCGCTCACCGGCGGCACCGCGCCGTGCATGTGCGGGGCGCACGGCTGCTGGGGGCTCGACGTCGGGGCCAACGCGCTGCTGCGCCACCTCGGGCTCGCCTACGGCGGCGGAAGGGGCCGCGCCCAGGCCGGCCACATCCTCGCCCAGGCCACCACTCAAGCGAGCACATCGCCCTCAGCGGACCTCCCCCTCGGCGCGAGCACGGGCCTTGGCGCGAGCGCGTCCCCCTCCGCGGACATCCCGGTCGACGCGGACGCACGCCTCGGCGCGAGCGCGGGTGGGGAGGCGGCCGGGCGGGCGGTGCGCGCCTGTGCGCGTGCTCTCGGCCGAGGGATCGCCGCCCTGGTGAACGCGCACGACCCGGAGGTGGTGACGCTGTCCGGCCTCGGCGCCGACCTGTACGAGCGCGCCCTGCCCGCGCTCGTGGAGCCGTTCGAGACCGGTCTCATGACGATCCGCCGCGAGCGCCCGCCACGCCTGGCCGCCTCCGCGCTCGGCTGGCGCGGCGCCCTGGTCGGCGCCGTGGAGTCCGTCTTCGACGACTTCCTCACGGTCCAGGGCGTCGAGGCCTGGCGCCGTCACCGCGCCCGGCAAACCCCTGCGACACGCCCGGACCACGAAATGTGATGGATACCACGCGCGAGGGCGGAAAGCGCCCAGCGAACACCGGCGAGGCGCCCGCCGTACACGATCTTGCGGGCCGCCCGGCCGGGCTGTACGGATGGAGGCGGACGGCAGGTGAAGCGGCAGGGATGTGAGGGGAAGAACACGTGGACCTTGAACTCGCGCTCCGCGTATGCGAGGCGGCGCTGAAGCAGGCGGCACGCGAAGGCGCGCGGATCTCCGTGGCCGTCGTCGACTCGGGCGGCCATCTGGTGACATTCCAGCGTATGGAGGGGGCGCAGCTCGCGGGCCCGGTGCTGGCGCCGGGCAAGGCGTACACCTCGGTGGCCCACGGCAGGCCCACTGCCGACCTGGCGGTGCTGGCCGCTCCGGGAGGGGAACTCTACGGTCTGGCCGGTGATCGTTTCGTCTGTCTCGGGGGTGGCGTCCCCCTCTGGGCCGACTACGGCGAGGGGGAGCGCGTGGTCGGCGGTGTGGGGGTCAGCGGGGGCACGGTCGCCCAGGACGTGGCGTGCGCCGAGGCGGCCGCCTCGGTATGGCACACCCGTTGAGCGGTCACTTTCCGCACGCGGAATGGCTGGTATCCGCCATGATTAGCCCCTGCACGACGGGTAACAGGAATCCCCGAACGTCAACTCCCCGAGGAGAGATCCGAGATGGCACTTCCCACTCTCACCCCCGAGCAGCGCAAGGCGGCACTGGAGAAGGCCGCCGAGGCCCGCGCGGCCCGCACCGCCCTGCTCGCCAAGGTCAAGGCCGGCGAGCTGTCCTTCGCGCAGCTTCTCGAGCGCGATGACGACATCGCCAAGAAGATCAAGGTGTCGCAGGCCCTGCGCGCGGTCAAGGGCGTCGGCCCCGCCAAGGCCACCGCGCTGATGGAGGAGGCGGGCGTCGACGAGAAGCGCCGCCTCGGCGGCCTGGGCGCCCAGCAGCGCAAGAAGCTGGTCGACGCGCTCGGCTGAGACCGGGCGGCCAGGTCCGCGCGGAGACGACCGCGCGGACCGGCCGGCGTTCGGGAGAGGTTACGAGAGACACCCCGGCCGGCGTTCAGGCGACGCTTCGGGAACCTCCCGGACGGCGTTCAGTAGACGCTCCGGGAACACCCCGGACGGCGTGCAGTAGACGCTCCGCCGTACGGCGTTGGAGGAAAGGCCCCCGGAGGCGTCAGGAACGCAGATAGGTCAGCACGGCGAGAACCCTCCGGTGCTGGTCGCTGTCGTCGGCGTACAGGCCGAGCTTGCTGAAGATGCTCCTGATGTGCTTCTCCACGGCCCCGTCGCTGATCACCAGCTGCCTGCCGATGGCCGGGTTGGACCTGCCCTCGGCCATCAGCCCGAGCACCTCCCGCTCGCGCGGCGTCAGCTGGGCCAGCGGATCGTCTCTGCGCCTGCGCACCATCAACTGGGACACCACCTGCGGATCGAACACGGTCCCGCCCGCGGCGACCCGCCGCAGGCCCTCCATGAACTCGTCGACGTCGACCACCCGGTCCTTCAGCAGGTAGCCCACCGCGCCCCTGGCATCGGCCAGCAGGTCGTCGGCGTAGGAGACCTCGACGTACTGCGACAGGATGAGCACGGGCGCGCCAGGCACCCGCCTCCGGGCCTCGACCGCCGCCCGGAGCCCTTCGTCGGTGAAGGACGGCGGCATCCGCACGTCCACCACCGACACGTCCGGCCGGTGCTCGGCCACGGACGAGACGAGGCCGTCGCCGTCGCCGACGGCCGCCACCACCTCGCAGCCGAACTCTTCGAGCAGCCTGACCAGGCCCTCCCTGATCAGAACCGCGTCATCGGCCACGACTACGCGCACGGCACCTCCGCCACGATCACTGTCGGCCCGCCATCCGGCGACTGGATCGTGAGCTCCCCGTCGACCGCGCGGAGCCGGTCGGCCAGCCCGGCGAGACCGTGTCCCTTGGCGACGTGTGCGCCGCCGACCCCATCATCCCCGATCGTCAGCATGAGGATGCCGGCGGTGCGGGTCAGCTGGACGGTGCAGACGGTGGCGCGGCTGTGCTTGGCGACGTTCGTCAGCGTCTCGGCGACCACGTAGTAGACCGCGTTCTCGACGCCGGCCTGGTAGCGCTCGGTGACCTGCACGTCGAGGTCGACGGGGATGGTGCAGCGGCCGGCCAGCGCGGCGAGCGCGGGGGCGAGCCCGCGGTCCGACAGGATGGGCGGCGCGATGCCGCGTGACAGGGCGCGCAGCTCGTCGAGCGTCTCCCGGGTGGCCGTGATGGCCGAGCTGATCGTGGCGTGGGCGGCGCTTGGGTCCTTGCTCATCTGGCGCTGCGCCCTGGACAGCTCCATGGCGAGCGAGACGAGCCGCTGCTGGGGGCCGTCGTGGATGTCGCGCTCCAGCTTGCGCAGCGCGTTGGCCTCGGCGGACACCGCGGCGGCCCGCCCCTCGGCCAGGTCGTCGATGCGTTCCCGCAGCTCGGCGACGCCGGTCAGCAGCGCCCGGCCGAGACCGGCCCGCAGCAGCGCGGAGCCGCGCACCATGAGCGGCAGGAGCAGCGCGCTCACCAGCCCGACGCTCACGTAGAAGATCGCGTTGGTCAGGTAGCCGCCGCCGAAGCCGAGGAGTTCGGGCAGCTCGGTGTTGCCCGGGATGCGCGAGGTGACGATGCCGTAGAGCGGGTAGGTCAGGCCGGCCAGCGGCAGCGACCAGAAGACCACGGTGACCACGAACGAGATGATCGAGATGGGGAAGTTCAGCAGGCCGTGGATCAGGTCGAGCCACGACTGCCCGCTGGTCAGCGGGTTGACCAGCCTGCGGAAGCGGCCGGCTCCGGCGGGTGCGGGCTTGTAACGGGGGCGTACGGGCGGGCGCTCCAGCACGTCGGACAGCCAGCCGCGCTCCGCGTCGGCGAAACCGCGCGCGGTCAGGAGCGTGCCGACCAGGATCGGCACCCCGATCCACACGACCGCCGTGCTCACTCCCGCGGCGAACCCGGCCACCAGGAGCACGAAGGCGATGACGGCGGTGGGGAAGCCCACGAGTGTATAGCGCGTGTCGAGCAGGACACGCCTCATCAGGGAACGCATGTCCCACACGCTATGACGCCGCCATCAGGGGGGCGACCCGGTACGCAGGCGTCCGGGGGTAGGGCCAGCCCTACCCGGCGCGGTGGTGAGATCGCGACCCGAACACGGCGGCTCGCGGCAGTGTGCGACAGCGGGCCCGGCGGGAGCCTTGGATCACCCGCTCACGAGGAATCGAGGCTCCCCCCCATGACCGTCTTGATCGATCGTCCGCTCCCCCGCGCGGGCGCCGTCGCCCCGGCCCGCCCGGTGTGCGCGCGGCCGGTGGCCAGGGACCCTTTCCTCGACCTCCTGCGGGTGTTCGGCGTCGCGCTCGTCGTGCTGCAGCACTGGACCATCCCGGTCCTGTCCTTCGACGGCATCCGCCTGAGCACCGGCAACGCGCTGGCGGCACCGGGCGCGTGGGTGGTCACGTGGATCAGCCAGGTGATGCCGCTGGTGTTCTTCGCGGGCGGCGCGGCCAACGCGATCAGCCTCGGCCGCGCGGCGCACGGCGCGCCGCGGTGGCTGTTCACCCGGCTGCGCCGGCTGGCCTGGCCGTTGCTGCCGCTGGCCGCGGTCTGGATCCCGCTCCCCCAGGCGCTGGCCTCGCTCGGCGTGCCCGAGCAGCCGCTGGACGTGGGCGCGCGGCTGACCGGCCAGCTGCTGTGGTTTCTCGCCGTCTACCTGATCGCCGTCGCCGCCACGCCGTACCTGATGGGCCTGCACCGCAGGCACGGCCCGCGGGTGCCCGCGATCCTCGCGGCCGGCGCGGTGCTGACCGACCTGCTGCGCTTCTCCACGGGGCTGGACGCGCTGGGCTACCTCAACATCGTGTTCGTCTGGCTCGCGGTGCACCAGCTCGGTTTCCTGTACGCGGAGGGGCGGCTGACCCGTCCCTGGGCCCTCGCCGCCGGCGGGTTCGGCAGCGCGGCGCTGCTGGTGTGGGCGGGTCCGTACCCGGGCAGCATGATCGGCCTGCCCGGGGCCGAGATGTCGAACATGGCCCCGCCGACGCTGGCCATGCTGGCCGTGGCGTTCGGGCAGATCGGGCTGGCCGTGACGCTGCGGCCGTGGCTCGTCCGGCTGCCGAGCGGCCGGCTGCTCGCCTGGGCCGGGCCGCGCGTCATGACCGCCTACCTGTGGCACATGCCCGCCCTGTTCGCCGTCACGGGCGTGGCCGTGGTGGCCCTCGGGCTGAACACCCCGGCTCCGGGCAGCCTCGGCTGGTTCGCCGGGTGGCCGCTCTGGCTCGGTGCGCTGTGCCTGGTCATGTGGCCGCTGCTGAGCTGGTTCCGGCGCTTCGAGGAGCCGCCCGTGCTGCCGTACGGGCAGGCGACCTGGCGCGGGGCGCTCACCTCGGCCACGCTGATCGGCGGCGGGCTGCTGGCGCTGACCGTGACGGGCTTCGCGCCCGGCGTCGTCCCGTTCGTCGCGCTGCTGGCCATCCTCGGCGGCCTGCTCCTCACCGGTCCGCGGACCCGGGCCTGACCACCGGCGAAGGCCCGTTCGGGCCGACCGGTCCGACCATGGCGCGGACTTCGGCAGGATAGAGGGGTGAGCCTTCTCGTAGACCGCCTGCCCGAAGAGATCGACGCCGAGCCCGACGCCATCTTCGACGCCTTCGTCGCCTGGAACTCCGAACGGGGGCTCACGCTCTATCCCGCCCAGGAGGAGGCCCTGATCGAGGTCGTCTCCGGGAGCAACGTGATCCTGGCGACCCCGACCGGTTCCGGCAAGAGCCTGGTCGCGGCCGGCGCCCACTTCGCCGCGCTGACCAGGGACATCCGCACCTTCTACACAGCGCCGATCAAGGCGCTGGTGTCGGAGAAGTTCTTCGACCTGTGCGCCTTGTTCGGCACCGACAACGTCGGCATGATGACGGGCGACGCGAGCGTCAACCCGGGCGCGCCGATCATCTGCTGCACCGCCGAGATCCTGGCCAACGTGGCGCTGCGCGACGGCGCCGCGGCCGACATCGGCCAGGTGGTCATGGACGAGTTCCACTTCTACGCCGAGCCCGACCGGGGCTGGGCCTGGCAGGTGCCGCTGCTGGAGCTGCCCAACGTGCAGTTCGTACTGATGTCGGCGACGCTCGGCGACGTCTCGATGTTCGAGCGCGACCTGACCAGACGCACCGGACGGCCGACGGCGGTGGTCAAGCACGCCGAGCGGCCGGTCCCGCTGATCTACTCCTACCGGATGACCCCGCTGCACGAGTCGCTGGAGGAGATGCTCAGCACCGGCCAGGCCCCGGTCTACGTGGTCCACTTCACGCAGGCCGCCGCGATGGAGCGGGCCCAGGCCCTGATGTCGATCAACATGGCGACGAAGGCCGAGAAAGAGGCGATCGCCGCGATGATCGGCGGTTTCCGGTTCACCACCCGCTTCGGCCGGGCCCTGTCACGGCTGGTCCGCCACGGCATCGGCGTGCACCACGCCGGGATGCTGCCGAAATACCGGCGGCTGGTGGAGCGGCTGGCCCAGGCCGGGCTGCTCAAGGTGATCTGCGGCACCGACACCCTCGGCGTCGGCGTCAACGTGCCGATCCGGACCGTCCTGTTCACCGCGCTGTCCAAGTACGACGGCAACAAGGTGCGCCGGCTGCGAGCCCGCGAGTTCCACCAGATCGCGGGCCGCGCCGGGCGGGCCGGCTTCGACACGATCGGCTACGTGGCCTGCCAGGCGCCCGAGCACGACATCGAGAACGCCAAGGCGCTCGCCAAGATCGGCGACGATCCCAAGCGGCGGCGCGGCTACGCCCGCAAGAAGCCGCCGGAGGGGTTCGTCGGCTGGAGCGAGGACACGTTCGAGAAGCTGCAGAACGCCGAGCCGGAGCCGCTCAACTCCCGGTTCAAGGTGAGCAACGCGATGCTGCTCGCGGTCATCAACCGGCCGGGCGACTGCTTCCAGGCGATGAAACACCTGCTGACCGACAACCACGAGGACCGCAAGTGGCAGCGGCGGCACATCAGCCAGGCCATCGCCATCTACCGGTCGCTGCTCGCCGGCGGCATCGTGGAGCAGCTGAAGGAGCCCGACGAGCAGGGCAGGCGGGCCAGGCTCACCATCGAGCTGCAGGAGGACTTCGCGCTCAACCAGGCGCTGTCGACGTTCGCGCTGGCCGCCTTCGAGCTGCTCGACCGCGAGTCGCCCGGCTACGCGCTCGACATGGTGTCGATCGTCGAGTCCATCCTCGACGACCCGCGCCAGATCCTGTCGGCCCAGCTGAAGAAGGCCAGGGGCGAGGCGGTGGCCCAGATGAAGGCCGACGGCATCGAGTACGAAGAGCGCATGGAGGCGCTGGCCGAGGTGATGTACCCGATGCCGCTCGACGACCTGCTGCTGGGCGCCTATGAGACCTACCGGCGAGGCCACCCGTGGGTGGGCGACTACACGGTCAGCCCCAAGTCCGTCGTCCGCGACATGTACGAGCGGGCGATGACGTTCGGCGACTACATCCAGTTCTACGAGCTGGCCCGGTCCGAGGGCACGGTGCTGCGCTACCTGGCCGACGCCTACCGCACCCTGTCCCGCACGGTGCCCGAGCACCTGAAGACCGAGGACCTGGTCGACCTGATCGAGTGGCTCGGTGAGCTGGTGCGGCAGGTCGACTCCTCCCTGATCGACGAGTGGGAGAAGCTGGCCAACCCGGAGGAGGCGCTGGAGCGGCAGGAGCAGCTGGAGGCCAAGGTCCGCCCGGTCACCGGCAACCCGCGGGCGTTCCGGGTGCTGGTGCGCAACGCGATGTTCCGGCTGATCGAGCTCTGCGCGCTGGAGAAGGAGGACGAGCTGGAGGAGCTGGCTCCCGACGTCGACTGGGGCGCGGCGCTCGACGCCTACTACGACGAGCACGAGGAGATCCTCACCGGTGCCGACGCGCGGGGGCCCGCGCTGCTCCGCATCGAGGAGGAGAGCGGCCTGTGGAAGGTCCGCCAGACCGTCAAGGACCCTGCGGGCGACGGCGACTGGGGCATCGACGCGCAGGTCGACCTGGCCGCCTCCGACGAGGAGGGCCGCGCGGTGGTGCACGTCGTGGGGCTCAACCGGCTCTGAGCGGGCCACGCCAATAGTCGTGTGCCGGGACGGACTGGCAAGGGCGCCCCGGCACACGGCTGTATCTCTTAGTCTCTGGGAGAAAAGTTCGTCATCGTGTCATGACAATGTCTCAAGATCGGGACATTCAGCATGTGGCGATGTCGCAGATCTTGCCAAGCATGCGCTTGGCATCCCTGGTCTGCCGCGCGAAGTCCGCCTTGGCGGGCTTGCCCCACTCCCCGGCTTGCGTGTAGATCACCAGGGCGTTGGCCCTGCGGGCCACGATGCCACGCTCGCCGCCGATGGCCGGGTGCCGTCCCTGGTAGCTCTGCCCGGTGACGGCCAGGGCCTCGTCGCCGAGCCCGACCGTGCGTCCCGCGTACCTGTATCCGCTGATGCGGCAGGTGGACACCGCCTTACGCAGGTCCTTCACGGCCTTGCGGGCGGCCGTCGCGGAACGGTAGAGGATCACCTGCTCGGACCTGGAGAAGTCGGGCACCGCCGTGTAGACGATGGTCTTGGCCGAGACGCGTCCGGCCTGGCCGAGCCCGGCCCTGTCACACGGGTTGACCACGAGCCGGGCGGTCTTCCGGCCGCTCACCGCCCAACTGGTCTCGGGGTCGTCGTCCTTGACGGCCGCGGCCTTCTCGTAGAGCAGAAATCCGTTGGGCACGGCGACGGTGACGGCTAACAGCAGTGAGATGACCATGGTCCCCATGGTAAAAGCGGCCATCCCCTCGGCGGACGGCCGCAGGCGGGCGACGGCCGGAACGTACAAGACTCCGGTCGCGCCGTGCGGGCACGATCGACGTATGGAACTCGACCTCGACGCGGCCGCCGGCTTCATGGCGACCCACGCCCGCATACTGGACCGGCACCGCTTCCACCTGCTGATGAACGGAGCCGGCCCGGCCTCCGCCCTGGCGGCCCTCGACGCCTACCGCAACGCCGACGGCGGCTACGGATGGGGCCTGGAGCCCGACCTGCGCTCGCCCGAGAGTCAGCCCGGAGCGGCGTTGCACGCCTTCGAGGTCTTCGAGGACATCGCCCCGGCCGTCGCGCCGCAGGCCGTGGCGCTGTGCGACTGGCTGGAGTCGGTGACGCTGCCGGACGGCGGGCTGCCGTTCGCGCTGCCGGTCACGTCCACCGCGGGCAACGCACCCTGGTGGGCGGATTCCGACCCCTCGGCATCGTCGCTGCAGATGACCGCCTGCGTCGCGGCCGTCGCGCTGCGCGTCGCCGCCCACGACCCGGCCGTCGCCGCGCACCCGTGGCTGGAGCGGGCCACCCGGTACTGCCTGGCCGCGATCGAGGCGATCGACGAGACACCGCACGCCATGCTCCTGGCCTTCGCGGTGCGCTTCCTGGACGCCGTGCACGCCACCCGCCCCGAGACGGCGGCCCTGCTCGAACGGCTCGGTGAGTACATCCCCGCCGACGGCATGATGCCCGTCGCGGGCGGCACGCAGGACGAGAAGATGCGTCCGCTGGACTTCTCCGCGTTCCCGGACGGTCCCGCGCGGGCGCTGTTCGCCCCGGAGATGATCGACGCCGAGCTGGACCGGCTGGCCGGGCTGCAGCAGGCGGACGGCGGGTGGTCCGTGGACTACGCCAAGATCTCGCCCGCGGGCGTCCTCGACTGGCGCGGCCACGCGACCGTCCACGCCATCACCGTCCTCCGCCTCAACGGCAGACTCTGACCCGTACGGTCACCGGCCCGCACTTGACCGGCAACCTCTCCCCCGTACGGTCACCGGCCCACACCGGGCGGCAGGCCCTGACCCGTGCCGCCACCGGCCCGCACCTGAGTGGCAGGCCCTGGCCCGCGCCGGGACTCACTCCAGGGAGGCCGCCGCGGTCAGAAGCCCCTGACCGCGGTCACGGTGATGCGCATGGGCACGGAGTATTCGCCGTCGAACTCCTCGACGCTGCCGACGATCCGCTCCATCTCCGACCGATATTTCGCGACGTACGCGGGAAAGTCGATCGGACTACCGTCCAGGATCTCGGCATCACCGGTCAGTACGAGCACTTCGCCGCCCTTGGGTGTGCTGTTGAGGTTGAGCGAGACCCTGGGCCTGGCCCGGACGTGGCGAAGCCGCCTGGCGTCGGGCCTGCTGAAGGTCAGCACGGAACCGTCGCCCTCCCACAGGAACCAGACCGGATTGGGCTGCGGCGTGCCATCGGCGCCCACGGTCGTCAGCCAGACCACCTCGTCTTCGGCCATCCGCTCACGAAACGGCTCGGGAATCAGGTCAACAGCCACTGTCCGATCGTAGATGACACGATCGGACGATCACGGGATTGGGCGGTCACTCGATCAGCCGGCCACGACACGACCGGTCATAGGCATGGGCGGCAGGAGTAGCGCCTGCCGGTGACGGCACGAAGCCCCAGGCTCATCGCCTGGGGCTTCGTCATGTGGTGGACGATACTGGGATTGAACCAGTGACCTCTTCCGTGTCAGGGAAGCGCTCTCCCGCTGAGCTAATCGTCCTTGGAGGTGGAGACGGGATTTGAACCCGTGTGGACGGCTTTGCAGGCCGCTGCCTCGCCTCTCGGCCACTCCACCGAGACAGGATCTCCGAGCGGAAGACGGGATTCGAACCCGCGACCCTCACCTTGGCAAGGTGATGCTCTACCACTGAGCCACTTCCGCGTTGCCCGACCACTCTAGCGGGTTTTCGGACCGGATGCTCACTTGCGCAGTTGCCGCGCCACGCTCCGCTCGGTGGCGGGCAGGCTCAGGAAGATCTCGAGGATGCGGGCGAGCCGGTGAACCTCGGTGCGGTGGAAGGCGGGGCCTTCGGAGCGGGCCAGCAACAGGGTGAGCGCGAGCGGCGGCAGCGGGGCGTGGATGACGTGCAGACCGTCGTCGAGTGTGCGGGCGACGGGACGCGGCGGGATCTCCGCCGGCAGCGTCACCCTCTGCGGCGCGCGCCAGCTGGCGTAGACGACGCCCTGCCCGGTGCTCGTGGCGGCCCAGTCGGCGCTGAACAGCACCGGCAGCGAGTCGACCAGCGTGGTCAGCCCCCTGTCGCCGGCCGTGGTGATGTATTTGAGGATCTCCAGCTCCGGGTAGGTGCCCGGAGCCTCGCGGGTGGTCCAGATGCCTTCGACCGTCACCCCGGGGACGCCCTGCAGGCTCTTGCCCAGCGAATCCTTGGGAGTGCTCTCGGGACAGAAGACGGTGATGTCGTCGACCGCCCGGCCCGCGCCCCTGTCGAGCACGGTGACCTGGGTGATGTCGGCTCCGGCGGCGCCGAGCACCCGGGTGACCTGCGCCAGCGATCCCGGCCGATCGGGCAGCGCGACGCGCACTCGCAGGAGCATCCAGGCCCTCCCCACGTAGATGCCTGGTCACAGCCTATCCGCGAATACCGGTCACGGCCTGACCTGCGCTACAACTGACGGGGTGAAGATTGGGCCGATAGAGGTGTGGCCGCCGGTGGTGCTGGCGCCGATGGCCGGCATCACCAACGCGCCGTTCCGGGTGCTCTGCCGCGAGCAGGGGGCCGGGCTGTTCGTGTGCGAGATGATCACGACGCGGGCGCTGGTCGAGCGCAATCCCAAGACGCTCAGGATGATCAGGTTCGCGGAGTCCGAGAAGCCCAGGAGCATCCAGCTCTACGGGGTCGACCCGGTCATCGTGGGCCGGGCGGTCAGGATGATCGCCGACGAGGACCTGGCCGACCACATCGACCTCAACTTCGGCTGCCCGGTGCCCAAGGTGACCAGGCGCGGAGGCGGTTCGGCGCTGCCGTACAAGAGGCATCTGCTGCGGCGGATCCTGCGCGAGGCGGTGGCGGGCGCGGGCCCGCTGCCCGTGACGATGAAGATGCGCATGGGCATCGACGACGACCACCTCACCTACCTCGACGCGGGCCGCATCGCGGTCGAGGAGGGGGTCGCGGCGATCGCCCTGCACGCCCGCACGGCCAGGCAGCACTACGGCGGTGTCGCCGACTGGGACGCGATCGCCAGGCTCAAGGAGGCGGTGCCGGAGATCCCGGTGCTCGGCAACGGCGACATCTGGTGCGCCGACGACGCGCTGCGGATGATGGCCCGGACGGGGTGCGACGGGGTCGTGGTGGGGCGCGGCTGCCTGGGGCGGCCGTGGCTGTTCAAGGACCTGGACAACGCGTTCAACGGGCTCGCCGACCGGGTCCGGCCCACGCTGGGCGAGGTGGCCGGGGTGATGGCCAGGCACGCCGAGGGGCTGACCCGCTGCTTCGACCAGGAGCGCTACGCGGTGGCCGACTTCCGCAAGCACGTGGGGTGGTATCTCAAGGGGTTCACGGTGGGCGGTGAGCTCCGGCGCGAGCTGGCCACGGCCGAGTCGCTCGACGGGCTGCGCGAGGGGCTGGCCAAGCTCGATCACGACCAGCCGTGGCCGGCCAACACCGACACGCCGCGCGGCAAGTCCGGCGAGCGGGGCAAGGTGCAGTTGCCGGACGGCTGGCTGGACGATCCGTGGGACTCCGTGGTGCCTGAAGACGCCGAATCCGACATATCCGGCGGCTGAGGGTTGCGTGTGGACCGGTCGGCGCGGCCTCGGTGCCGCACTGTGCCCCACCGGCGACGGGTCCAGGGCGGGCCAGGCCGTCGACACTCGCCATGGACGGTCTTGATCTCTTGATTAGGTTGCCCGGCCTGAGGCCCACTTTCGCGTTCCGTGCCCTGGCGGCGGCCTGCCTGCTCGCGTCCGCCCCGCTTCCGGCCCCGCTTCCCGCCCCACGCGGGTGCGCCCTCACCAGGCTGGGAGCTCACGCAGACCGGGGTGACCGCACGGCTGCGCGGGCTGTCGCCGGTGAGCCGCGACGTGGTGTGGGCCTCCGGCTCGCAGGGGACCGTGCTGCGCACCGTGGAGGCGGGCGGAGCTGGCGGAACGTCTCCCCGCCGGGCACGGACACGCTGCGAATGAGGCCCACACCACTCCGTCACCCCGGCCGGCTCCCACCCCCGTGCTCGCGATCGGACACCCGAGCCGCCGGGTCGCAGACCCGAGGTCTGAGACCCCGGCACTCGGCGAACGGACGGAGTCAGGCCGGAGCGGGTCAGGTACCGAAGACGAACGGACGGAGTCAGCCCGGGGCGGACCAGGCACCGAAGACGAACCTACGGAGTCAGCCCGGAGCGGACCAGGCACCGAAGACGAACCTACGGAGTCAGCCCGGAGCGGACCAGGCACCGAAGACGAACAGACGGAGTCAGCCCGGGGCGGACCAGGCGCCGATGACGACGGTGGCGTTCAGTTCGTCGCACCTGGCCACCCGCGCGACCAGCCCGTCGCGGGTGATGGCCCGCGCCGTCTCCGCCGCCTGGTGCTCACTGGTCTCGACCAGCAGGTGGCCGCCCGGCGCCAGCCACCGGGGCGCCGCGGCGGTCACCCGCCGTACGACGTCGAGTCCGTCCGCACCGCCGTCGAGCGCGACTCTCGGCTCGTGCACGCGCGCCTCCGCGGGTAGCAGGCCGATCTCCTCGGTGGGCACGTAGGGGGCGCTGGCCACCAGGACGTCGACGCGTCCCCGTAACGAGGCGGGCAACGGCGCGTACAGGTCGCCCTCGTACACCTGACCGGCGGCGGCCAGGTTACGGCGGGCACAGCGCACCGCGGCCGGGTCGATGTCGACCGCGTGCAGTTCGACTCCGTCGAGACCCGCGATCACCGCCGCCCCCACGGCCCCCGACCCGCAGCAGAGATCGACGACCACGGGCCGCCTGTTCTCGGCGCGCGGCGCGGCGGAGTCGTCCTGATCGGCGGAGCCCCTGACCCCGCGATCCGAATCCACCCGATTCGCACCTCCGATGGGGGCGGACAGACCATGATCGGGGGCGTCCCCCGGGACGGCCCGATCGCGCGGACCCGCTACCTGGTGGGCCAGGACCGCTGGATCCGCGTCCATGGATCGGCGGGCGAGGGTGAGGGTCTGGGTGACGAGGAACTCGGTGCGGCGACGCGGAACGAAGACGCCGGGGTCGACCGCCACGCGCAGGCCGCAGAACTCGGCCCAGCCGACGACGTGTTCGAGGGGGAGCCCGGCGGCCCGTCGCTCCACCATGGTGGCGAGCTCGGCGGCGGTGCGGGCGGCGGAGATGAGCATCCGGGCCTCGTCCTCGGCGAACACGCAGCCGGCGGTCCGGAGCCTGGTGACGATGGCGGCTGAAGAGAGAAACGCGGGGGAACCCGACATGAGGGAGCCTTTCGGAATGCCGACGGGCGCTCTCCCCCGGTCGCCTACGACGGGCGAACCGTGTGGCCGCGAGATGAGAGCACCCGGCCTGGTGTGGCGTTGATGTGTCTCACCTCCTAGGACATTCGCTATTGAGAACGGCAACCCTACCGTATCCGGCGATCGGCCATGATCAGGGCGGGCCGGTGCCTCCCTCGATCGTCAGGTCGCGGTGGTGCAGCGCCTCCTTTGACCGTAGATCCGCGGCCCGCGCCCGGTCAGGTCGCTCGGGCGGGTGGTTCAGCGGACACCGCGCGGGCGGAACTGGACGCTGATGCGCGGCCCCGTGGGCCGGGACGTCTTGGGCACCGCGTGCTCCCACGTGCGCTGGCAACTGCCGCCCATCACGATGAGGTCGCCGTGTCCCAGGTCGTGGCGGATCGACGGCCCGCCGCCGCGCGGGCGGAGCAGCAGCGGGCGCGGGGCGCCGACCGAGATGATCGCGACCATGGTGTCTTCCGTGCCGCCCCTGCCGATGGTGTCGCCGTGCCACGCGACGCTGTCGCGGCCGTCACGGTAGAAGCACAGGCCGGCCGTGCGGAAGGGCTCACCGAGCTCGTCGCCGTAGTGGGCGTTGAGCGCCCGCCTGGCGTCGTCGAGCACGGGGTCGGGCAGCCGCTCGTCCTCGTCGTAGAACTTCAGCAGCCGGGGCACGTCGACGACCTTGTCATACATCCGCCGCCGCTCCGCCCGCCACGGCACGGTCTCGGCCAGCCGGTCGAACAGCGTGTCGGCGCCGCTCACCCAGCCGGGCCTGACGTCGACCCAGGCCCCATGGCCGAGGAACGTCCTGCGCACCGTCGCCTCCAGCGGGCCGACGCCGATGTCCTCGTCGAGGCCGAGCAGAGAAGCTTGGAAAACACCCGTCATACGGCCGATACTACGCCGCGATTCAAACATCCATTCGACTCGGGGCGGGGTTGACGTCGGGCGCCTTGCCCGGCCCGCACGGCACGCAGTCCGCACGGGCCGGGCCGACGCCACCGCCGGATCCCACCACTGCCACTATCCGCCACTTCCCGCCGGTGCGCGCGCCCGCGGCCTTCTACCGTCCGCGGACATTCCCCTGTAACGTCTCAACTGTGTTATCGCGTTACATGGTCGGCGCCGTGGCCGCGCGCACCGGAGACGAGATGTCCGGCCCCGCCCTCCTCCTCGCCGCTCTCGCCCTGACCGGCTCCCCCGCCGTGGCGTCGTGGCTGCTGGCCGGGCTCACCGCCACGGCCGCGGTCGGCGGGCCGTTCCTGGGCGTGCTGCTCGATCGCACCGCGCGGCCCGGCCGGATGCTCGGCCGGTGCCTGCTCGGATATGCCACCGGTCTCGTCGTCGTGCTGCTCGGGCTGGGACGGGTGCCCGAGGTGGCGCTGATCGGGGTGGCCGCGCTCGCCGGACTGCTCGGCCCGGCCCTGGCCGGCGGCTGGACCGCCCAACTTCCCCTCGTCGTCCGTCCGGAACGGCTGGCGGGGGCCAACGTCCTGGACTCCATGAGCTACAACGTCGCCGGGCTCGCGGGCCCCGCCCTGGCCGGCGTGGTGGCGACCGCGGGAGGCGGCGCGACGGCGATGGTCGCGTCGGTCGCCCTCCTGCTCGCCGCCGTCCCCGCCGCCCGCGCCCTGCCGGTTCGTACGGCTCCCGTCGCCTCACCCCCTCCTTCACCCCGTACGCCACACACCGAACCGCCCGCGCCGCCCACGACGCCGGCATCGTCCGCGACGGTCACGACGACGTCCGCAACGTCCACGACGTCCACGACGTCCACGACGGACGCGACGGACGCGACGGACGGGTCGCCCGCGACAGCCGTCGAGTCTCCGGTCCACGGGACGACTCCGGCAGGCATCCGGGAGGAGCTGGCCGCCGGGTTCAGGGCGATCGCGTCAAATCCCGCGCTGAGGCGGGCGACGGTCACCTCGATGATCTCCTTCTCCGGTGTGGCGGTGCTGGTCGTCAGCGCCCCCCTGCTCGGAGCCGGCCTCGCCGGCGGCGCCGGCCACGGCGCGCTGCTGCTGTCCGTCACGGCGGCCACCGCGCTGGCCGCGAACGCGGCGCTGGCCCGCGTCACGAGATGGCCGTTCACCCCGGACCTCGTGCTGGCGGGGTCCACGACGGTCCTGGCGGCGGCCATGGTGATCGCCGCCACGGCCGGGCACTTCGCCGTCGCCGTGCTCGCCTACGCCCTGGCCGGCGTCGCGGAGGGGCCCCAGCTCACCGCCCTGTTCTCGGTACGGCACCGCGAGGCCCCGCCTCGCCTGCGGAGCCAGATCTTCACCACCGGGGCCAGCCTCAAGATCACCTCGTACGCCGCCGGCGCCGCGCTGGCCGGCCCCCTGGCCGCGTCCGGCACCGGGACCGCCCTGCCGGCGGGCGCCGCGCTGCAGGTGTCGGCCCTGGCGGCCTACGCCCTGCTGTCGCGCCCGTCCGGACGCTCGCGCCCGTGACCGCGTTCAGGCGCGGGCGCGGTGGGCGGCGACGCGTTCGCGGGTGGCGCAGCGGGTGCCGCAGTAGCGCCGCCGGCTGCCGCCTCCCAGGTCGAGGTAGGGACGGCGGCAGCCGGCTGAGGCGCACAGCCCGCCCGGCACCCGCTGGTGGTCGGCCAGGAGCACGGCCAGGGCCAGGGCGGATGAGGCGAGGAACCACTCGGCCCATGGCGCGTCGTCTCCGCTGTCCACGTGCAGGTGCCAGGTGGTCGTGCCGCCGTGGCTGCTGAGCCGTGGCGGGCGGGCGGAGTCGGCGAGGATCCGGTTCAGCAGCCGCGCGGCCTGCTCGGGACCGGCCGCGCCGAAGACCTCCGCGAGCCGCGCCGCCGCCTCGCGCATGGCCGCGAGGTCGGCGTCGTCGAGCGGCGGGGTCACGGTCTCGCCGTGGTCGCGCAGCACCCGGGACACCGACTCGGCGGACGGCTCCCGGTGCAGCAGCGCGACGCACAGGTCGACCGCCCGGGCCGCCATCGCCTTGGTCGAGTGAACCTTCACCCCCGCAGCGTACGTCCCGGGCGCCGCTGAACCAGAGGAGGATCAGCCGCCGCAGGCGGCGAAGACGTAGCTGTCCTTCAGCATCGCGTAGCGGTCCCTGGTCTTGACCGTTCCGGTGCCGGTGTCGATCCGCACGATCGTCATCAGGCCGGCCTTGTCGTCACGCTCCTGAAGGAGGTGCAGCGTCACCTGCGACTCGCCGGTCCAGTCGATCATGTGGACGGATCCGGCGGGCAGCTTGACCCTGGTGCGGCTGGTCACCTGGTCGGTCTCCATGTCGTACAGGACCAGCTCGGGCTTGCCGGACATGACCATGTTGGCCACGGTCCGGCCGTCGCCCGAGAGGGCCTGCGGGCTGTTCCACGCGACGACCTGGGGCGGCGTGGCACGCCGCAGCTGCTCGCCGGTGTCGCTGTAGACGGCCAGGTCGGTGACCGACTCGTCCGCGTCCACGCTGGTCAGCACCTCGCCGCCGTCGCCGCTGAAGCCCATCATCCTCTCCGTGCCCGGGATCGTGCCGAGCAGGTCGCCGGTGGCGGTGTCGAAGACGCGGGTGCCCTTGCGCATGTTGCCGTCGATGACGGCGAGCCTGCCGCCGTCGTCGGAGAGCCGGAACGTCAGGTCCTGCTGGGCGACGCGGGGCAGCGCGTCCTCGGCCAGCAGCTTCACGCCGCCGCCGAGCGTCCGCACGGCGAGCCGCCCCGACTTGGTGAGGTAGGCCAGCCGCTGCCCGTCGCCGCTGACCGCGACGGGCGCGACCCCGGTGACCGACGGCTTGCCGTTGGCCTTCAGGGCGACGGTCTGGGCGTCGGGCAGGGCGCGCCGCGAGCCGTCGTGCATCACGAGCCGCCAGGCGCCGCACGGCCGGGGCCCGGCGTCCTTCGTCTCACACGCCTTGATCGAGGCGTACCGTACGCCGTCGTGCCCGTGGTGCGGGCCGGCCTGTGCCGGGGCCGTGAGCAGGGTGCTCAGCCCGGCCGCGACCACCACCGCGATCCTGATCCTCATGGTCGTCACTCCCCCGCCTTCGTGGACGAGTAGCTGGTCTTGCTGATCGAGTAGCGGTCCGTCAGCGTGACGTCTCCGGTCTCGGTGTCGACGGTGAGCACCCGCACCACCTCCGGCTTGCCGTCCTCCGCCGACACGACGGTCGCGGTGAGCCGGCCGTCGGCGGTCCACCGCGCGAAGTACGGGGTGGCGCCGGGGTTCAGGGCCAGGTCCACGCCGGCCGACAGCTCGCCGGTCTCCAGGTCGTACAACCGCAGCCGGGGCGGCTTCCCACGGCCGGTGTCGCCCGAGACGAACACGGCGACGGTCCTGCCGTCGGCCGCCAGGGCGGTGACGGGGGCGTTGGCCACGACCTGCGACGGCGTCCGCTGGGTGGAGGTGCCGCCGAGCCGGTGGACGACGAGCGCGGTCGTGTTGTCCTCCGCGGTGCGCGTGGCGAGGACCTCGTCGCCGTCGGCGCTGAAGCCCCGCACGCTGTCCCGGGCGGGCAGCTCGGCCGTCCGGCCGGTGGCGACGGTGACGACCTTCGTGGGCTGCCTGCCCGAATCGTCCACGTACTCGACCAGCACCTTGTCGCCCAACGGCGACACGTACAGGAGCAGGTCGTCGGTGCCGATCCCCTTCGGCACGAGCGACGTGGGCAGTTCCTTGACCGGCCCGCCGGCCACCCGCCGGACGACGAGGCGGTGGTCGCGGGCCCGCTCGTAGGCGACGACGCGGCCGTCGCCGCTGATGGCCAGCCTGCCCGGCTCGTGCGCCACGGCTCCCGTCGCGTGGCGCCTCGTCGCCGCGGCGTCGGGGAGGGCGACGCCGCCGCCGTCCCGCGTGATCAGCCGCCAGTGCCCGCAGGGGGCGTCGGTGTCGTTCTTCCTGTCGTGACAGGACTTGATCCAGGCCGCACGGGCCACGGCCGGCCCCTCCTGGGCGTGCGCGCCGGCGGGTGCGACCCCCAGCCCGCCGATGACCGCCGCGACCAGGAGCGCGGCGGACACTGAGGTGTGCCTCATCGTGTGTGATCCCTTCGTCGACCGGTTAGACCACCACCGGGTGGGACCGGTTGATCACAGCTCAGCCACAACTCCCGGGCTGCGTTCCCCGGCCGCGCGCTCTCAGGCGAGCGGGCGGCGGCCGGCGAAGCCGAGGTCGGTGCGGTGGTACCAGGCCAGGCCGG
This sequence comes from Nonomuraea sp. NPDC048916, assembly GCF_040649575.1. NCBI lineage: Bacteria > Bacillati > Actinomycetota > Actinomycetes > Streptosporangiales > Streptosporangiaceae > Nonomuraea > Nonomuraea sp. NPDC048916. The sequence continues at coordinate 33,834 of NZ_JBEZFS010000009.1, forward strand.
GCTCGCCCTCGATCCAGCACAGCCGCACGGACACCCCGTCGAGCAGCGAGGGGAAGTCGACCAGGACGGGGGCGATGCCCTTCACCTCGATGCCCTGGCCGGTCCAGCCGCTCAGGATCTCCTCGATGCGGGCCTCCAGGGCCTTCAGCTCGGGGATGCCACCCAGCGCTGAGGAGCCGGCGGTCTGCCGGTCGAACGCGATCTCGGCGAGGTCGGCGCGCGCGGCGACCAGCTCGCGGGTCTCCTCGAGGATCGACGGCATCAGCGAGCGGGCCTCGTCGGGGGTGAACATCCTGTCCATGGACGAACGCTAGCGGTTGGGCTCGTAGGCGCGGATGAGAAGCTGCTCGGCCTCGTCGAGGTAGCCGTCGAGGAAGGTCGCGGCCTCCTCCAGCCGGCCGTCGCGGAGCAGGCCGAGCAGCAGGCGGTTGCGTGCGACGAACGGCTCGTGGAAGTCGCGCGGATTGGCCATGACGTGGAAGACGAGCCGGAGCTCGGCCAGCAGCTGGCGCATCGCCTCGTCGAGCCGGGGGCTCTGGTTGGCCGTCACGAGCGCCTGGTGGAAGCGGATGTTGGCGGTGCCGACCGCCCGCCAGTCGTCGGCCGCCGCGGCCCGCTCGCCGTCGGCCACGGCCTCCGCGATCAGCTCCAGCGCCCGCTGCGACGGGGCCCGGCGGACGGCGGCGCCTTCGAGCACGCGGCGCACCCGGTAGAGGTCGGCGACGTCCTCGGCCGACAGGATCCGGACGAACACCCCCCGGTTCAGCCGGTGGTCGAGCAGTCGTTCGTGACCGAGGAGCCGGAACGCCTCGCGCAGCGTGTTGCGCGACACGCCGAGCGCCTCGGAGATCGCCTCCTCCGACAGCCGCTGGCCCGGCTCGAAGAAGCCCTCGCTGATGCGGTCTCGCAGGATGTCGGCCACCCGCTCGGCGGTGCTGCTGCGCCCCAGCCGGCCGCGGTCCTGTGCGAGATCGGCAACGGCGTCGTTCACAGTCAACAGGCAATCATCCAACAAACCTCTTGTCGAATTGTTCAACGATCCTTACGTTGAAAGGAACCCCCTGACTGTAAGGAGCGATGAGATGTCAGGCTCCACCCCTCAAACCCGGCGGGTGATCCTCGCCAGCCTGATCGGCACGTCGCTGGAGTGGTACGACTTCTTCCTGTACACGACGGCCGCCACCCTGGTCTTCGGCAAACTGTTCTTCCCCACCTTCGACCCGCTCAACGCGACCCTGCTGGCGCTGACCACCAACGCCGTCGCGTTCGTCGCCCGGCCGCTCGGCGGCATCGTCTTCGGCCACTTCGGCGACCGGGCCGGGCGCAAGACCGTGCTGGTCGTGACGCTGCTGGTGATGGGCGTCGCTACCTTCCTCATCGGCCTGCTGCCCGGCTACGACAGCATCGGCGTCGCGGCCCCGATCCTGCTGGCCACGCTCCGGTTCGTGCAGGGTCTCGGACTCGGCGGCGAGTGGGGCGGCGCGGTGATCATGTCGCTGGAGCACGGCGACAACCGCCGCCGCGGCTTCAACGCCAGCTGGCCGCAGGTGGGTGTCCCGGCCGGCTACGTGCTGGCCACCGCCCTGCTGACGGTCATGTCGTTCACGCTGTCCGACGCGGCGTTCCTCGCGTGGGGCTGGCGGGTGCCGTTCCTGCTGTCGGGCGTGCTCGTGCTCGTCGGCCTCTGGGTGCGGGTGAAGGTGTCGGAGTCGCCACTGTTCGCGGAGGTGGAGCGTACGGGGGCGAAGGCCAGGATGCCGCTGGTCGAGGTGCTGCGCACGCACCCTCGCGCGCTGCTGTCGGCCTTCACCGCGCGCATCGGCGTGGACGTGGCCTTCTACACCTTCACCGCGTACATCCTCGTCTACCTGACCGGCTCGCTGGGGATGCAGCGCTCGGTGGGGCTGAACGCCGTGCTGATCGGGTCGGCGCTGCAGCTCCTGCTGATCCCGCTGTTCGGCGCGCTGTCCGACCGCGTCGGCAGGCGGCGGGTCTACCTGGCCGGCGTGATCGGCGCCGCGGTCTGGGTGTTCGCCTTCTTCCCGCTGCTCGACACGAAGTCGTTCCCGCTGATCGCGCTCGCCGCGATCGTCGCGCTGGTCACGCACGCCGCCATGTACGGCCCGCAGGCGGCGTTCATCGCCGAGCTGTTCAGCACCCGGCTGCGTTACAGCGGCGCCTCGATGGGCTACCAGGTGGCCGGGATCGTCGGCGGCGGGATCGCCCCGATCATCGCCATCAAGCTGTTCGACATGTACGGCACCACCCTGGCGGTGTCGATCTACGTGGTGGTCGCGCTGGCCATCACCGCCGTGGGCCTGGCCATCGCACCCGAGACCCGCGACCTCGACCTCACCGCCGGCGACAGCCAGGTGCCGCAGCGGGCGTAGGGCCGAGCCTCCGAAATCTTGCCGCGAGAAGCGCGGGCGGCGGCTGCCACCGCCGCCCGCGCGGGAGGTCCCAACATCGTCAAGGTGCAGAGCGCGGTCAACGCCTCGCTCGCCCGCGACCTGCCGCAGACCCTGGGCGGCGACTTCCTCACGGGGCTGCGGTTCACGCTGGTCCCGGCACGCTGAGGGTCAGGCCGTGACCTTGGGCGGGGTTCCGGCGCGGCGCCAGCCGCCCTTGTAGGCGAGCATCGAGAGCAGGAAGACGGCCTGACCGGCGAGCGCCACGTACAGCCAGGCGTCCCAGCCACCCGACTCGACCACCATCGGCGAGACCACCAGCAGCACCACGATCATGACCCGGACGACCATGCCCCAGATGCCCAGCGCGGCGCCCTGCAGGCGGGACTCGACGTCCTCGGCGTCCTCGGAGAAGTTCGCCATCCACGGGACGTAGGCCACGCCCAGGCAGAGGAAGAGCGCCGCGTAGACCAGGGTGACGTGGCCGGCGGAGACGTTCTGGCCGATCAGGCTGATGTAGTAGGCGAGCACCGCGATGGTGAGCACGGTGCCCACGGCGGTGAACGGCTTGCGCAGCTGCAGCCGATCGGAGACGCGGCCGACGATGATGACGGCCAGCGCGTTGACCACGATGCCGAGGGCGACGACGCCGTTGGCCGCGGCGGTCTCCATCCCGAACGCGCCGGCCAGGATCGTCTGCCCGAAGATCGCGAAGGTCCAGTAGAGCACCTGCCAGGCGGTGTTGCCGAACACGTGCGCCCACAGGTGCGGATGCCTGAACAGCTCTCTGACCTTGCCGGGGTCGATCTTCTCCTCGGCGGTCACCGCCGACTCGGCCGTCATCACCTGTGCCCGCAGCGCCGCCGACGGCTCGGCGATCTGCCAGATGATGACGCCGCACATGGTCAGCGAGACGATGCCCATGATGATCGCCTGCGACTGCCAGGCGTTGCCGAACAGCGGCAGCGTCAGGGAGGCCAGCGCGGAGGCCAGGAAGGCGGCGCCGACCGGGCCCCAGGTCCAGAAGGCGAATGCCTGTGCCCGTCCCAGCCGCGGCGAGAAGTCCCGGACCAGCGACGCGGTGATCGTGATCCCGGCGCCCTCGATGAACAGCATCAGGCACCGGATCGCGAACAGCTCGCCGACCGAGTCCACGGTGGCGAGCAGGAAGTTGCAGGCCGCGGTGATCGTGAGTGTCGGCACCAGGATGGTGACGCGGCCCCAGCGGTCGGACAGGATGCCACCGAACGCCGCCGACAGCCCGCCGACCAGGACGGAGGCGGCCGCGATCTGACCGTAGACCGTGAGCGACATGCTCAGGTCCTCCATCAGGAGCGGCAGGACGGTGGCGATCGTGGTCTCGAAGTTGGCCACCAGGCTCGCCAGGACGGCGATCGCCAGCAGCCAGATGCGACGGCGGCCGACCGGGTAGACGTTCAGCTCGCGGACATAGAACGGCTTCATTACCCATCCTTCTGGGACGGAGCGTGACACTCGCTCTAGAACGCGTTTCTAGTTGATGCCGAGTTTGCCGTTTCATGCAGATAAGTCAACGTTTTCGAGCATCACGATGTGATCTCGGCCACACCGATCACGTTGTGATTGAATCTCCGCCGAATCCTGGAACAAGATGCCTCCAATGGGCATAAACTGCGCGCCTGTGAGCCTGCCTGTACGTGAACGTTCCCCCCGGCCGGGCGGTGGCCGGCACCGCCGTCCCGTGCCCACGTCCCTGCCGCCGGACGCCCCCCTCCTCGTCCTCGCGGCGCCGGGCAGCGCCTCCGGCGTGGCCGCCGAGATCGCCGCCGTCGTCCGCGTCGACAACCCGCACATCGAGGTACGCCTGACAACGGTCGCCGACCTGGCCGACTCCCTGCCCTCGGGGCGGGACGCCATCGTGGTGCCCCTGCTGACCTGGGACGACCCCGCCGTGCTGGCGGAGATCGGCAAGGCCGTCGCCGCGAGCGGGTCGGGCGCGGCGGTCACCGAGGCGCTCGGCCCGCATCCGCTGCTGGCCGAGGCGCTGCACATCCGCCTGGCCGAACGCGGCCTGGCCAGGGCCGACCGCGTGCGGGTGCTGAACGTCGGCAGCCCGGTCGACGCGGTCATCCTCGGCACCGCCGGCGGGGCGCAGGCCGTGCACGCCGTCCAGGCCACCGCCGTGCTGCTGGCCTCCCGGCTCACGCTGCCCGTCGTCGCCGCGTCGCTGGACAGCGAGCCCGGCGTGCCGATGGCCGCCCAGCGGTTGCGGGCGGCCGGCGCCGAACGCCTGGCCATCGCCCCCTGCCTGATCGGGCACGAGGTCCCCGAGAGCCTGGTCGAGCAGGCCGCCGCCGGAGTCGGCGCCGGGCACGCCGAGCCGCTCGGCGCGCACGGCGCGATCGCCGAACTTGTCGCGCGAGCTTACGGGAGTCAACTCGCGACTTGACAAGGGGTTGTAGAGATCACAAAAGTCGCGTTTACTTCTGCGCATGCGTCTGGTGCAGTGCAAAGGTGCGCGTCTGGGCCTGCGCGACGTCACGGAGGCCGACGTGGCGGCGCTGCACGCCATCTACGGCGATCCCGCGGCCACGCAGTACATGCCGTTCGAGCCACTGACGTTCCCGCAGGTCACAGGGCTGGTCGAGGAGGCGCTGCGGGCCGCCGAAACCGAGCCGCGCCAGCTGTACGTACTCGCGGTGGTCGACGCCGACCACCGCGACGTGATCGGGGTGGCGCGCCTGCACATCGAGGCCGACCAGCCGCACAGCGCGGAGATCGGCCTCGGCCTGCGGCCCGACCAGTGGGGCCGGGGCATGGGCACCGACCTGATCAAGCTGCTGCTGTCGTTCGGGTTCAAGCAGCTGGGGCTGCACCGCATCTGGGGCGCCCGCGCGCCCGCCAACCTGCCCGCCCAGCTGGCCATGCTGACGGCGGGCATGATCGAGGAGGGGCTCGTCCCGCGCCACGTGCTCACGCCCGGCGGCTGGCGCGACTCCGTCGTCCACGCGGCCCTGAAGGACAGGTGGATCGACCGCTAGAGATCTCCGGCGTCGGGTGTGCCGGGTCCGCCGGGGACCCCGCCTCGGGGCACCGGCTAGGCCGGCGCGTAGGTCATGCAGTCGGCCCTGTTGCTCACGTAGCCCACCTCGATGCCGGGTGCCTGGCATTCGTAGTGGGTGTTGTGCCGGCAGTCGGCCACCTTGCACGCCCCGACCCGTCCGACGGCGGAGGGATCGCCGCCCTTGGCGGACGCGGTGAAGAACGTGTCGCAGTGCGCCTGCTGCGGCGCGTCGCCGACGGTGATGGCCGAGGCGTGGCAGACGCGCTCACGGTTGTACGCGCAGGCTTCCGCCTCGCACTGGTTCACGACGGGCATCTTCATCGCGGGTCTCCTTCGGCGAGCGGGCCACGGGATCGACGGGCTCTCCGGCCGGCGTGGGCGCTCGCGCCTGTCTCATACCGTCCCCGATCAGGAAGTTAAGCCCACGGGACCGCTAAGCCTCGCCATAGACCTCCCTTCGCTCCGGCGACGCCGGTGACCCGGCGGGCGGCCGCGCCGGGCCATCACGAACCGTTCAGCACAAACCCACTCAGTACGAATCCGCTCAGCCGGACCGCTCCGCCCCGGCCTTCTCCGGCGGGGGCTCCCGCTTGACGACACGGTCCGGAGTCCCGTGGGATTGTCGGTGGCGCCCCCTACGATGAGCCTCCTCACGGAGGGATCACCCAGATGCTCGACTCGCTGATCGTGCCGTTGTTCATCACCACGGACCTGCCGCCCGGCGCCGACCTGGCCGGGTTCGGCGAGCTGCTCGCCGAGACGGCGCGCACGCTCGACCATGACGGCGCGAGCTACGAGGCGTTCCTGGCCGGCAAGGTGTTCTGGCTCGACCGGCCGGTGCTCCCCCGGCAGCGGCCCGCGGCCGACGTCGAGCTGCGGTTCGCGGGCATGCTCGGCCACCTCGCCGCCTCGGGGCCCGGTCACACGCCGGCCGGCGTGGTCGCCGACGTGCGGCGGGCGGTCTCCGCCGCGGTCGCCGCCCGTTACGGCGAGGTGGGAGCGGCCCCGGCGGTGTTCGCGATCCGCGACCGCGACGTCCGCGAGCGCACCCCCGACTTCGCCCTCTACATCGACACCCACGACGCGGTCCCCGACCTCGTCACAGCCACCCGCCCCTTTCTCTAGCCCCCGCCCCCTTCTCTAGTCCCTGCCCGGCACGGACGGTGTTCGGCACGCACGGGCCGGCACGGCCGAGGCTGGCACGCACGGCACGGCCGGTGGACGGCACGGACGCCCTTCCCCCCGTACGGGCGGCGTTGCGGCCCCCGGCCCGCGGTGCGTCCAGTACGACGCGGGCTCGCCTCACGGGGTCAGTTCGACGAACGACACGGCCGGCATCGGCAGGTCGAACTCCAGCGTCACCGTTCCGCCCTCGGCCGTGACCCGGGCCGGCGGCGTGAGCTCGTCCAGGGTGTTGGCCGCGTGGAGCTCGTCCCACTGGCGGCCGGCCGGCCAGTCGCCGCCGCCCATCGACCGCCAGACCGCCTCGATGTCGGAGTGGTCGTGGTCGAGACGGTGGTGGGTGAGCGTGTGGTCGCCGTCCAGGCCGCCGATCGCCAGGGTCACCGATCGGGCCAGCTCCGGCGCTCCGGCCGCCCGCGACTGGTCGAGCGTGCCGTTCCAGACCAGCACGCCGACCCGGCCGTCCCCGTGCCGGGCCGCCCAGACCTCGACGCCGGCCGCGTCGCCCTCGACCGTGGCGGCGAGCTCGTCGTCGCCCAGCCGGGCGGCCAGGGTGAGGGCGTGGAAGCGGGGTTTGCGCAGGTTGCCGACCGTGAGCAGACCGAAGCCGCCGTGGAAGAGCCGCGGCGGCCGGCCCAGCTCCTCGAAGTGGTCGGAGGCCACCCAGTGCGACAGGGCCTCCAGCCGGCCCGCCGCCGACTTCATGCCGTGCAGCAGGAACGTCGCCCCGAACGGGCCGTCGCCGATGCCGTGGAAGTGGGTGGGCGTGGGCCCCCACTCCGTCCACCAGATGGGGGTGCCCGGCCTGCCGTGCCGGGCCAGGGCGGGACGCCAGTCGAGCGGCGCGTTGCCGTAGGTGTGGGTGGAGATGAAGTCGAGAGCCGCGCCCGACCCGGCGACGTGGGCCAGCAGCTCCTCCATCCAGCCGTCGGCGGCCGAGGCGGGGCCGCCCACCCGGAGGCCGGGGTGGACGTTCTTCACGGCGGCCGCGCTGACGTCGTACAGCAGGAAGTAGTCCTCGGGCGTGCCGGACCAGAAGACGGCCAGGTTGGGCTCGTTCCACACCTCGAAGGCCCAGTGGTCGACGAGCTCCTGGATTCCGTAGCGCTCGGCCAGGTGCTCGACCAGGGCCCGCACCAGGTCGCCCCACGCCTCGAAGTCCCTGGGCGGCGAGATGACCGCCTCGTAGCCGAACACCGTCCGCGTCGGGTCGGCGGCCAGGTCCCGCGGCATGAAGCCGAGCTCGACGACCGGGCGCAGGCCGAGGCCCATGATCGTGTCGTAGACCTCGTCGACCCGGGTGAAGTCGTGGACCGCCCGGCCGTCCACCTCCCGGTAGACGCCGAGGTCGTCGCAGAGGATCGCGTGCGCCCGCACGGCCCGCACGCCCAGCTCGTCGCGCACGGTGCGCAGCGCCTCGGCGAGCTCCGCCCCGACGAGCCGGCCGCCCGTCTCCTCCCGGCTCAGCAGGTACGACAGGTGCTCGGAGCCGATCATGGGCTGCCAGGGCCGCTGGAGCCTTCCGGTCACCCGGGCGGCGTCGACCCGCACCGTGACGGCGGCGGGCCCCGCCGGAAGGGGCCCGGCGGTCACTTCGGCCGAGCGCGGCCCGAGCGTGTCCATGGTGGCGAGGGCGGCCACGGAGTAGGCGGTCGGGCCGTGTGCCGTGTCGACGTACCGGCAGCCCGGCACGGCGGGCACGTCCACGTCCGGCTGCCCCACCGGCACACCGTCGCGGTGCACCAGGTAGCCGATCGCGCCGGGCACCGGATCCCAGGTCAGCGTCACCTGCCCGGCTCCGGGACAGGCCCGCAGGCCGGCCGGGGCCGGCGGCGCGGGCGGCGAGGCCGGGACGACCTCGCCGGAGGCCTGGTGGATCCGCTCGCGCCAGTCGTCGCGGGCGGCGTCGGCGGTGCTCATGGATGATCCCCGATCTGTTGGAGGGTTCAGTTGCCGGGCGGGACGACGGCCCACTCCTCCAGCCGCATCACCGGCCGGAGCCTGGCCTCGACGTCGGCGCTGCCGAAGTAGCGGTGCAGGTTGCCCCCGGCGAGCACGTTGCCCAGCGCGGCCATGACCATCCCCTGGTCGAGCGCGAGATACCACTTCGACACCGCGCCCGAGCGGACCGCGACCGAGTCGTAGAAGCCGCCCGGCCCGTAGGCGTCGAAGTTCTTCCGGAGCCTGGCCAGGTTGTCCAGGGCCTCGGCGCGGGCGTAGGGCAGGGCGAGGAACGCGGCGTGCGGGGTGACGACGCCGTCGCCGTAGGAGGCGGGCTCGGGCTGGGCCGGGCGGCAGCCCTCGTAGCCGGGGTCGGAGGAGGTCCGCTCGGCGTCGGAGGTGTAGCCCTCGGCGAGCATGCCGAGCGGGTCCACGCCGTACTCGCGGTAGCCGCCGTGGGGGTCGTTGGACGGGGAGAAGCCCCAGTAGCCGTAGCGGGCCTCGCGCAGGCCGTGCTCGATCTGCGCCTTGACGAACACCGGGTGGTTGCGGCCCCAGCTGCGGGGCGCCCACTTCGCCTCGGGCACCACCAGGTCGGGCATCAGCTCCTCGAACATCGAGCCGCCCCAGTTGGGGACGTAGCGCATGCCGCGGTAGCCGTACGTGCCCTCCCAGACGTTGACCCCGAGGTGGGACGTCCAGGAGCCGGTGGGTTTCTGGTCCTGCCAGGCCCAGTCGCAGCCGTTGTCGGGGAAGGTGCGGTAGGGGCCGAAGTAGTGCTCGCGCGGCAGTTGCCCGAGCGCGATGCCGACATAGGTGCCGATGCGGGTCTCGCTGGGGGAGCCGTAGTGGTGGCAGGTCGAGTAGACCGTGGTGCCGGTGCCGGCGTAGTCGCTCTCGACCGAGCACCCCTCGGGCCGCTCGGGCCAGAACCCGCCGCGCAGCAGCCCGGTGCCCGCGTCCGGACGGGCGGCCGGGTCGTAGTAGGAGGCGAAGTTCATGGACGTGGCCAGCCGCCAGGCCCTCGCGCCGTACCGGCGCCTCGCACCATCATCAGGGCCGAGGCGAGCCAGCCGTTGTCGACGCTGGAGGCGAACGGCCGCACCGGGTCTCCGTTGTCGGGCCAGGTGCGCACGAGCTGAAGGGTGGCCGGGTCGTACCAGTTGTAGTACTGGCCGGTCGGGCCGTGGCGTTCCAGCCGTTCGAGCGCGTCGAGCACCCTGCCGATCCGGGCGGAGGCGTCGGCGGGCTTGATGACGCCGAGGTCGCGGGCGGTGAGGGTGCTCCAGACGTACGTGCCGATGTTGGTCGGCGAGGTGACCTGGGCCCTGGTCTTCAGGTCACCGGTGACCTTGTCGGCGGGCAGTCCGGTTCCCGGGTCCACCATGGCGGCCATCGAGCGCCACGTGTCCTTCGCGTACTGGCGCAGCGTGTCGTCTCCGGCCGGGGCGGCGGAGGCGTGGGCCGCCCCCGGCACTCCGACCACGAGCACGAGGACGCCGGACAGGAGGGTCTTGCGCATGACGATGCTCCTCACTTGAAGGCTCCTCACTTGAGCCCTGACGTGGCGATTCCCTGGATGAAGAAGCGCTGGAGGAAGACGAAGAGGACGAGGATCGGCGCGACCACGATCATCGCGCCGGCGATCAGCAGGTTGTAGTGGGTGCCCTCGTGGCCGTTGAGGATGTTCAGCGCCACGGGCAGCGTGTAGACGTCCTCCGACTGGGCGACCACGGCCGGCCAGAGGAAGTTGTTCCACGCTCCGAGGAAGGTGATCAGCCCGAGCGTGGCCAGCGCCGGCCTGCACAGCGGCAGCACGATCCCGAAGAAGATCCGGAACTCCCCCGCGCCGTCCACCCGCGCCGCGTGGATCAGCTCGTCGGGCAGGTCGGCGATGAACTGCCGCATGAGGAAGACGCCGAGCGGCGTGATCAGCCCGGGCAGGATGATCCCGATGAACGTGTTGACCATCCCCAGCTTCGCGATCAGCACGAACTGCGGGATCATCAGCACGATCGCCGGCACCGCCATCTGCGCCAGGACGAGCGCGAAGACGGTGTCCCTGCCGCGGAAGCGCAGTTTGGCGAAGCCGTAGCCGACCATCGAGCAGAAGAGCAGGTTGCCGGCGACGATCGCCAGCGCGACGATCACGCTGTTGGCGAACGCCTGCCCGATGTGCACCCGTTCGAGCAGCTCGCGGTAGTTGTCCAGGGTGAACGTCTCCGGCCAGAACGTCGGCGGGTCGCGCCTGATCTCGGTCTCCGGCTTGACCGAGCTGAGCCCGGCCCACAGGAACGGCCCCACGACGAGCAGCAGCCCGACGATCAGCCCGAGATAGGTGACCAGGTGCTGCCCGCGTGTCCGCCTCACCGCGCCCTCCCGATCCTGAGCTGCAGCACGGCCAGCGCGATGATCACGGTGAAGAGCACCGTGGCCGCGGCGCCCGCGTAGCCGTAGTTGCCCACGCCGAACTGCTTGAAGATGGCCAGCGAGGCCGACAGCGTGGAGTTCAGCGGCCCGCCCCCGGTCATGATCAGCGGCTCTTCCAGGAACTGCAGGAACCCGGTCGAGCTGTAGATCGTGCAGAACAGGATCACCGGCCGCAACTGCGGCACCGTGACCGACCGGAACCGCTCCCAGCGCCCGGCGCCGTCGACCTCGGCGGCCTCGTACAGCTCGCGCGGGATGCCCTGGAGCGCGGCCAGGAACACCACCATGTCGAAGCCGAAGCTGCGCCAGGCCGTCATCACGATGATCGACGGCAGCGCGGTGGCCTCGTCCTGCAGCCAGGCCGGCCCCTGCACCCCGACCGTCTCCAGCAGCCGGTTGAGCGGTCCGGCCTGGGGTTCGAGCAGGAACTTCCAGGCCACCGCGACGCCGATGATGCTGGTGATGTGCGGCAGGTAGTAGCCGAGCCGGAAGAACGCGGCCGGCAGCCGGGCGATGCCCGAGTTGAGCGCCACCGCGGCGGCCAGGCCGAGCCCGATGGCCAGCGGCAGCGTGGTCACCACGAAGATCGCGGTGTTCAGCGCGGCCTTCCGCATCGCCTCGTCGTTCGCCAGCCGGATGTAGTTCTCCACGCCCACCAGGTCGACGCCGAGCGGGTCGGACACGTCGGTGCTGCGCATGTCGGTGAAGCTCATGCCCAGCCCGGCGAGCAGCGGCCCGAGGTAGAAGACCACGAACATCAGGAGGAACGGCAGCACGAACACCCAGCCGAGTCCTGCCCCGCGTAATCGGCCCATCGTCTACAGGCCGGTGCCGATCGTGTCGGCCTGCGCCTGGATGGCCTTGGCCGTCTTCTCGGGCGTGGACCTGCCGAGCGCCAGCTTCTCCAGCTCGGCCTCGAGCACCTTGGCGACCTGCTCCCAGGTCGGGTAGGGCGGCGGCGTCTTGGCGTCCTTGAGCTGCTCGCCGAAGACCGCCACCCGCTCGTCCGAGGTCAGCTCCGGCTCCTGCCAGGCCGACTGGACGCTGGGCAGCGCCTTGACCGTGGTGTACCACTTGGCCTGCACCTTGGGCTCGGTCAGCCACTGCACGAACTTCCAGGACGCGTCGCGGTTCTTGGCCTTCTTGAAGACGACCAGGTCGGAGCCGCCCACGAAGCTGGTGGCCGAGACCGGCCCCTTGGGGTAGGGGGCGACGCCGAACTTGTCCTTGAAGCCGGCGCCGCCGTCGTTCTCCAGCACGCCGATCATCCACGGGCCGAGGAAGAAGCCGCCGACCTCGCCCTTGATGAAGTTCTGCGGGAAGGCGCCCCGGGGCGTGTCGTTGGGGGCCAGCTTCTCCTCGAACAGCGAGGCGTACTGCTTGAGCGCGGTCACCGCCTCGGGAGTGTCGAAGCTGTACTTCCCGTCCTTGACGATCTCGCCGCCGGCCTGCCAGATCAGCGGCAGCAGCTCCTGCCAGGAGCCCTCGGTGTAGCCCTGGTTGAAGCCCTTCTCGGCGCCGCCCTTCTCCTTCAGGGCCTTGACGAACGTCCGCAGCTCCTCCCAGGTGGCCGGCGGCTTGACGCCCGCCTTCTCGGCCAGGTCGGTTCGGTAGAACAGGACGCGGGTCTCGACGTACCACGGCACGCCGTACGCGGTGCCGTTGACGTCCACGGTCTGCCACGCACCGGGGAAGAAGGCCGACTTGTCGATCAGGTTGCCGGGGGTCGGTTCGAGCGCGCCGGTCTTGGACAGCTCGCCCGCCCAGGTCGAGCCGATCATGCTGACGTCGGGGGTGGCGCCGCCCGCGACAGCGGAGATGATCTTGTCGTGGGCGACGTCCCAGCCCATCGGCGTCACCTTCACCGTGACGCCGGGGTTGGCCGTCTCGAAGTCCTTGGCGAACGCGCCGAGCGCCTTGCCCTCCTCGCCGATCGCCCACACCGTGATCTCGCCGGAGGCGGCGCCGCTCTTGACGTCCTGTGCCTGTTCCTGGGCCTGGTCGGAGTCGCGCCCGCAGCCGGTCGCCACGATCGCGAGCGCGATCAGGGCGGCGGCCGGGCGCCTGGTCGAGGTGTTCACTGGGGTTCCTCCTGGGGGTGGTGACCGCAGCTGGCACGGAACACCAGCTCGGTGGTCAGGACGAGGTGTTGGGGGGTCGTGCGGGCACCGGTGATCAGCTCGTCGAGCGCCCGTGCGGCGCGCGCGCCCAGCTCGCGCATGGGCTGGCGGATCGTGGTGAGTGCCGGGCGGGCGTGGCGGGCGGCCATGATGTCGTCCCACCCGGTCACGGCCACGTCGCCGGGCACGGCCAGCCCGAGCTCCTCGGCGGCGAGCAGCGCGCCCAGCGCCACCTCGTCGTCCGAGCAGATGACGGCTTCGGGCCGGTTCCTGGAGCGCAGCAGCGGCAGGGCCGCCTCGTAGCCGTGCTCGACGGTGTAGTGGGAGATGGGCACCGCCTCGATCGCACCGCCCAGCACCGACCGCACGCCCTGCCAGCGCTCGTCCACGTCGTCGCCGGTCGTCAGCGGAGCGCCGAGGAAGGCGTAGCGGCGGTAGCCGTGGCCCAGCAGGTGAGTGGCCAGCGCGCGGGCCGAGGCGGTGTTCTCGCTGCGCAGGGTGTCGGCCCCGGCGAGCGGCTCGCGGGAGACGAACACCAGCGGCATGCCCACGCCGACCAGCTCGGCGACGAGGGCGCCGGGCACGGTGTGGCCGAAGACCAGCATGCCGTCGACCCGCCCGGCCAGGTCCTTGACCAGGGCGTGCACGTCGCGGGTGCGGCCCTTGGTGGACAGGATGACGACCGAGCGGCCCAGCTCGGAGGCGACCTCCTCGTAGCCGAGCAGCACCTGCGTGTAGTAGGGGCCCGCGAGGTCGGGGAAGACGATCCCGTTGGCGGCGTGCCGGCCCTCGGCCAGGCTGACGCCGAGGCGGCTGGGCGTGAAGTTGAGCTCCTCGACGGCCTTGAGCACCCTCTCGCGGGTCTTGGCCGCCACGGGGCCGGTGCCGCGCAGCGCCCTGGACACGGTGGCGATCGACACGCCTGCCCGCCGGGCCACCTCGTAGATCGTCACGTCCATACGCGCTCCCCTTTTCTGTAAGCGCTTTCACTCCATTCGATGAAAGCGCTTACAGAAAAGCCAGTGTGCCAGGATCGCCCGCGTCCGTACAGACCCACGCGCGTGATGGTGACATCACGGCGTTCCCGGGTAGCCGGTCAGGCATGCTCTACGGCAAGGAACACGTGCAGCGCTACCAGCAGACCGACGGCAGGGAGGGGCACGACTGGAACAACACCACCGTCCTGCTCCTGACCACGAAGGGCCGCAACAGCGACCAGGCGTACACCACGCCGCTCATCTACCAGCGGCACGGCGACGACCACGTCGTCGTGGCCTCCAAGGGCGGCGCCCCCGGATGATCGTCCGCCGCCGGGATGCTTCAGGATGGAGGCATGAGCCGCGAACATCACTACCGCACCACGGTCACCTGGACCGGCAACCTCGGCGAGGGCACCTCCGGCTACCGGGCCTTCAGCCGCGACCACGAGGTGTCCGCCGAGGGCAAGCCGCCCGTGCACGGCTCCTCCGACCCGGCCTTCCGGGGCGACCCGGCCCGCTGGAACCCGGAGGAGCTGCTGGTCGCGTCGCTCTCGCAGTGCCACATGCTGTGGTATCTGCACCTGTGCGCGACCAACGGCGTCGTGGTGACCTCCTACGTCGACGAGGCCGAGGGCGCCATGTCCGAAGGCGCCGACGGCGCGGGCCGCTTCACCTCGGTCACGCTCCGGCCCACGGTCACGGTCGCCGCCCCCGAGACGCACGACAAGGCCGTCGAGCTGCACCGGGAAGCTCACCGGCTGTGCTTCATCGCCAACTCGGTGAACTTCCCCGTGCACCACGAGCCACGGATCCTGCACGCCGCCAGCACCGACCTCTAGAACCTCGGAAACCTCCGGAACCCGTCAGAACGTCACCAGCGGGTCGCCGATGAAGTCGGCGATGAAGTTGACGAAGAAGAACCCGAAGAACAGGAAGTTCAGTATCAGGATGACGTAGTGCCACGGACGGGGCCGAGCCGGGCGGGGGAGCTTGCTGTTGAGGTAGATGAGCATGAACGGGTAGATCAGCGCGCCCAGGTTCGACATGTTGGCCGACCACTCCACCAGCCCGACCGGCAGCGAGAAGTGGATGATGATCGAGATGACCACCAGCAGGATGATCATGAACGGGTAGTAGAAGCGGCGCGGGTCGCCCTCCACCAGGGCGCGCAGCCGGGGGCTGGTGGCGTGGGCGGCGTCGGTGGTCACCCTGACCATGGCCTCGAAGATGCCGAGCTGGGTGGAGAAGAGGATCAGCACGCCGAGCACGAGCGCCAGGTAGAACATGACCTGCCCGTACTCGTCGCCGAGCGCGGAGGCGACGAACGTGGGGACGTTGGCCCGGGTGGGCCGCTCCCCCGACATGGCCACGGCCTGCGACATGAGCAGTGTCGGCAGCAGCATGCCGAGGATGGCGCCGACGAAGAAGACGCCCCACATGTCGACCATCAGCAGCCGATACCACCGGCGCCACATGCTCCGGTTGCGCTCGTCGTCCGGGAAGGTGACGCCGCTGGCCAGGATCTCGGTGCGCTCGCCGCGCAGGCCGGAGATGTAGCCGGCGCGGAATCCCATGCCGTAGCCCTTGTCGCGGTAGTGGCCCATCACGTACCAGTTGAGGCCGGAGGCCAGCGCGGTGAAGCCGGCCAGACCGCCCAGTTGGGTGGCGGTGATCCCGCTGGGCGGGGCGGCCGGGGTGACGAACCCGCGGATGCCCTCCCACCACTGGGCGAACGGCACCACGAACAGGCAGAGGGCCAGCAGCGCGATCAGGATGGAGCCGACCATCACCCAGTTGGCCAGCTCCAGCGCCCGGCTGATCCGGCGCGCCGTGGCGGTGATCACGAAGACCAGCACCAGCAGCGCGATGGCCCACAGCCGGGGCTCCTCGGCGCCGGCGGGCGGCGGCTCGCCGTGGAACAGGGCGTAGACGCCCTGCCCGGCGGAGGCGGCCCAGCCTCCGGCGATGAACGCGAAGATCACGATGAGCACCGAGAGCGGGACCCAGAGCTTCCATCCCGGAGGCACCCGCCCCCAGCCGACGACCGGCGTCTCACCGGTGGCGAGGACGTAGCGGGAGCATTCCACGTTGTAGAACGTCTGGAGCAGGGCGGACACCAGGATGACCCAGCCGACGCCGACGAAGCCGTACTGGCCGACGCTGAGCGGGCCGAGCAGCCATTCGCCGCTGCCGATGGAGATGCCGAGCGCGATCAGGCTCGGGCCGACGGCGTACTTGAACAGCTCCTTGGGGCCGATCCTGGAGACCTTGAACACCTCTTCAGGCGAGGGCAGGTCGGTGACGGTGAGATCCGGGCGGCTGACTCCGAGTGGATGCGACATCTCAGGCCTCCTGCCGTTCAGGGTGATCCTCTGCCCGGTCGGCTACAAGACCCAAATGCCGCGAAACCCATATACCGCGCGTGGATGTGCGCGCCGACGACAGGATGCGTCATGGAGACCTGGCAGACCTGACCGGCGGGAGACGTGACGGCCGCGCTGGCCTATCGTGCGGGGGCATGAGATCTCTCGGGGAGGCCGGCGTGCCGCGAAGGCCCGGGCGGCTGGGAGTGGCCCTGGCCGTGACGGCGTTGGCGGCGGCCTGCGTCCCATCACCCGCGCGGGCTCCGGGCAGTCCCACCCCCGGCCCGGCCGCCTCGGCGATGGGCACGCCCGGCGGATCGCTCACTCCCGTGCCGGCGACGGGCCCGACGCCGCCGCCCCTCGCCGCCGCCCCGGAGCGCTGCGCTCAGCCGCCGCCCCACGCCGACCAGCTGCGCGCCAGGCCGGTCAGGACGACCTGGCGCGCGGTCTCCACCGACAAGGGGTACGGCGGCTTCGAGAAGCTGGCGGTGGGCGGTGACGGCGCGGTCTGGACGACCCACTTCACCCAGCGCGAGAGTGGCGGAGCCGTAGAGACGAGGTTCGCCGGGCTGCGCCGCCGGCACGGCGGGCGGTGGGAGGCGTTCCCGCTGCCGGACATGCGGGTGACCGCGCTGGGCGCGACCTCGGCCGGGCAGGCCTGGGCGTTCGGGCTGGCGGGTGACCAGGCCGACCTGGCCGGGCTGGTGGGCGGCTTCCGGGACGGCGCGTTCGCCTCGTCGCGGCTCACCGGGCGGTTCGGCGCCACGATCGGCGCCGGCGGCACGGCCGCCCGGGGCGCGTGGGCGGTCAACGGCACGGCGGCGCTGTCCTGGGACGGCTCCACCTGGCGGTCGCACGAGCTGCCCGCGCCGGCGGGCGCCGTGGGCGGCACGGGCACGGACGTCTGGACGGTCAGCGGCCCGCTGCTGGAGGCGGGCCCGGCCGCCCGCTGGAACGGCACGGCCTGGCAGCGGGTCGGCGTGCCCGAGCTGGGCCTGCCGGCCGGGGCCGGCTCGCCCCGGGCCCACCTGAACGACGTGGCCGTGCTCGGCCCGGACGACGTATGGGCGGTCGGCGGGGTGTCATGGCTGGTGCCGGGCAGGTACGACAGGGAGAACGAGCCGCTCGAACGCTACCGGCCGGTCGCCCTGCACTGGGACGGCGACACGTGGCGGTGCGACTGGGGCGCGCTCGGCAGCACGTTCGCGCAGGCGGAGCCCGACGGGCGGGGCGGCCTGTGGGTGCTCGACTCGACCGGCTCGCGCCTGCTGCGTCACGCCGGCGGCCGGTGGACGAGCGAGCGGCTGGACGGCAAGGTCTCCGCGCTCGCCCAGCGTCCCGGGACCACCGAGGTCTACGCGGCCGGCGAGGTGGGGCACGACCTCACCCGCGCGACCCTGTGGCGGAGCCGGTGAGTGAGCCGGTGAGCGAGGTGTAGAGGTCGAGGGTGCGCCGGGCGATGCGCTCCCAGGAGAAGTGCTCGACGGCCCTGACGCGGCCCGCCTCGCCCAGGGCGCGGGCCCGCGCCGGGTCGCCCAGCAGCGTGTTGACCCGGTCGGCGAGGTCGGCGGCGAATCGGGCGGGGTCGCGCGGGTCGCCGTCGGCGCCCTGGTCGATCGGCACCAGCAGCCCCGTCTCGCCGTCGGCCACCACCTCGGGGATGCCGCCGGTCGCCGTGGCCACGACCGCCGTCTCGCAGGCCATCGCCTCCAGGTTCACGATGCCCATCGGCTCGTAGACCGACGGGCACACGAACACCGTCGCGTGCGTGAGCAACTGGATCACCTCGGGCTTGGGCAGCATCTCGGAGATCCACACCACGCCCTCGCGCTGGTGTCCGAGGTCGCGCACCAGGCCCGTCACCTCGGCCGCGATCTCCGGGGTGTCGGGCGCGCCGGCGCAGAGCACGAGCTGGGCGCCGGGGTCGAAGGACCGCGCCGCGCGCAGGAGGTGGATCAGCCCCTTCTGCCGGGTGATCCGGCCGACGAAGACGACGTAGGGCCTGTTGGGGTCGACGCCGTGTTTGTTCAGGACGTCGTCGCCCCGGTCGGGAGAGTATTCGGTGGTGTCGATGCCGTTGTGGATCACGCTCACCCGGTCGGCCGGGATCTCGGGATAGGCGGCGAGCACGTCGCGCCGCATGCCCTCCGACACGGCGATCACCGCGTCGGCCGCGGCGAGCGCGGTGCGCTCGGCCCAGGACGAGATCGTGTAGCCGCCGCCCAGTTGCTCGGCCTTCCACGGGCGCAGCGGTTCGAGGCTGTGCGTGGTGATCACATGCGGGATGCCGTACAGCATCTTCGCGACATGCCCGGCAAAGTTGGCGTACCAGGTGTGCGAGTGCACGAGATCGGCGCCCCCGCAGGCGGCGGCCATCTCCAGATCCACCCCGAGCACCTGCAGCGCGGCGTTGGCCGTCTCCAGCCCGCCGGGGACCCGGTAGGCGGCGACGCCTGGTTCGTCCCGATCGGTTCCGAAGCATCGCACCCGGACGTCGGTCAGGCGCCGCAGCTCCCGGGCGAGGTATTCGAGGTGGACGCCGGCTCCGCCGTACACCTCGGGTGGATACTCCCGGCTGAGCAGATCAACGCGCATGAGACGACCTTACGAGCAAGCCGAGCGCCGGGGACACACCGACAAGCCGGTAAATATCGGCCCGCCGGATGGCACTGTGGAGGCAGGCGTGGCCGGTCACGGGGGTCCGCTCGCGCGAATCACCGCAAAACGTGACGCCCAGGAAGAGAGCCGTGCGGGGTTTCGTCGATAGATCGGCCATTTGGGGGTAGCGTCCTGGACATGAGGTCCCGGAGGGTGCTTGCGGTCGTGCTGGCAGGTGGAGAGGGCAAGAGGCTCATGCCTCTCACGGCGGACCGGGCGAAACCGGCGGTGCCGTTCGGCGGGATGTACCGGCTCATCGACTTCGTGCTGTCCAACCTCGCGAACGGCGACTTCCTGAAGATCGTCGTGCTGACCCAGTACAAGAACCACAGCCTCGACCGGCACGTCTCGCGCACGTGGCGGCTGTCGGCGATGCTCGGCAACTACGTGACGCCGGTGCCCGCGCAGCAGCGGCTGGGCCCGCGCTGGTTCTCCGGCTCGGCCGACGCGCTCTTCCAGAACCTCAACCTGATCTACGACGAGATGCCCGAGCACGTGATCGTGTTCGGCGCCGACCACATCTACCGGATGGACCCCCGGCAGATGCTCGAACAGCACGAGGACTCCGGCTCCGACGTGACCGTGGCCGCGATCAGGCAGCCGCTGTCGCTGGCCGACCAGTTCGGCGTGATCGAGACCGATCCGCAGGGGCGCCGGATCGTGGCGTTCCGGGAGAAACCCAAGGACGCGGTGGGCCTCGCCGACTCGCCGGACGAGGTGTACGCCTCGATGGGCAACTACGTGTTCAAGACCCAGTCCATGATCGACGCGTTGCGCGAGGACGCCCTCGACCCGTCGAGCAAGCACGACCTGGGCGGCAACATCATCCCGATGCTGGTCAAGTCGGGTGGGGCCGACGTCTACGACTTCGCGCACAACGTGGTGCCCGGTTCGACCGAGCGCGACCGGGGCTACTGGCGCGACGTGGGCACGCTCGACGCCTACTACGAGGCCCACATGGACCTCATCTCGGCGCACCCGATCTTCAACCTCTACAACGACAAGTGGCCGATACACACCGGCCACGACCCGCTGCCGCCGGCCAAGTTCGTGCACAACGACGGCGACCGGGTGGGCCGGGCCATAGACTCCCTCGTCTCCCCCGGCGTGATCGTCTCAGGCGGCACGGCGTTGCGGTCGATACTGTCGCCCAAAGTGGTGCTGCACTCCCACTCGCTGGTCGAGGACTCTGTGCTGATGGAGAACGTCAAGGTGGGCCGGGGCGCGGTGGTGCGCAAGGCCATCATCGACAAGAACGTGGTGATCCCCGACGGCGCCCGGATCGGCTTCGACCTCGACTACGACCGCACCCGCTTCGCCGTGACCCGGGGCGGCGTCGTGGTCATCGGGAAGAACGAGATCGTGGACCGCTGACCGGCAGGCTGAGCAGCCGTCCGACCAGAGATCTGGCGTGCTCGGGCCCGACCGGGCGGCTGAAGAAGATGGCGTGATAGTAGATCGGCGCGATCACCACCTCCAGCAACTCCAGCAGTGTCGGCGGTCGTTCTCCCCGCTCCACCGCCCGGTCCAGCATCGCCTGCAACTGTGCCGCCCGGTCCGCCATGTAGACCGGCGAGTCGTCAGCCCGGGTGCCCACCTGCGCGGCGCGCACGTACAAACCGCCCAACGGCCCGGCCACGTCCTCGGCCAGCCGCACCGCGTAAGCCTCCAGGTCACCCCGGAGCGACCCGGTGTCGGGCATCGGCGAGGCCTGCGAGAGCCGCTCGGTCACCACATCGTCGATCAGCGCGCTCAGCGTGCCCCAGCGCCGGTAGACGGTCGCCTGGTGCACGCCTGATCGTTCGGCTACCTCGGCGATGCTCAGACTGTCCCAGTCCGCCTCGCCCAGCAGGTCCATCACAGCCTCGTGCACCGCCGTACGGACCCTCGCGCTGCGGCCACCCGGCCTGCGTGCAGGTTGCATGCCGCCATCTTAACGCGAACCGTCTTGCGTTAAGCACCCCAAAGGGCATACCTTGAAGCGAAATTCTTCGCATTAAGGAGTCTCAGTGCGCCCGATCATCTTCGAGAAGGACCCCACGTTCTGGTACGAAACACTCCGCTCGTTCGGTCACATCGCGTACGGCGGCGCCGATTTCGGCGAGGTGCTGACCACATCGCAACGGATCATCGAGGGCGACTACGACAGCTGGCACGACGAGTGGCTGGCCACGGCCGACCGGGTGACCGCCGAGGCGGCGGAATCCCTGGCGGCCGGGCGCCGGGTGAGCGCCCGAGACGGGTTCCTGCGCGCCTCCAACTACTACCGCGCCGCGGAGTTCTTCCTGCACGGCGACCCGGCGGACCCACGCATCGACGTCGCCTACACCGGGCAGGTGACCTGCTTCCGCGCCTTCGCCGACCTGTCGGGCATCGAACGGGTCGAGATCCCCTACGAAGGCACCACGCTGCCCGGCTACCTCTACCGGGGCACCGGTGGCGCGACGGTCGTCATGCACAACGGCTTCGACGGCAGCGCCGAGGAATTGCACTTCTTCGCCGCCGCCGCGCTGTCGGAGCGGGGCTTCAACGTGCTCACCTTCGACGGTCCCGGACAGCCGGGCGCCCTGCGCGAGGGGCTGGTGTTCAGGCCCGACTGGGAACACGTGGTCGGCCCGGTGCTCGACTTCCTGCTCGCCGAGCCGCACGTGGACGATTCACGCGTGGCGCTGCTGGGCGTCAGCATGGGCGGGATGCTCGCACCCCGCGCGGCCGCCTTCGACCCGAGGATCAAGGCGCTGATCGCGTTCGACGGCGTCTACGACATGGGACACATCGTCGCCGCGCGCTTCGGCGGGGACCGGTCCGCCGCGGCTCAAGCGCTCAGCCGTCCGGAGGCGGACGCGCAGTTAAGCGCGCTGATGGAGCACGACCCCACCATGCGGTGGGCGTTCACCCACGGCACCTGGGCCTTCGGCGCGCCCTCACCCCGCGGCTACCTCACCGCTCTGCTCGACTATCACCTGGGCGACGGCGTCGCCGAGCGGATCACCTGCCCGACGCTCGTCTGCTCCGCCTTCGGCGACTTCGCCTTCCAGGGCCAGCCCGAGGCGCTCTACGAACACCTGACCTGCGACAAGACTCTGATCGAATTCACCGAGGCGGAGGGCGCCGACGCCCACTGCCAGTCGGGCGCCCAGCGCCTGGCCCTGGCCCGCATCTCCGACTGGCTGGAAAGGATCTTCGCATGAACCGCTCCGTGCTGAACGTGCTGCTGTGGGACGTGCTTCCCTCGGTCGCCACCTACTACCTGCTGCGCATGCTGCGTATCGACGAGTACGCCGCCCTCCTCGCGGCGGCGTCCGCCGGGCTGCTGCGGGTCGGCTACGTCGGCATCCGGGAGCGCAGGCTGGACGGCTTCGCCGCCTTCATGTGCCTGGTCTTCGGCCTCGGCCTGATCCTCTCTTTCGTCACCGGCGACGAGCGCCTCTTACTGGCCGTCAAGTCGGTCACGACCGCGGTCGTCGCCGTCGTCTTTGTCGGCACCTGCCTCACCGGCCGCCCGGCGGCCTTCGGCGTGGCCAAGCGCTTCGGCGCGGAGGACGCTCGGACGGCCGCCCGCTGGGAGGCGCTCTACCAGGCCGAGCCCGGCTTCCGCCGTGTGTACGTGGTCATGACCCTCACCTGGGCCGCGGCTCTGCTGATCGAGTCGGCACTGCGCATCCCCCTCGTCTACCTGCTGCCCGTGGACGTCATGACGGGCCTGTCCGCGCTGCTGCTCATCGGCACCGTGCTCCTCATCGGCGTATGGAGCGCCTGGTACGGCAAGCGCGGCGAACTCGCCCACCAGCAAGCCGAACCGACAAAGGGTCAATCACCGCCCGCACACGAGGGCTGACGTCGTCTGGAGCCGTCGATCGTCGCGGTGATGGTCCACGGAGAGCACGACCGGTCACCGAGGCGTTCATGGCAGCCTTGGCCGTCACCGCGAACTCCACCGCCGGCCTCCTCGCCTGACCGGCTCATCTCATCGCTGATGGACCCGGCGGTTCAGTACTGCCTGACGTTGTAGTCGTAGCCGCACGGCAGCGGGTTCCCGGCGCGCGCGGGCGGCGCCCGACGGGTGGATCCGCTCGTGGTAGTCCCACCACAGCTCGTCCAGCGCGTCCTCGCCCTCGCGCAGGTCGTCGACCACGAGGCCCGTGTCCAGCACCCGCCCGGCCCTGCCGAGGTCGCCCGCGTCCAGCGCGGCCCGGGATTCCAGCAGCCGGACGCGCCCGTGCCACCGGTCCTTGGTGGTGAGCCGGTCGATCAGGGCGAGCGCGTCGAGGGGTCGCCCGGCGGCGATGAGGGCTCCGAGCGTCTCGATCGTCAGCGGGCGTAGCCGGGCGCCAGCGCGTGGGCTCGCGTGTAGAGGCCGGCCGCCCGCTCGTCGTCCAGCACCACCAGATTGCGCAGCGCCCACGCGTTCTCCGTGCAGGCCAGGGACCTCTCCCAGGCGTCCCGCGCGCCCTCGCGGTCGCCGTCGTGATACCGATTCACGCCGAGGTGCAGCAGGGTGAACCAGGTGCCGCCCGACCGCTCGATGGACCTCTCCAGCAGCGCCCGCCATTCCGGGCCGACCGTGTAGGAGGAGGGCGGCAGGGCGGGTGCGGGGGTGGGGATCGAGCCGTCACGCACCAGCGCCAGCCACGACTGCTGGTCGCGGCCGATGGTCGTCTCGGCGAACGGCGTGCCGGGCAGGTTCAGCGCCCTGCTGCGCCGCTTGGCCAGGACCTTGCGTTCCAGCGCGCCCCAGCCGCTGCCCACGTGCAGCGTCTCCTCGGGTACGGCCCGCGCCAGCCGGACGGCCTGCTCGTGCTCTGGCTTCGAGGCGGTCCCGGCCGATCAGGGCGTCGAGGGCGGTGGACCGGCCCGACGGTTGACCGGGTGGTCCGGTCACCACCATCCTGCCGTCGGCCTGGAGGGCGATGTCGAACGCCTCGTCCTCGTTCGCGAAGTGCGTGGTCGTCCTGCCGCCGGTGCCGAAAGGCCGGTCCGGCGAGCCGTCGGGACTGTAGCGGACCAGCCCGAAGTCGCCGTGGCCGAACGCGGGATCGAGGTCGCCGGAACCCGCCGTGAGCAGGCTCGGGACCGACAGCACGATCAGCGCGTGTCTCACCATGATGGTTGCCCTCCTGTGGGTGTCTGCCACCGCGGGAAAGCCGGTCGAGGGGGTGTCCGGAAGCGAGCGGTCCGCGGGACAGACAACCGCGGACAATCCGCCGAGCCGGTCTCTCCAGGCGGACGACCGTCTCGGTGGCGGCGGGGGCGCGGCCCGCGCACGCGTGGGTGCCGCTCCGGGGATTCGAACCCCGAACCTCCACATCCTGAATGTGGCGCCTCTGCCAGTTGGGCCAGAGCGGCGTGGGCCCCGGGCCGGGCTGGCGTGGGCCATGCCCGGGGCGGAGGGCTGGTGTCCGGCCGGGGGCGCCATTCCCACCGGTCAGGCCGTGGCCCGCGGCCCTGGTCGATCAGGGCCCGCACATGACAAAGCCGCCTCGGGAGTGTCCCGGGCGGCTCCTGGAGTCCGTGGCGCGGACTATCCGGAAGCCTGCCCGCCCGCGAGCAGCGCGGGGGTCCTGAGGTCGCTCACTCGTGTGCCTTTCTCGTCGTGCTGGACGTCTTCAACGGTAGCCGCGCGATCACCGGCGGCGCCACGCATTTACCGGCGGCCGGTGGGACGGCGCCGAGCCTCAGCCGGGTTCGGCGGGCCAGGGGACCCCGGCGCGGGTCTCGGGCGTCTCCACGTGGAAGCCCCCTTATGTCTAACCCTTATGTCTAACCCTTATGTCTAAAAGGTCTCGTTGAGACTCACATTGCCCTCAACGGCCACCTGGTAAGCGGAGACACGCCGCTCGAAGAAGTTGGCCAGCTCCTGCACGTCCTGCAGCTCCATGAACGCGAAGGGGTTGGCCGTGCCGTACCTGCCGGGCAGGCCGAGCCGGGCGAGGCGCCGGTCGGCGACGTACTCCAGGTATTCGCGCATCCGCTCGGCGTCCATCCCCGGCAGGCCGTCGCCGCACAGGTCGCGGGCGAAGGCCAGCTCGGCGGCCACGGCCTCCTCCAGCATCACGGTGACCTGCTCGCCCAGCTCGTCGTCGAACAGCTCGGGCTCCTCGGCCCGTACGGTGTCCACCACGCCGAACGCGAACTCCATGTGCATGGACTCGTCGCGGAACACCCAGTTGGTGCCCGTGGCCAGCCCGCCGAGCAGGCCGCGCGAGCGGAGCCAGTAGACGTAGGCGAAGGCGCCGTAGAAGAACAATCCCTCGATGCAGGCGGCGAAGCAGATGAGGTTGAGCAGGAACGCGCGGCGGTCGCCGGCGCTCTCCAGCCGCCGCAGCCCGCCGAGCGAGTCGATCCACCGGAAGCAGAACTCCGCCTTGTCCTTGATGGACGGGATGTGGTCGATCGCGGCGAACGCCCGGGCCCGCTCCTCCGGGTCGGGCAGGTAGGTGTCGAGCAGCGTGAGGTAGAACTGCACGTGCACGGCCTCCTCGTACAGCTGCCTGCTCAGGTAGAGGCGCGCCTCGGGGGCGTTGACGTGCTGGTAGAGGTTGAGCACGAGGTTGTTGGCCACGATCGAGTCGCCGGTGGCGAAGAAGGCGACGAGCCGGTTGATCAGGTGGCGTTCCTGAGGCGTCATCCTGGCCAGGTCGGCGAGGTCGGAGTGGAGGTCGACCTCCTCGACCGTCCAGGTGTTGCGGATGGCGGCCCGGTAGCGCTCGTAGAAGTCCGGGTAGCGCATGGGGCGCAGGGTCAGGTCCATTCCGGGGTCGAGCAGCATCGTGAGAGATCTCCGTGGTTCAGGGGGTTACTGGCAGGCTTCGCAGACGTCGGGGTTCTCCAGCGAGCACGCGAGCGCCTCGGGCGACTCGGGCGACTCGGCGAGGGCCGGCACCGTGGTCTGGGCGATCCGGGTGGCCGGGCGGGAGCGCAGGTAGTAGGTGGTCTTCAGGCCCTGCCGCCAGGCGTAGGCGTACATCGAGGAGAGCTTGCCGATGGTCGGGGCGGCCATGAACAGGTTGAGCGACTGCGACTGGTCGATGTACGGCTGGCGGGCCGCGGCCAGGTCGATGAGCGCCTTCTGCGGCAGCTCCCAGGCGGTGCGGTAGAGGAGCTTGAGGTCGGCGGGCAGGCCGGGCAGGTCCTGGACCGAGCCGTCGGCCCGCTTGAGGTCGTCGCGCAGCCCCGGCGTCCACCGGCCGAGGGCCTGCAGGTCGGCCACGAGATAGCGGTTGACCTGCAGAAACTCCCCTGACAGGGTCTCGCGCTTGAACACGTTGGACACCTGCGGCTCGATGCACTCGTAGCAGCCCGCGATGGACGCGATGGTGGCCGTCGGCGCGATGGCCAGCAGCAGCGAGTTGCGCAGCCCCGTTGTGGCGATCTTGGCGCGCAGCGCCTCCCAGCGGGGCGAGGCCGTGACGTAGTGGTCGGGGTGCAGCACCCCGGCGGCGGCGCGGGTGTCGGCGTACGACGGGTGCCGGCCGCGCTCGACGGCCAGGTCGGCGGAGGTGTCGTAGGCGGCCAGCGCGATCTCCTCGGCGATCCGGGTCGACAGCTCCAGCGCCTCGGGCGAGTCGAACGGCAGCCTGAGCGCGAAGAACACGTCGGCCAGGCCCATCACGCCGAGCCCGACCGGCCGCCAGCGCCGGTTGGCCGCCTCGGCCTCGGGGGTCGGGTGGAAGCCGAGGTCGATCGTCCTGTCCAGGAACCGCACGGCGGTCCGTACGGTCCGGCGCAGCCGGGGCCAGTCGACCTGGTCGCGGCCCAGCAGGTGGGCGGCGAGGTTGACGGAACCGAGGTTGCACACGGCGGTCTCGGCGTCACTGGTGACCTCGAGGATCTCGGTGCACAGGTTGGACAGGTGGATGACGTTCCCGGGGCGGGCCGTCTGGTTGGAGGTGCGGTTGGCCGCGTCCTTGAACGTCATCCAGCCGTTGCCCGTCTGGGCGAGGGTCCGCATCATCCGGCCGTAGAGGGTCCGGGCGGGGATCCGGCGGACGTGCCGCCCCTCGGCCTCGTAGCCCCGGTAGGCGCGGTCGAACGCCTCGCCGTACAGGTCGGGGAGGTCGGGGACGTCCTTCGGGTCGAACAGCGACCAAAGCTCGTCGGCCTCGACCCGCCGCATGAACTCGTCCGGCACCCAGTTGGCCAGGTTCAGGTTGTGGGTGCGGCGGGCGTCCTCGCCGGTGTTGTCCCGCAGTTCCAGGAACTCCTCGATGTCGGCGTGCCAGGTCTCCAGGTAGACGCAGGCCGCGCCCTTGCGCCGGCCGCCCTGGTTGACCGCGGCGACCGAGGCGTCCAGCGTGCGCAGCCAGGGCACGATGCCGTTGGAGTGCCCGTTGGTGCCCCTGATCAGGGAGCCGCGCGAGCGCACCCGGGTCCACGAGACGCCGATGCCTCCGGCGTACTTCGACAGCCGGGCGACCTGGCCGTACCTGTCGTAGATCGCCTCCAGCTCGTCGCGCGGCGAGTCGAGCAGGAAGCACGACGAGAGCTGCGGGCGGCGCGCGCCCGAGTTGAACAGCGTCGGCGAGCTCGGCAGGTAGGACAGCGTGGACATCAGCTCGTACAGCTCGGCGGCCTCGGCCACCGACGCCGACAGGCCGCAGGCCACGCGCAGGAGGAAGTGCTGCGGCCGTTCCAGCACCGCGCGCGTCTCCGGGTGGCGCAGCAGGTAGCGGTCGTAGACGGTGCGCAGCCCGAAGTACTCGAAGCGGTCGTCGGCCTCGCCGGAGACCAGCGCGTCCAGCTCGGCGGCGTGGGCGGTGACGAAGGCCGCGAGCGTGTCCTGGATCAGCCCCGCCGCGTGGGTGGCCGCGATGGACTCCGAGAACGAGCGCACGCCCTGCCGGGCGGTCTCGTCCGCGATCTCCTCGGCCAGCAGCCGGGCGGCGATCCGGGAGTTGGCCGGGTCGGCTATCACCCTGGCGGCGGCCTCCTCGATGGCCGGTCGCCGGTCGCCTTCGACGATCTGCGTCATGTGCTCTCTCCTCGCGAGCTCGCCCCCGGAGGGCACGCGAGAGCACGCCGGCACGGGCTGCCCCCGGCCATGACGCCCTCGGGCCCTCCCTCGAGGCCCAGACAGGTCAGCCGGGTTCGGCCCCCGGCGTCGCGGGCAGGTCTTCGGGCTCGCGGGCGTCACGCACGTCCTACTGGCCGTCGCTTCCCGGATCTCTCCAGTGCTCGTGACGGCGGTCGTTCCCGCTCACCGCTGCGGGGCAGCCCCGGAATCACACCGGGTTCCCTTTTGCTCCGCCCCGAGGGGCGAACCAGCGACGAGCAGGATCCTACATCTAGTGGCCATTCCCGCAACTACCCCAGCATGTTGTGCCCGGTGTGTTGAGGAGGCCGAGATCGCGGAGCACCGCCCGGGTGCGGTCGATCTCCGAGGCGAGCCAGACCTCGAAGTCGTCACCGGTGAGCGGGATGGAGCTCCATCCCCGGGCGCGGCAGGCGGCCCGCCAGGTGGCCGAGTCGGCGACCGCCTCGCACATCTCGATGGCGGAGGCGCGGCTCTCCTCGGACATGCCGGACGGCCCGACCGCCGCGCACCAGTCGGCGAAGTCGACGCGCACCCCCGACTCCAGCAGGCTCGGCGCGTCGACCCCGTCGACCCGATGGGCGCAGGACACGGCCAGCACCCTGACCAGACCCATGCGGATGCTGCCGCGCCAGTCGCCGAGGGTGCCGGCGGCGGCCGCGGCCCGGCCGCCGAGCAGCGCGGTGGCGGCCCCGACGGCGCTGGGGTAGCCGGTGTAGTCGACCCGCCGGGTGTCGGCGCCCAGCCCTCTCGCGATCAGCCCGAACAGCAGGTGGTCGGGCTCTCCCTGGGGCCCGCCGGCGAGCAGCGTCTGCTCGGGATCGGCCAGCAGGTGGGCGCCGAACTCGTCGAAGTCCCTGAACCGCGAGTTGGCGGGCACGACCACGACCTCGATGTCGCCGACCAGCCTGGCCAGCGGCGTCGTGGTGTCGATCAGGGTCGGCCGGCCGTTCAGCTCGGCGGCGGCCAGGGCGGGCAGCCCGGTGACGGTGATCGGGGTGGCCGGTCCCGGCTCGCTCTGCCGTCCCGACACCTCGAACCCGGCCCGGACGCCGGCGCGCACGAGCGCCTGGACGACGTTCTCCCACCGCTCGCCGCCCGGCACGACGGAGAACCGCGCCCGAGGCCCCGCGGTGACGCCGCGCTCGGCGCCGCACCCGCCGGCGCACGCCACGACGCCGAGTCCTAGCGCGAAGAAGTGCCGTCGGCGCATGACGTGCCTCCACGGGGTTCCGCAAGACCTCCTATTACTACAGGTTATTAACACATCACGTACGGTCACACATCGGGGTCGCCGTAACCCATGATCCCGAAAACCGGACTTACCGCTTCGCGCCGACCCCGGCCATGAGGTACGACGCCGCGGACGGCTCGCCGACTAGCCTCGGCCGGTCCGGACGCCAGTCGGGGGCGTTCACCAGGCCCGGCTCGACCAGCGCGAAGTCGCCGAAGAACGCCCTGATGCCGGCGGGCGTCCGGTCGGCGCCGGCGGCGGACGAGCCGTGGGAGATCACCTTGGCCGCGTCCTCGGGGTTCAGGCGCCCGACCGAGGTGGCGTGCGTGATCACCAGGTGGCTGCCGGGTGCCAGGGCATCGCGCAGCCTGGCCACCATCGCCTGGGGGCCGGCCGAGTCGGGGACGAAGTGCAGCACCGAGGCCAGCACCACCCCGACCGGCCGGTCCAGGTCGAGGTGGGCGGAGACCCGCTCCAGCACCGCGCCGGCGTCGAGCAGGTCGGCCTGGACGAACGCGGCCAGGCCCGACTCCTCCAGCAGGTCTCTGGCCCGCGTGGCCACGACCGGGTCGTGGTCCACGTAGACGACCTTGGCGGCAGGGGCCACCTCGTGCACGTGCCCCTGAGAGGGCAGCCCGCTGCCGAGGTCGAGGAACTGGTGGACGCCCGCGTGCGCGAGGTAGCGCACCGCCCGCTGGACGAATTCCCGGTTGGTCCGCGCGAGGGGAACGGCTTGCGGGAACAGGGCCGCAAGCCGGTCGGTCACCTCGCGGTCGACGGCGGTGTTGTCGTCGCCGCCGAGCATGTAGTCGTACATCCGCGCAAGGTTGGGAGCCTGAGGATCGAACTCGACCACACGAGGAGCTTAAGTCGGTCTTCGGCGATTAACGAGAAGTTTGTCGGATTGTGGCCATAGTGCCACACCGATTTATTCAACTGTGACACTCTTTGCCAGATTGCGTGGCTTGTCCACATCGCGGCCGAGGGCGACCGCCGCGTGATAGGCCAGCAGTTGCAGGGGGATCGTCAGCAGGATCGGGTCCAGCTCGATCTCGTTGCGCGGCACCACGATCACGTCGTCGGCCAGCTTCGCGTCGGGCTCGCGATGGCCCACCATGAGCACCTGGCCGCCGCGGGCCCGGATCTCGCCGAGCGTGGTGAGGTTCTTGTCGAGCAGCTCGTCGTCGGGGACGATCGCGACCGTCGGCATCTCGGGGCCGATCAGCGCGAGCGGCCCGTGCTTGAGCTCGCTGGCCGGATAGGCCTCCGCGTGCACGTAGGAGATCTCCTTGAGCTTCTGCGCGCCCTCGCGGGCCACCGGGTAGCCGCGAACCCGGCCGACGAACATCATGCTCGGATACTTGGCGTACTTCTGCGCCAGCTCGGCGATCTTGTCGCCCTGGGCCAGGATCTCCTCGATCTGGCCCGGCAGCCTGCGCAGCCCCTCGCAGACGCGCCGGCCGTCGGCGGGCGACAGGTCGTGCACCCGGCCGAAATGCAGCGCGAGCAGCGCGAACGCCAGCGAGGTGGAGGTGAAGGCCTTGGTCGACGCGACCGACACCTCGGGCCCGGCGTGCAGGTAGACGCCGCCGTCGACCTCGCGGGCGATCGCGCTGCCGACCGCGTTGACGATGCCGATGACCCGGCCGCCCTTGCGCTTGAGCTCCTGCACCGCGGCGAGCGTGTCGTAGGTCTCGCCCGACTGGCTGATCGCCACGTAGAGCGTGTCGGGGTCGACGACCGGGTTGCGGTAGCGGAACTCGCTGGCCGGCTCGGCGTCGGCCGGGATGCGGGCCAGCTCCTCGATCAGCTGGGCGCCGATCTGCCCGGAGTAGTAGGCCGAGCCACAGCCGATGATCTTCACCCGGCGGAAGGAACGGGTCTCGCGGGCGTCCATGTTGAGCCCGCCCAGGTGCGCGATGTGGAAGCGCTCGTCCAGCCGGCCGCGCATGGTGCGGGAGACCGTGTCGGGCTGCTCGGAGATCTCCTTGAGCAGGTAGTGCTCGTAGCCGCCGGTGTCGTAGTGGCCGGCGTCCCAGTCGACGGTCAGCGGCTCCTTGGCCGTCTCGCGGGCGTCGCTGGCGAAGGTGTGGAAGCCGTCGGCCTTGAGCACGGCCAGCTCGCCGTCCTCCAGGTGCACGACCTGGCGCGTGTAGCGGACCAGCGCGGCCACGTCGGAGGCGGCGAACATCTCCTTCTCGCCGATGCCGAGCACGATCGGGCTGCCGTTGCGCGCCACCACGACCTCGCCGGGCCGCTGGGAGTCGATCACCGCGATGCCGTACGTGCCGACGATGCTCTTGAGCGCCTTCCTGACCGCCTCCTCCAGCGTCTCGGTCTCCTCGGCGGTGCGGGCGATCAGGTGGGCGAGCACCTCGGTGTCGGTCTCGGAGGCGAACAGCACCCCGTCGGCGACCAGCTTGGCGCGCAGCTCGTCGGCGTTCTCGATGATGCCGTTGTGGACGACCGCGATGCGCTCGTCGGACGACAGGTGCGGATGCGCGTTGACGTCACTGGGCACGCCGTGGGTGGCCCAGCGCGTGTGGCCGATGCCGAGACCGCCCTTGAACCTGGCCGGCATCACCTTGGCCAGGTCGGCCACCCTGCCTTTGACCTTGCGCAGCTTGAGGCCCTTGTTCGACACCACGACACCCGCCGAGTCGTAGCCGCGATACTCCAGCCGCTGCAGGCCCTCCAGCAGGATGGGCGCCGCGTCCTTCGATCCGACGTAGGCGACGATTCCGCACATCCGAGGTCTCCTCTGTCCGTTTATCCGTAGACGATCCGGCGCAGCTGCCGCAGAGACAGCGCGGGCGCCGCCACCGGGCGGCCCCGCAGCTCCGCGGCGACCCTGGGGAAGATCTCGTCGTTGGTGAAGCCGTGAGCCTTCAGCTCACCGTGACGCCGCCGTACGAACTCCTCGACCGGCTCGGAGAAGTACGACACCACGTCGGCCACCACGCGCGCCGCCTCGCCCGGACCGAGCCCGCTGGTGCGGGTCAGGTGGGCGATGAGTTCCTCGTAGGGATGCCGTGCCATGGACACAGACGAGGACACTACGCATGCGAGACGAGACATGCCAAGGTCCTGCCCGAAATCGGGCAGGATTACCGCCTAGAGGACTCCCGAACGTCCCCAACCTTTCGCCAAGCGCCGGCAGGCGAACGCTCCGGCGGCCAAATCGAGGCCGGCGAGCGATGCGCGGCCGATCTGGCCGACCTCATGCCAGGCGACCTCATGCCGGGCCGACCTCATGCCAGGCCGACCTCATGCGCATCATCAGCCACGTCTGACACATCCCTTTCTGGGAATGGTTACGGCGGGTAATCGAGGAGAGCCGTTCCGTGGGGGTCGCCATGCTGCTCTGGGTCATCGCCGGTCTGGCCGTCAGCGCTCTGGCCGGGCCGAGCCAGCCCGGCCGGCAGGCCGAGTTCGCCGAGGCGGCCAGAGCCTACGGCGTGCCGGTGAGCGTGCTGCTCGGCGTCTCCTACCTGGAGTCCCGGTGGGACGTCAACGCCGGTGAGCCCAGCACGGGCGGCGGCTACGGCCCGATGCACCTCGTGGACACCGATGCCGCGCGGCCGGTGCCCGACGAGGTGGCGGCGGCGGGCGTCCCGGCGCGGCCCGCGCCCGGGGAGGCGACGCTGCGGCAGGCGGCGCGGCTGACCGGGCTCCCCGTCGCCAGGCTGCGCACCGACCCGGCCGCCAACATCAGGGGCGGCGCCGCCGTCCTCGCCTCCTACCAGGGGCGGCGCAGCTCCGACCCGGCCGACTGGCACGACGCCATCACCCGCTACTCCGGCTCCCGCGACTTCGCCGACGAGGTGTTCGCGGTCATCCGCGAGGGCGCCGCGCGCCGTACGGACGACGGTTTCCCGGTGCGGCTGGAGCCGAAGCCCGGCCTGCGCCCGGACCCGCCGCCACCCCCGGCCCGGCAGGCGGAGTGCCCCGCCTCGCTGGCCTGCGAGTGGATGCCCGCCGCCCACCGGCGCACCGGCGGCGGCTACGGCAACCACGACCGGCTCGACGGCGAACGGCGCATCGACTACATCGTGATCCACGACACCGAGGGCGCCTACGACGGCCTGCCGAAGCTCGTGCACGACCCCGACTACGTGAGCTGGCATTACACGGTCCGCTCCCGCGACGGGCACGTCGCCCAGCACGTGCGGACCCAGGACATCGCCTGGCACGCCGGCAACTGGGACGTCAACACCCGCTCGATCGGCATCGAGCACGAGGGCTACCTCGCCAAGGGCGGCACCTGGTACACCGAGGCGATGTACCGCGCGTCGGCCAAGCTGGTGAGCTACCTCGCGGCCCGGCACGACATCCCGATCGACCGCGCGCACATCTTCGGGCACGACACCGTGCCCGGCACGACGCCCGAGTCGCTGCCGGGCATGCACGAGGACCCGGGCCCCTACTGGGACTGGGCCCACTACTTCGACCTCATGGGCAGCCCGATCGAGGGCGCCCGCGGCGGCACCTCGGTCATCATCCGGCCCGACTACGAGACCCACCTGCCGCGCTTCACCGGCTGCTCCAAGACCGGCTGCGAACCACACGGCGCCTCCACGGTGTGGCTGCGCACCGAGCCGCGCGCCGACGCCCCGCTGATCGACGACATCGGCAAGCGGGTCGGCCGGCCCAGCACCCACAGCGTGTACGACCACAGCGCGCGAGCCTCCACCGGCCAGCGGTTCGCCGTCGCCGGGACCAGTGGCGACTGGACGGCCATCTGGTATCTGGGCCAGAAGGCGTGGTTCCGCAACCCGCCCGACCGGCCCACCGCCGTGCCCGCCAGGGGCCCGCTGGTCACCCCGATCAACGGCCGCGTCAGGGTGTACGGCCGCGCCTACCCCGAACGATCCGCCTACCGCGGCACCCGCGCCGCCTACCAGCAGGAGATCCCCCTCCAGTACGTGATCCGCCCCGGCCAGTACTACTCCCTCGGCCTCACCCTGCCCGGCTCCTACCTCGCGACCGGCTCCCTCACCCCGGCCCGCCACGTCAGGGTCGAGGGCACCCAACGCTTCCACCAGATTCAGCTCGGTCACCGCATCGCGTTCGTCATGGCCAAGGACGTCCGCGTGATCCGCTGAATCCCGCGCCCACCCCGGTCAGGACGCGCCGGGCACTCCGCGAAAGCGATATGGTTTTCCCGTGGGCCGGCACATCGCCGGAAACACGCGGAAGTGGCTCAGTGGTAGAGCATCACCTTGCCAAGGTGAGGGTCGCGGGTTCGAATCCCGTCTTCCGCTCGGAGATCAACACTCCTGGTGGAGTGGCCGAGAGGCGAGGCAGCGGCCTGCAAAGCCGTCTACACGGGTTCAAATCCCGTCTCCACCTCAGGTGGGCGGCGGACCCCCCGGGATCCGCTAAAGTAAAGAGCAAGCAGTGCCATGCGGAAGTGGCTCAGTGGTAGAGCATCACCTTGCCAAGGTGAGGGTCGCGGGTTCGAATCCCGTCTTCCGCTCTGAGTGACAGCTCGATACGGACGATTAGCTCAGCGGGAGAGCGCTTCCCTGACACGGAAGAGGTCACTGGTTCAATCCCAGTATCGTCCACCATGTTCCACCAGGTCAGAGAGGGTTCCGGAGCTTAACCGGAGCCCTCTTTTGATCTTGAAAGGTCGCGGGGAGCCAAACGGGGAGCCACCTCAGGCGGACTTTCCTGTCGGCTGTCGCCGAAGATGTTTTGGGTGATTCGCCGGAAGGACCGCCGCACGTTCGCGGCGAGGGCTCCAGCGGCTCAGCCGCGTCCATCGCCCCTCCCAGCAACAGGGAGTTCTCCGGAACCCCGCCTGAGCGTCCGCGGCCGGATCACCGGTATCGATGAGAGCATCCGGGTCGAGATCCGGCAACGCTGGTCCGAGCACGATCGTGGCCTGACCGGCGGGCAGCCGGCCGAGGTCGAGCGTTTCGCGATCACAGGAGGCCGGTCCTCTCCGCGGCGTGAAGCCGAACCTCCCTGCCACTGGTGACCATCGGCTCTTACCGCGCGTCCAGCCAGGCGATAAGCCTGAAAGGAAAGCAAGTCCGCACCGATTTCGAAAGGAGGTGTGGACGATGAGGTTGAGCTGGAAGGACGCGGCCGCCACACTCGTCGCGGCCGTGAACACCCTCGTGTACGTCGCGTATCTGCAGGGGACTGATCTGCCGATCATCGACAGCACCCGGGGCGCCACGGCGACGATCATGATCCTCGGCGCGTTCGGAGGTTGCGCGCTCGGCTCCGCCGAAGGCTTGTATCGCAGGGACCAGTCGGTGAGCCAGCGGTTCTACGTTGTGATCGCCAGCGCGCTCGGCGTCACCGCGTTGGCCGCTGGTGTCATCGGGCTGATCGGTGATGCCGAAGGCGCTCTCGGGGTTCTGTTCTACGCCACGATCGCGCTGTGGTTCGTCGCCACGCTGCGGCACATGCTGACGGCTTCCGCCGCGTCGCCGCTGACCCGCGACACACACGAGGTCATCGACAGGAACACCACGAAGCACGCGTGACGCCGTCACCTGACGTCATCACCTGACGTCGGCGCGCGACGAGGCCGGTGGGAGCGTCCGCTCCCACCGGCCATTCCGGCACCGGCGCCGCCCGGCTCAGCCGACAGCAGGGCCTTCACCTCGGCTTCGAGGTGGTCGACCAGATCCCATGAGGTCGAGGTCGCGGCAGGCGATGACGCCGATGTGGAGCCGCCGACGCGATCACCACGCCTTCACTCATCACGCTCCGCCGAAGCGGCCGAAACCTGAGGCACCACATCGTGCCGAAGGTCCCTCCCGGAGGCGACCATCGCATCTGGGCACGGCGGCCGCCGACGCGGACGCTGTGAGCGGAGGTATCCCCATGACAACCAACAGCTATCCAGTGCGCGTGGAAGCGTGCCTCGACGTCCCACTGAACCGCGGATTGTGGCTGGTCAAATGGCTTCTCGCCATCCCGCACTACGTGGTCCTCGCCCTGTTGTGGACCGCCTTCGCGGTCCTCACGGTGGTCGCGTTCTTCGCGATCCTGTTCACCGGGACCTACCCGCGCGTCATCTTCGACTTCAACGTCGGCGTGCTGCGCTGGACCTGGCGGGTGGCGTACTACAGCTACAGCGCCCTTGGGACCGACCGCTATCCCCCGTTCACACTCGACCGCGTGCCGGACTACCCCGCCACCCTGGACATCGACTATCCCGTACGGCTGTCGCGCGGGCTGGTCCTGGTGAAATGGTGGCTGCTGGCCATCCCGCACTACATCATCGTCGGCCTGTTCACCAGCGGCAGCGTGCCGGTCTGGCGGGCCGGCACCGCCGGCCAGGGCGGAAGCGTACCCATCATCACCTGGGGTGGCGGGATCATCGCCCTGCTGGTCCTCGTCGCGGCACTCGTCCTGCTGTTCACCGGACGCTACCCGCGCGGGATCTTCGACTTCGTGCTCGGCATGAATCGGTGGGCACTGCGCGTCGCCGCGTACGCGACCCTGATGACCGACGCCTACCCGCCGTTCCGCCTCGACACCGGCGGCCACGAGCCCGGCCCGCACGCCGACCCGGACACCGGACCCACCGGCACCACCATGCCGGACACGGCGCCGGACCCGGCGCCGACGGGCCGCACCGGCCCTGGCTAGGAGGCGTGGCCATCGTCGTGGTGGGCTCACTGCCGGCCGTCGCGGCGGTCGGGGCTGCGGTCCCGACCGCGGTCGCGGCCACCGGCGCGGCCCGGCAAGGCCGCCGTGAACGCGGTCGGCGGCCTGGTCCTCGGCTTCGCCGTCTTCGCCGTTTGCCACGCCATCCTGCGCACCCTCGTCTGACCGCCATCGGAGGGTAGGACCGAAGGGACACCGTTCAGGTTCGGCCCCCGGCCGGGAAGGCCGGCCGCCTGAGGGCACCGATGACGAGAGGTTCTGCCATGGCCGTCGGGG
Organism: Nonomuraea sp. NPDC048916; assembly: GCF_040649575.1. Taxonomy (NCBI): domain Bacteria; kingdom Bacillati; phylum Actinomycetota; class Actinomycetes; order Streptosporangiales; family Streptosporangiaceae; genus Nonomuraea; species Nonomuraea sp. NPDC048916. The sequence continues at coordinate 71,135 of NZ_JBEZFS010000009.1, forward strand.
ATCTGATCCGGCACGCGAGGTTCCGCGGGTGAGCTCCGGCAACCTCGCCTGGCCCTTCTGGGGCGCTCTCACCGTCATCAGCGGGATGGTCGACGCGATCAGCTACGTCGCCCTGGGCCAGGTCTTCACGGGCAACATGACGGGAAACCTGCTCATCATGGGCTTCGCCGCGGGTGGTGTGGCCCAGCTGTCGGTCGTCGCGACGCTCATCTCGCTGGCGAGCTTCTTCGCCGGGGCCGCGTTGGGGGGCCAGCTGACCGCGAGGGTGGGAGACGTTCGCCGCCGGCTCGTCATCGCCTTCGCCGCCGAGTCGGTCATGCACGTGATCGCCGCCATGGCCGCGTTCGCCCTGCCCGTCACGAAGCCCGCCGGCCAATACCCGCTGATCGTCATCCTGGCGGTCACCATGGGCGCTCGCAACACCGTCGTACGCCGGCTCAAGATCGCCGATATCAACACGACCGTGGTCACCGGCACGTTGACCAACCTGGCGGCCGACTCGCCGTTCGGGACCGGCGCGCAAACGCGCGCGGGCCGCCGGACGGGCCAGATCGGCGCGCTGGTTCTCGGCGCCTTCGTCGGCACCCTGCTCCTGCTGCACTTCGGACCGCCCGGTGCGCTGACGGCGATGGCCGTGTTCAGTTGCCTGATCACGGGCAGCCACATCGTCTTCGCCGTGGTGCGTGGCCGATCCGGACCGAGGTAGCCCCCAGAGATCGCCGCCCGCGACGGCCGGCGCGTCGCCCGTGTCGACCGGGTCGCCAACACCGACCGGAAGACCGGCGTCCTTAGGTGGACGCACGTCGGACCGGCCGGCGGCCGGGCGGCTGCGTGGGCGCCTTGGCCGGGGGCGCCGCCGGGATCGGGCGGCTGAGCGGTGCGCCGACGGCGGTCGTCCCAGGCCGTCCATGGTGGAGGATCCGAAGGGGCTCGCCGTCGAGCAGGGTGTAAGTGGCGGTTTCCCCGCTCATCTCGACCGTCAACCGGCGCCCCAGCGTGGAGATCGTGAAGGAGAGCTTCGTGAGCCCCGTGGGCAGGCGCGGCGCGAAGCTCAGGACGCCCTCGCGCCGCCGCAGGCCCCCGAATCCCTCGACCAGGGCGATCCAGCCGCCGACCAGGGACGCGATGTGCAGCCCGTTGCGGGTGTTGTGCTCGACGTCGTCGAGGTCCATCAGCGCCGCTTCGGCCAGGTAGTCGTAGGCGAGGTCCAGGTGGCCGACCTCGGCGGCGATCACCGCCTGGGTGCAGGCCGAAAGCGAGGAGTCCCGTACGGTGATCTGTTCGTAGTAGGCGAAGTCGCGCGCCTTCTCCTCGGCGCTGAAGGCGTCGCCGCGGCGGTGGAGCGCCAGGACGAGGTCGGCCTGCTTGACGACCTGCTTGCGGTAGAGATCGAAGTACGGGAAGTGCAGCATCAACGGATACTGCTCGGGCGCGGTGGCGGCGAAATCCCACCGCTGGTGGCTGGTGAAGCCTTCCGACTGCTGGTGGACGCCGAGTCCGCGGTCGTACGGCAGGAACATCGCCTGGGCGGCGCTCCGCCAGCCGGCCGTCTCCTCCTCGTCGACGTGGAGTCTCCGGGCCCGCTCGGGGTGCCGTTCGGCGGCCTTCGCGGCGGCGAGCAGGTTCTGCTGGGCCATCAGGTTGGTGTAGACGTTGTTGTCGGCGACCGCGCTGTACTCGTCCGGGCCGGTGACGCCGTCGATCCGGAAGGCGCCGTCGTCGGCGTGGTGGCCGAGTGACCGCCACAGCCGGGCGGTCTCGACGAGAAGTTCCATCCCGGCGGTGGCCTCGAAGGCGTCGTCGCCGGTGACGTCGAGGTAGCGGATGACGGCGTCGGCGATGGCCGCGTTGACGTGGAACGCCGCGGCGCCGGCCGGCCAGTAGCCGGAGCACTCCTCCCCATGGATGGTCCGCCAGGGAAAGGCCGCCCCGCGCAACCCGAGCTGCGCCGCCCTCCTGGTGGCCATCGGCAGGGTCGAGTGCCGCCAGCGCAGGGCGTGGGCGACGGCGTCGGGGACGAGATAGGTCAGCACGGGGAGCACGAACACCTCGCTGTCCCAGAAGCAGTGCCCGTCATAGCCGCGGCCGGTGAGCCCTTTGGCCGGAATGCCCCTGCCCTCGGCGCGCGCGGTGGCCTGCAGCAGGTGGAACAGCCCGAACCGCACCGCCTGCTGGATCTCGGGATCGCCCTCCACCTGGACGTCGGACCGGGTCCAGAACTCATCCAGGTAGGTCCGCTGCGCGGCGAGCAGCCCTTCCCAGCCGGTCCCGCGGGCGCCGGCGAGCGCGGCCTCGACCTGGTCGCGTACCGCCGGCAGCGAGCGTGACCCCGACCAGCCGTACGCGACGAACTTGACCAGCCGGAGCGGCTGCCCCGCGGCGAGCGACGCCGTCACCGTCACGCGGCCCAGGTCGGGCGAGCTCTCCGCGACGACCTGGGTGCCGGGCGGCCCGTCGACGAGATGGTCCATCGCCGCGGCCATGCGCAGGCCGCTGCGGCGGGTGGAGTGGACCAGCACCGAGCGGGCGTCCCTGGCCGAGTCCTCCTCGGCCACCAGCGGGGCGTCGAGTGCAGCGGCGATCCTGGGGTCGCCTCCCATCTTCGGCAGTTGCTCGTTGGCGACGAGCTCGGACTGCACCACCACCCGCAGGGTCTCGTCGAGCGGCGTCACCTCGTAGCAGATCGCCGCGATCGACCGCTGGACCAGCGACACCAGCCGGACCGAGGACACCCGCACGGCGGATCCGTCAGGGGACTCCCACTCGGCCCGCCGGCGCAGGACACCGGCCCGGAAGTCCAGCACCTGCTCGTGATCGCGCAGCCGTCCGTAGCGGACGTCGAACGGTTCGTCGTCGACGAGCAGGCGGATCACCTTGCCGTTGGTGACGTTGATGACCGTCTGCCCCGACTCGGGATAGCCGTAGCCGGCCTCGGCGTACGGCATCGGGCGCAGCTCATGGAAGCCGGAGAGGTAGCTGCCGGGCAAGCCGTGGGGCTCGCCTTCGTCGAGGTTGCCACGCCAGCCGATGTGCCCGTTCGACAGCGCGAACAACGACTCGGCCTGGGCGAGCACGTCCAGATCCAGCCCGGCGGCCCGCAGGGCCCACGGCTCGCAGGTGAATCCCTCATGGGAGATCACGAGTGGTCCAGGAGCTCGCCGAGGTCGGACACCCCATCGTGGTCGACCTCCCTGACCATCCGGCGACAGGATCATCAGGCGGTTCGCGCGCTCATGGAACACCGATCGACCGGCGCCGTCCACCAACCCCCCGATATCCTGCCAATACCCGCCTTCTACCCCGGCTACCAGCGAAAACGGAGCCGACTGATGGCGGAGACGACGCGTCCCCGGCTTGCGAGGAGCCGGGCCCCGGCGGGAGGGCCCGGCCCCTCGGGGTGTCACCCCAGGCCGTTCCTCATCGCGGTGATCAGCTCACCGTTGGTGGTGTCACCGCTGAGCTCCCAGAAGAACGCGCCGCCGAGGCCCTGGTTCTTCGAGTAGCCCATCTTGCCGCCGATCGTGCTCGGCGTGTCGTAGCTCCACCACTGGCTGCCGCAGTGGGCGTAGGCGGTGCCCGCGACGGTGCCGGTGGCGGGGCAGCGGGTCTTGAGCACCTTGTAGTCCTCGATGCCCTGCTCGAACGTGCCCGGTGCCGGGCCGGTCGCCGTGCCGCCGGGGGCGGACTGGGTGACGCCGGTCCAGCCGCGGCCGTAGAAGCCGATGCCGAGCAGCAGCTTGCTCGCCGGGACACCCTTGCTCTTGAGCTTCTGGATGGCGTTGTCGGAGTAGAACCCCGGCGTCGGGATGCCGGTGTAGGAGGTGAGCGGCGAGTGCGGGGCGGTCGGGCCCTGCGCCGCGAACGCGCCGAAGTAGTCGTAGGTCATGACGTTGTACCAGTCGAGGTACTGGGCGGCGCCGCCGTAGTCGGCCGCGTCGATCTTGCCGCCCGAGGTGCCGTCGGCGGTGATGGCCGCGGTGACCAGGTTGCCGGAGCCGAAGCGGGTGCGCAGCGCCGACATCAGATTCCTGAACGAGGCCGGTCCGCTGGTGTCGCAGGTCAGGCCACAGGCGTTCGGGTACTCCCAGTCGATGTCGATGCCGTCGAAGACGTCGGCCCAGCGCGGGTCCTCGACCAGGCGGTAGCAGGACTCGGCGAAGGCCGCCGGGTTGGCCGCGGCCTGCCCGAAGCCGCCCGACCAGGTCCAGCCGCCGAACGAGAACAGCACCTTGAGGTTCGGGTACTTCTGCTTGAGCTTGCGCAGCTGGTTGAAGTTGCCGCGCAGCGCGCCCGCGTCCCAGGTGTCGGCGACGCCGTCGACGCTCTCGGCCGCGGAGTAGAAGCGGTCGTAGTCGGCGTAGCTGTCGCCGATCGTGCACTGGCCGTTCTGCACGTTGCCGAAGGCGTAGTTGATGTGCGTCAGCTTGGCGGCCGAGCCGCTGGTGTCGATGTTCTTGACGTGGTAGGCGCGCTGGTAGACGCCCCACTGGACGAAGTAGCCGAGGACCTTCTTGCCGCCTCCGCCTCCGTCGCCGGTGGTGGTCGCGGTGACCTGGTTGCTGTTGGCGGACTGGTTGCCGGCCGCGTCACGCGCCCGGACCGTGTAGGTGTAGGCGGTGTTCGCACTCAGCCCGCCATCGGTGTAGGACGTGCCCGTCACCGTCGTCACCAGCGTCCCGCCACGGTAGACGCCGTAACCCGTCACCCCCACGTTGTCCGTCGAGGCGTTCCACGCCAGCGACACGCTGCTCGACGACACCCCCGTCGAACGCAGGTTGCCCGGCACCGACGGCGCCGTCGTGTCGCCCCCGCCGCCGCCGGTGACCTTCCAGAGGGCCGGGACGACGGGTGGTTCCCAGCCGGGCTGGGAGGTGTGGCTCTGTACGCACTCGTACTCGACGCCGTTGTAGGTGACGCGGGTGCCGGCGGTGTAGGCGGTCCACGCCGTCCATTCCGCGAGCGCGGCCGAGGTGGCCGAGGTGGCCGAGGTGGTGGCGCCGTACGCGCCGGGTGGGACGGCGAAGGCCGCGGTGAGCGGCAGCAGTAACGCCGTGAGGCCGGTGAGGATCTTGCTGAGAGCTCTGTGTCTCATGATGCTCCGACATCCGTTGCTTGGGGGGTGGGATGGGAGTGGCCGAAGGAAACTATTAGTAAGGTTTCCTTTTTATTTAGAGACGACGCTAACCCGTACCTGCGGAACCGTCAATAACGAATCGGCGACCGGGAGATCAGCGTGATTCGGCGAGCGCGCGCTGAGCCACGGCGAAGGCGGCGTTGGCGGCGGGCACCCCGCAGTAGACCGCCGTCTGCAGCAGGACTTCCTTGATCTCGTCGGGGGTGAGCCCGTTGCGCAGGGCGGCGCGCACGTGCATGGCCAGCTCGTCGAGGTGGCCCCCGGCGACCAGCGCGGTGAGGGTGACGCAGCTGCGGGTGCGGCGGTCGAGACCGGGACGGTTCCAGATCTCGTCCCAGGCGTAGCGGGTGATGAGGTGCTGGAAGTCGGCGGTGAAGCCGGTCGTGGCGGCGACGGCGCGGTCCACGTGGGCGTCGCCGAGCACCTCGCGGCGGGTGCGCATCCCGGCCGCCCAGTTGGCGGAGCCGCCGAGGTGGTCGCCGATCGCGGCGGTCACGTCGCCGGCTCGTTCGACGCTGGCCAGGTGGGCCGCGCCGGGCACCACCTTGAGTAGCGCCTCGGGGATGCCCGTGGCCAGCGTGACCGCCTGGCCGACGGGGGTGGCGGGGTCGTCGGCCCCGGCGACCACCAGCGTGGGAGCGGTGATCGCGCCCAGGCGGCCGGTCAGGTCGCACCCGGCCAGGGCCTCGCAGCAGGCGGCGTAGGACTCGCTGTCGACCTGCCCCAGCATGTCGACGACCCAGCCGCCGTCGAACCCGGGAGTGAACCACCGGGTCGCCAGCACCGGGGCGAGCGAGGCCACACCCTCGGCGCGCACCGTCGCCGCCCGCTCGTGCCAGGGGCCGGGCTCGCCGAAGCGGGCCGCGGTGCAGCACAGCACCAGGCTGAGCACCCGGCCGGGCTCGCGGGCGGCGATCGTGGTGGCGATCGCGCCGCCGAGCGAGATGCCGCCGATCGCGAACCGGGTGTCCTCGACGAGGTCGAGCACGGCCTGCGCCAGGTCGTCGACGGTCAGCCCGGCGGGCGCGGCCGGCGAGCCGCCGTGGCCGGGCAGGTCGTAGCGGAGCACCCGCCACTCGCGCGTGAGGGTGGCGAGCTGCGGCCGCCAGACGTCGAGCGTCGTGCCGAGCGAGGGACCGAGCACCAGCAGCGGCGCGCCGTCGGGACCGTCAACGCGGCAGTGGAGCTTCACCCCGGGCCTTCCTTCACGTCTGCCGCCGGTACGCGGCGAGGATACGGTCGACCAATTCGGGGGCCGCGCCCAGATAGCCGCTCGGGTCCGGCGGCTCGCCGTCGAGCGGCCCGCCCTCGCGCAGGATCTCCTCGGCGGCGTCGCGCCCGTGGTGGACGGCCAGCCGTTCGGAGACGAGCAGACCGCCGGTGAGGCCGGCGTTGGCGAGCATCCGGTCGGGGAACACCCGCAGGCCCTCCAGCAATTCGACGGCCGTCTGCGCCGCTCCCCCGGTCAGGCGCAGGCACTCGCGCAGCGGCAGCCACTCCGCCTGCCACGCGCCCGCCGCCCGCTCGTGCTCGCCCACCGTGCCCAGCACCTGCGCGTAGGCCGGGACCTGCAGCGACGCCGAGCGGATCAGCACGGACAGGGCAGGGTTGCGCTTGTGCGGCATGGCCGACGAGCCGCCGCGCGAGGACTCGGCCACCTCGCCCACCTCGGTCTGGGCCAGCCACACGATGTCGGTGGCCGGTTTGCCGAGCGCGCTCGCCACGGCCGCCAGGGCGGCGCCCAGCTCGGCCACCACCGACCGCTCCGCCTGCCACGGCGCCGGCGGGGCGGCCAGGCCCAGCTCCTCGGCGAAGAACCCGGCGACCCGCAACGCCGCCTCGGCGGCCTGCTCGCGGCTCACGGCCCCGGGGGCCGCCGAGGTCGTGGACACGTGTTCGGCGAGGGCGGCCAGGGTGCCGGCCGCGCCGCCGTACTGGGCCGGGAGCCGCAGGGCGCGCAGCCGGTCGCGGGCTCGGAGCAGCCCGGTGAGCCAGCCGGCGGCCTTCAGGCCGAACGTCGTCGGCACCGCCTGCTGCCCCAGTGTGCGGGCGGCCATCACGGTGTCGCGGTGCCGCTCCGCCAGGCCGGCCAGCACGCGCATGGCCGTGTCCAGGTCGGCCGTGATCGCGCCGACCGTCCTCGTGGCGACCAGCATGGCCGCGGTGTCCATGATGTCCTGGCTGGTCGCTCCCAGATGCACCAGCCTGGCCGGGTCATCCGGCAACCCCGGCGAACCGGCCGTCTCGGCGGCCGCTCTCACGGCCTCGCGCAGGTCGGAGACCAGGGGCACGACCGGGTTGGCCGACTGGCGGCCGCGGCGGGCGAGGCCGGCGGCGTCGACGACGAGCGCCGCGGCCGTCCGGCCGATCAGCTCGGCCGCCGCCTCCGGGATGAGTCGCGCGCGGGACTGCGCGCGGGCCAGCGCCGCCTCGGCCGCCAGCATCGCGTCTGTCCACGCTGAGTCGGAGGTGAGCGCCTCCGCCCGGGTGCCCGCGCGCACCGGCGCCAGCAGCCCGCCGTCGGTGGCGGGCGCGGCGGCCGGGCCGTCAGAAGTCAAGGAAGACCGTCTCCCCTTCTCCCTGCAACCGCACGTCGAACCGGTAGGCATCGCCGGACCCGGTCGCGATGAGCGTGGAACGCCGCGCGGGGTCGAGGTCGTCGAGCAGCGGATCGGGCCGATCCTCGAGGTACACGCGGGTGAGCAGGGACCGGAGCAGGCCACGGGCGAAGACCTGCACCGACAGGTACGGACCCGCCGGGCGTACCGTACGGAACCGATAGGAGCCGGTGGGAGAGGTGGCGCAGCGCCCGAACCCGGACGTCAGCCCGTCGCCACGGCGCAGCGCGCCGCCGTCGCCGGTGTGGCCCAGCCACAGCTCCAGCAGCGCGTCGGGCACCGGCTCGCCGGCCCCGTCGAACACCCGCCCGGCCAGCGTGATGGCCTCGGGGTGGCCCTCCGGGACGAGCTCCCAGTCGTGGAGGTAGGGCAGCGCGTGGCCGAAGAACGGCCCCACGGTCTGCGACGGCGTGGGCATCATGGCGTCTCCAGGGGGGTGCTGCCGAGCACGATGTCGAAGGAGTAGCCGAGCGACCACTCCGGCTCGGTCAGGTCCATCGAGAAGGCCGAGACGAGCCGCTCCCGGTCGGCCGCGTCGGGGATCGACTGCAGGATCGGGTCGAACGGCATCAGCGGGTCGCCGGGGAAGTACATCTGGGTGACGAGCCGCTCGGTGAACGCCGTGCCGAAGACCGAGAAGTGCACGTGGGCGGGGCGCCAGGCGTTGGCGTGGTTGCGCCACGGATAGGCGCCGGGCTTGATCGTGACGAACCGGTAGCGGCCCTGGTCGTCGGTGAGGCAGCGGCCGGCGCCGGTGAAGTTGGGGTCGAGCGGCGCCGGATGCCGGTCGCCCTGGTGGGCGTAGCGGCCGGCGGAGTTGGCCTGCCAGATCTCGACCAGCGTGTTGGGCACGGGCCGGCCGGCGGCGTCGAGGATGCGCCCGCTGACGCTGATGCGCTCGCCGATCGGCTCTCCGGCATGCTGCCTGGTCAGGTCGCAGTCGAGCGAGCCGACCTCGTGGTGGCCGAAGACCGGGCTGGTCAGCTCGATCGTGTCGGGGTCGGCCTTGAACGGCACCGGCGCCCGCGAGGGCGCCCGCAGGACCGTGCTCCGGTAGGCGGGACTCAGGTACGGCGGATGGGTCATGGCTGTCCTAGGGGGTTCACAGCAGTTCGGCTCCGGTCTTGGCCCGCACGTCGGCCGGGCTGACGCCGGGGGCGGTCTCGGCCAGGCGCAGCCCGGCGGGGGTGACGTCGATGACGGCGAGGTCGGTGATGACACGGTCGACGCAGGCCCGGCCGGTCAGCGGCAGCGTGCACTCGGGGACGATCTTGGCGGCGCCGTCCCGGGTGGTGTGCTCCATCAGCACGAGGACGCGGCGGGCCCCGTGGACCAGGTCCATCGCCCCGCCCATGCCCTTGATCATCTTGCCGGGGACGGCCCAGTTGGCCAGGTCTCCCCCGGCCGACACCTGCATGGCCCCGAGCACGGCGACGTCGATGTGGCCGCCGCGGATCATCCCGAACGACAGCGACGAGTCGAAGTAGGACGCCCCCGGCTCGACGGTGACCGTCTCCTTGCCCGCGTTGATGAGGTCGGGGTCGATCTCCTCCCGCGACGGGTAGGGGCCGACGCCGAGGATGCCGTTCTCCGAGTGGATGATCACGGTGCGCCCGTCGAGGTGGCCGGGGATCAGGGTGGGCAGGCCGATGCCGAGGTTGACGTAGCCGCCGTCGGGGAGCTCCGCCGCGGCGCGGGCCGCCATCTGCTGCCGGGTCCAGGCCATCAGGAACGCACCGTCCGCCGCTCGACGGGCTTGTCGGCGGCCTGTTCGGGGTCGAGCACGAGCACCCGCTGGACGAACACGCCCGGCAGGTGCACCTCCTCAGGATCCAAGGCGCACAGCTCCTCGACCTCGGCGATCGTCACACGTCCGGCCATCGCGGCAAGCGGGTTGAAGTTTCGTGCGGACTTGGAAAACACGAGATTTCCGTAAATATCGCCACGAGCGGCCCGCACGAGGGCGAAGTCGGTCACGATCCCGCGCTCCATGACGTACCTGACGCCGTCGAACTCCCGCACCTCCTTGGCCGGCGAGGCGACCTCCACCGACCCGTCGGACCGGTAGCGCCACGGCAACCCGCCCTCCTCGACCAGGGTGCCGACCCCGGCCCGGGTGTAGAAGGCGGGGATGCCGCACCCACCGGCCCGCAGCCGCTCGGCCAGCGTGCCCTGCGGGATCAGCTCGACCTCCAGCTCGCCCGACATGTACTGCCTGGCGAACTCCTTGTTCTCGCCCACGTACGAGCCGGTGACCCGGGAGATCTGCCCGGCGGCCAGCAGCTCGCCCAGCCCGCGCCCGTCGGTGCCGCAGTTGTTGGACACGACGTGCAGCCCGGTGGTGCCCCGCTCCAGCAACGCCTTGATCAGCACGGCGGGCACCCCGGCCAGCCCGAACCCGCCGACCGCGAGGGAGGCGCCGTCTCCGATGTCCGTCACCGCCTCGGCCGCCGAGTCAACGATCTTGTTCACCATGGCATCCCCACGTAGTTCTCCGCCAGCGTCGTCGCGGCCGCCTCCGAGGAGGTGACGTAGTCCAGGTAGGACTGCTGCAGCCGCCGCCCGTAATCCTCGTCGGAGTCGAACGTGTGCAGCAACGTCGTCATCCACCAGGAGAAGTGCTGGGCCCGCCAGACCCGCTTGAGGCACGCCTGGGAGTAGCCGTCGAGCAGGTCGGCCGAGCCGGTCGCGAAGAACCGGTCGAGCGCCTCGGTCAGCACCCGCACGTCGGCCACGGCCAGGTTGAGCCCCTTGGCCCCGGTGGGCGGCACGATGTGGGCGGAGTCGCCGGCGAGGTAGAGCCTGCCGTACTGCATGGGCTCGCAGACGAACCCGCGCATCGGCGTGACGCCCTTCTCGATGATCTTCCCGGTGGTCAGCGTGAATCCGGGCACGCTCTCCAGCCGGGCCTTCAGCTCGTCCCAGATCCGCTCGTCGGGCCACTCCTCCGTGGTCGCGTCGGGGGGCACCTGCAGGTAGAAGCGGCTGATCGTGGGCGAGCGCATGCTGTGCAGGGCGAAGCCGCGCTCGGTCTGGGTGTAGATGAGCTCTTCGGAGGAGGGGGCCACCTCGGCCAGGATGCCGAGCCAGGCGAAGGGATAGTCGCGTTCGAAGAACCGCAGCACGCCCTCGGGGATGGACGGCCTGGACACGCCGTGGAAGCCGTCGCAGCCGGCGATCACGTCGCAGTCGAGCCGCTCGCCGCCGAACGTCAGATAGGGCCGCTCCTCCAGCGAGTGCAGCGCCACGTCCTCGATCTCGAAGCGGACGTCGCCGCCCGCCTCCAGCCTGGCGGCGATCAGGTCCTTCACCACCTCCTGCTGGCCGTACACGGTGATGGACCTGCCGGGCACCAGTTCGTCGAACGCGATGCGGTGGCCCGCCCCGCCGTACCTGAGCTCGATGCCCTGATGGGGCAGCCCCTCGCGCAGCAGGCGCGCCCCGACGCCGGCCTCGACCAGCGTGTCCACCGTGCCCTGTTCCAGCACCCCGGCGCGCACGCGGCGTTCCACGTAGGGGCGGCTGCGCTTCTCCAGCACCACCGAGGAGATGCCGCGCAGATGGAGCAGGTGGGACAGGAGGAGACCCGCCGGGCCGGCCCCGATGATCCCGACCTGAGTTCGCATGAGGACAGCATCCTTCCTCGCCGGTGCGATAGCCGAGAGGCCTCTTCCACTGAGTGGAAGAACCGTGCAGGATTTCCCCTTATGGCAGGCGGGTCCCGGGAGGCGGGGCGCACGGTGACGTCCAAGGTGCTGGCGATCCTGGGCGCGTTCGACGCCGCGCATCCGCAGCTCAGCCTGACCGAGCTGGCCAGGCGCAGCGGGGTGCCGCTGAGCACCGCCCACCGGCTGGTCGGCGAGCTGGAGCAGTGGCAGGCGCTGAGCCGCACCCCCGACGGGCGGCTGCGGGTCGGGTTGCGGCTGTGGGAGCTCGGCCAGCTCGCGCCCGGCAGACTGCAGGACGTGGCGCACCCGTGGCTGCAGGAGCTGTTCGGCACCACGGGCGAGAACGTGCACCTGGCCGTCCGCGACGGGCTGGAGGTGCTGTACGTCGACAAGGTGCACGGCAGGCGGGCGGTGCCGATCGTGTCGAGGACGGGCGGCCGGCTGCCCATGCACCCGACCGGCGTGGGCCGGGCGCTGCTGGCCTACGAGCCCGAGTGGTTCGTGCAGGCCTATCTGGCGCGCAAGCTGGAGCGGCCCACCCCGCACACGATCACCGAGCCGGGGCGGCTGTCACGCGAGCTGGCCATGGTGCGCGCCCAGGGCTACGCGCTGACGTTCGAGGAGATGACGCTCGGATCGTGCTCGGCGGCGGCGCCGATCCTGGTGGACGGCCGCCCCGTCGCCGCGCTCGGCATCGTGCTGACCTCCAGGCGGGCCCGCGAACTGCACCGGCTTATCGAGCCGCTGCGCGGCGCGGCGGGCCAGATCGCCCGCGCGTGCGCCTCGGCGACCTGACCCCCTCCGGCCGGTGCCGTGGTGACCGCCAGACCGCTACTTTACCCATTCGTTAGGTAACGCCCCCTTGCTGGGGATTAGCCAGCATATGTACGGTCCTTCCATTGCCACTGAACAACTTGTTCAGTGCAACCAGCCGAGAGGTTCGATGACCGAGTCAGAAATCACGCGATTAGGTGTACGCATCCAGGCGTACCGGAAGATGCGCCGGATGACCGTGCGCGGTCTCGCCGCCGACGCCCAGGCCAGCCCCAGCTTCATCAGCCAGTTGGAGCGCGGGCAGACCAGCGCGAGCATCGGAATGCTACGTCGGATATCCGTCGCCCTCGGCATCACCGTGGCCGACCTGTTCAACGACGACGACGAGGTAGGCCACCGGGTCCTGCGCCGTTCCGAACGTCCCGAACTACCCATGAGGCCGGGCACCCGCAAATACCTGATCTCCCAGCGCCCGCTCCAGAACCTGGAGATGTACGCCGGAGAGTTCGACCCTGGCGCCTCCACCGGAGACGAGCCGTTCACCCACGGCGACTCACAGGAGATCCTCCTCGTGGTCCGGGGCGAGGTCACCCTCCGGCTCGGCCTCGATGACGCGGAGACCGGCCACCGGCTGGGGCCGGGCGACAGCGTCGAGTACCGGACGTCGGTCCCTCATCGCGTCATCAACGACGGCCCAGAGACCGCCGAGGTCATCTGGGTGGTCAGCCCACCAACGCCATCCACCCGAACACCGCTCCCACCGTTACCTAGGGGGTAACTTCATGCCGAAGCGTTCCTCGCGACTGGCCGGCATCGCCGGCATCGCTGCTTCGTTGCTGCTCTCGGCCGCTTGCGGCACTGGATCCGCCGGCCCCGCCACCGTCGACCTCGGGACCGGACCCGCCGAGGCAGGCACCGTCAAGAAGGACGCGCTGAGCGGCGTCGACATGACGTTCGTCTCGTACGGCGGCATCTACCAGGAGGGCCAGCAGAAGGCCGCGATCGACGCGTTCGCCCAGGAGTCGGGCGCGAAGATCCTGCAGGACGGCCCGACCGACTACGCCAAGATCAAGGCCCAGGTCGACTCCTCGAACGTCACCTGGGACGTGGTCGACACCGACTCCATCTGGGCCCAGGCGCAGTGCGGCAAGCTGCTTCAGCCGCTCGACTACACGATCATCGACAAGTCGAAGATCCCCGAAGGCCTGGCCTCCGACTGCAGCGTCCCCGCGATGCAGTACGGGATGGTGATCGTCTACAACAAGGCCAAATTCGGCGACAACCCGCCCAAGGACTGGAAGGACTTCTTCGACACCGCGAAGTTCCCCGGCAAGCGGGGCATCCCGGGCGACCCGGGTGACTCGGCGCCGGGTCCGTTCGAGGCCGCTCTGATCGCCGACGGCGTCGCCCCCGACCAGCTCTACCCGCTGGACGTGGACCGTGCGCTCAAGAAGCTGGAGTCGATCCGGCCGAACCTGGTGTTCTGGAAGACCGGCGCGGTGTCGCAGCAGCTTCTGGAGTCCACCGAGGTGGACATGGCGATGATCTGGAACGGCCGCGCGCACGCGGCGGTGAAGAACGGCGCGCCGTTCGACGTCTCCTTCGAGCAGTGGATGCCGATCATGGACTCGCTGTCCGTGCCGAAGAACGCCAAGAACCCCAAGGCGTCGATGGCACTGATCAACTACTACCTGGGCGCACAGCAGCAGGCCAAGCTCACCGAGCTGACCTCCTACGCCCCGATCAACGTCGACGCCAAGCCGAACCTGGACGAGACGGCGCAGAGGTTCCTGCCGACCAAGCCGGAAGTGGCCGACAAGGCGCTCAAGATCGACTCGAAGTGGTGGGCCGACCACCAGAGCGAGATGATCGAGAAGTGGTCGGCCTGGCTCGGCGGCTGATCGCGGATGGCCTCGACTCTGCAAGCGGTATCCCGGCCTGCCACCGCGGGCCGGGATCCCGGTGACCGCCGGCCGGCGCTGCTCACGCTGCCCGCGCTGGTCGCGCTCGCCGTCTTCTTCCTCTACCCGCTCATCTCCATGATGATCAGCGCGTTCGCCGATCCCGAACCCGGCCTGGGCAACTTCACCTGGTTCTTCGGGGAGCCGCAGAACCTGCAGGTGCTGGGCAGGACGTTCACCACCGCCCTGTGGGTGACGGTGCTCGCGCTGGTCATCTCCTACCCGTACGCCTACGGCATGACGATCGCCGGGCCGCGTGCCCGCGCGGTGCTGACGCTGCTGGTGCTGGTGCCCTTCTGGACCAGCTTGATGGTCCGCACCTTCGCCTGGATGATCCTGCTGCAGGACACCGGCGTGATCAACAGCGCGCTGGGGGCGATCGGGCTCGGACCGTTCAGCCTGATCCGCACCCAGACGGGCGTGGTCATCGGGATGGTGCAGCTGCTGATGCCCTTCATGGTGCTGCCGCTCTACGCGGTGATGAGCGGGATCGACCGGCGGCTGCTCACCGCGGCGGGCAGCCTGGGCGCGCGTCCGGTCACGGCGTTCGCCCGGGTGTACGTGCCGCTGTCACTCCCCGGCGTCTCCGCCGGGTGCCTGACCGTGTTCATCAGCGCGCTCGGGTTCTACATCACCCCGGCGCTGCTCGGCTCGCCGACCGACGCGCTGATCTCGCAGCAGATCTTCACCCAGGTCAACGGCCTGCTCAAGTGGGGACGCGGCGGGGCGATGGGCGTGGTGCTGCTCGGATTGACGCTGACCATGATCACGCTCCTCGCGCTGACGCTGCGCCGTACCGGAAAGAAGGTGACCGGATGACCGCTCGCCTCGGACGCGGGGTGCTGTGGGCTTTCTGCGCCCTGGTCGGCGTGTGGCTGGTGGCACCGGCGCTGATCGTGGTGCCGCTCAGCTTCACCTCGAAGGCGTCGCTGAAGTTCCCGCCCGACGGCTACTCGACCCGCTGGTACGAGCATTTCTTCACCGACCCCACCTGGATGTCGGCGCTGTGGACGTCGATCCAGGTGGCCCTGCTGGTCACGGTCGTGGCCACGGCGCTCGGCACGGCCGCCGCGCTCGGGCTGACCCGGGCCCGGATGCGCGGGCTGCCGCTGGCGCAGGGGGCGATGCTGGCCCCGATGATCGTGCCGGGCGTGGTGCTCGCCATCGGGACCTACGCGGTGTTCCTGAAGCTGCAGCTCGTGGGCACCCTGGTCGGGTTCGTCATGGCGCACACCGTGCTGGCGCTGCCGTTCGTGATGATCCCCGTGACCGCCTCGCTGCGCGGGTTCGACCGGCGGCTGGAGAGCGCGGCGGCCAGCCTGGGCGCGGGCTCGTGGACCACCTTCCGCAGCGTGACGCTGCCTCTGGTCGCGCCCGGCGTCGCCTCCGGCGCCCTGTTCGCGTTTGTCACCAGCTTCGACGAGGTGGTGGTCTCGTTGTTCATCCAGAGCCCCTACCTGCAGACCCTGCCGGTCAAGATGTACGCGAGCGTCACCCGCGAGATCGACCCGACCATCGCCGCCGCTGCCACAATGATCATCGTGTTGACAACGACCCTGGTGCTCGTCGCCACTTTCTTCATCACCAGGAGGTCCTCCAGTGCCCCCAAGTAACGATCTCGCCGCCCGCGGCGCGGGCATCGAGTTGACCGATCTGACCAAGCGTTACGGGGACTTCGTCGCCGTGGACGACGTCTCACTGTCGATCAAGGCGGGCGAGTTCATCACGCTGCTCGGGCCGAGCGGCTCGGGCAAGACCACCACGCTCAACATCATCGCCGGGTTCCTCCAGCCGACCTCCGGCCAGTTGACCGTGGACGGCAGCATGATCGCGGCCACCCCGCCGCACCAGCGGGACATGGGCATGGTGTTCCAGCACTACGCCCTGTTCCCGCACATGACGGTCGCCGAGAACATCGCCTTCCCGCTGAAGCAGCGCAAGATCCCCCAGTCGCGCCGGGCCGAGCTGGTGCAGGCCGCGCTGGCGACCGTGCACCTCGGCGAGTACGGCCATCGCTACCCGCGCGAGCTGTCCGGCGGGCAGCAGCAGCGGGTCGCGGTCGCCCGCGCGATCGTCTACAGCCCACGGGTGCTCCTCATGGACGAGCCCCTGGGAGCGCTGGACAAGAAGCTGCGCGACTGGCTCCAACTGGAGATCAAGCGCATCCACGGCGAGCTCGGCACCACGTTCGTCTACGTCACGCACGACCAGGACGAGGCGCTGGTGCTGTCGGACCGCATCGCCGTGTTCAACAAGGGCCGCATCGAGCAGGTGGGCGCGCCCGACGAGCTGTACGAGCGGCCCGCCACTCTGTTCGTGGCCCGCTTCCTCGGCGAGTCGACGATCCTGCGCGGCGAGATCACGCCTGACGGCATCGGTGTCTGCGCCCGGCTGCTGAACGCCCCAGACGCCCTCCCCGGCGGCCCCGGAGCACTCGTCGTGCGTCCCGAGCGGCTGGCCGTACGGCCGGCGGACCACCTGCCCGACGTCGGATGGAACGCGCTGCCGGCCACTGTCATCGGCGAGATCTACCTGGGGTCGAGCCGCAAGCTGGAACTGAAACTGCCCGACGGCTCTTCCGCGCTGGTCCGCGAGCAGGCGGGCAACCTCAGCGACGCCCGTCGTGGCGACGCCGTCACGATGACGTGGCGCGTCACCGATTCCGTACTCCTTCTCGATGAGCCTGATGTGGAGGCTGTTCTCACGTGAAAAGAGGCATTCCGCTGACCGGAGACTTCGCCAACGGCGGCGTCTCCTACTGGTATCGGCAGATCGGGCTGCCGGACCGCCGGGCGCCCCTGCCCGGTTCCCGCGAATACGACGTGGCGATCGTCGGCGGTGGCTACACGGGCCTCTGGACCGCTTACTACCTGAAGAAGGCGCAGCCCGACCTGCGCGTCGCGATCCTGGAGAAGGAGTTCGCCGGGTTCGGCGCGTCGGGCCGCAACGGCGGCTGGCTGTCGGCCGAGTTCGCCGGCTCGCGCAAGCGGCTCGCCGCGGCACGCGGCCGCCAGGCCATGATCGACCTGCAGCACGCGATGTTCCGGGCGGTCGACGAGGTGATCGACGTCACCCGTGAGGAGGGCATCGACGCCGACGTCCACAAGGGCGGCCTGATCCACGTGGCCACCAACCCGGCACAGCGACGCCGCCTGCACGAGGAACTGGCCGACCTGCGCACCTGGGGATACGGCGAGGAGGACCTCAGGCTGCTGGACCGCGACGAGCAGCGGGAACGTCTGCAGGTGGCGGGCACGCTGGAGGCCACCTACTCCCCCCACTGCGCCCGGATCCAGCCCGCCAAGCTCGCGGTGGGCCTGGCCCGCGTCGTGGCCGGGCTCGGCGTGGACATCTTCGAGGACACCACGGTGACCGAGATCCGCCCCCGCCAGGGCGGCAAGGCGTCGGCCGTCACGACGCGCGGCCTCGTCTCTGCCGAGTACGTCATCCGCGCCACCGAGGGCTTCACCGCCAACCTCGCCGGACAGCACCGGCAGTGGCTGCCGATGAACAGCTCGATGATCGTCACGGAGCCGCTGCCCGCCGAGGTGTGGAAGCACATCGGCTGGTCGGGCAACGAACTCCTCGGCGACCAGGCGCACGCCTACATCTACGCCCAGCGCACCGCGGACGACCGGATCGCGATCGGCGGGCGCGGCGTCCCCTACCGGTACGGCTCACGCACCGACGACCGGGGCGCCACCCAGGCGCAGACGGTCGCGCTGCTCTGGCGGATGCTGGTCAGGTTGTTCCCCGCCGCGTCCGACGCGCGCGTCCAGCACGGGTGGTGCGGGGTGCTCGGCGTCCCCCGCGACTGGGTCTCGACCGTTCACCTCGACCACACGACCGGCCTCGGCTGGGCGGGCGGCTACGTGGGCAGTGGTGTGTCCACCACGAACCTGGCCGGGCGCACTCTGCGGGACCTCGTGCTGCGGCGCGACACCGAGCTGACCGCGCTGCCGTGGGTGGGCCGCCAGGTCCGTCAGTGGGAGCCGGAGCCACTGCGGTGGATCGGAGTGCAGCTCATCTACGCGTTGTTCCGCACCGCCGACCGCCACGAGAACGACCGGGGCACCACCACCTCGGCCTACGCGCGGCTCGCCAACCTCATCTCTGGCCGCTGAGAGGACGACTTGTGACTCACCTTGTCCACCTGCCGAACGCCCACTCCGCCGCGCTGCCTCCCGAGCAGCCGAAACCGACCAGCCTGACGGGGCAGTCGGAGTCGACTCTCGAGGTCTGGTCGGACGGCCGGGCCGAGACGGGCATCTGGGAATGCGAGCCCGGCTCGTTCACGGCGGTGCGCGACGGCCATCACGAGGTCTGCCAGATCCTGGCCGGCCGCGCCACACTGACCGGGGAGGACGGCCAGGTCGTAGAGCTCGCGCCGGGCTCCACGATCGTGCTGCCGGACGGCTGGCGCGGCACCTGGGACGTGCACGAGACGATCCGCAAGACGTATGTGATGATGCCGGCGGCCCGCTGACGGCCGGACCTCAGGTCGGCGCCGGCGCGAGACCGTCATGCGCGCTAACGCCAGGGGTCGTAGTCGACCTCCAGCGGCTCTTGCTCCGGCCGCTCGGCCTCGGGCACGTGCTGAAGGTTGACCCGGATCCGATACCACACGCTGCTGCGCCCCCGCATCCCGTCGACCAGCACGTCGGCGGGCCGAAGGTGCGCGGCGACCTCGGGATGACAGGCCTTCCACCGCTCGAACCCGGCCATCGCCTCGTCCTTGTGCTCGGCCCGCGCGATCTCGATCACCGGCACCACCTGCCGCCTGCGCCCCTCGCCCTTGGGCGGCCTGGGGGCGGGCCCCTGCGACTCGGCCAGCTCCAGCAGGCCGTCGAGCGAGCCCGGGTGCAGGCCGATGTCCTGCCACGGGTCGCCGAACTCGGCCAGCCGCCCGGGCACGGTGTCGATCGTGAACAGCTCGGGCCGGCAGCCGGGCACCTCGTCCCAGGTCAGCGGCGTGGACACCCGGGCGTCCGGCACGGCCCGCACGGAGTAGGCGGAGGCCACGGTGCGGTCGTAGGCGTTCTGGTTGAAGTCGACGAACACCCCGTGGCGCTCCTCCTTCCACCAACGGCTGGTGGCCACCTCGGGCGCCCGCCGCTCGACCTCCCGGGCCACCGCCTCGGCCGCCCTGCGCACCTGCGCGAACGGCCAGCGCGCCTCGATCCGGGCGTAGACGTGGAACCCCCTCGACCCGGAGGTCTTCGGCCAGGCGGTCAGCCCGTGGTCGGCCAGCACCTCGCGCGCCACCTGCGCGGTGCGCAGCACGTCGGCCCACTCGACGCCGGGCACCGGGTCGAGGTCGATCCGCAGCTCGTCGGGATGGCCGAGATCGCCCGCCCGCACCGGGTGCGGATTGAGATCGACGCACCCCAGGTTGACCACCCACACCAGCTGGGCCAGCTCACGGACCACGACCTCGTCGGCGCTCAGCCCGGAGCGGTAACGCAGCTCGGCCACCTCGATCCAGTCGGGCCGCTTGGCCGGAGCCCGCTTCTGGAAGAACGCCTCCTCCTCGATGCCGCGCACGAACCGTTTGAGGATCATCGGGCGGCCGCACACGCCCCGCAGCGCGCCCTCGCCCACGGCCAGGTAGTAGCGGATCAGGTCGAGCTTCGTATGACCCGCCCGCGGGAAGATCACCTTGTCGGGGCTGGTGACACGCACCCGCCGCCCCGTCACCTCGATGTCGGGCATGCTGATCACGATACGCGCCGCCGCTCTGGAACGGTCGTCCAGCGGGCCGTCCAGCAGCTCTTCCAGGGTGGCCGTCGCGGAGCACGCCGGTCTGGGCGGGCGTGACGGCGAGCAGGCAGCCGGGCTCGCGGGTGAGCAGCAGCCTCGACCGAGCCGAACAGTCGGATCTCCACGAACTCCAAGTCAACCCCAACTCCCGCCCAAGATATTTGTTGCATGCTGGGCTTCATGAACGAACTCAAGAAGACGATCAAGGGCAGGGTGCTCGTCCAGGGCGACGAGGGTTTCGACGAGGCGCGCACGCCGTGGCACCTGTCGGTGGACCAGCCGGTGCGGGCGGTCGTGGAGGCGGCGGACGCCGACGACGTGGCGGCCGTGGTGAGCCATGCGCGGTTGCACGGGCTGGCGGTGACCGCCCAGGCGAGCGGGCATGGCGCGTCCGGTGACACGGAGGGCGCGATCCTGCTGCGCACGAGGCGGCTCGACGGGGTGGAGATCTCAGACGGAGTGGCCCGGGTGGGTGCCGGAGTGTTGTGGGGCGAGGTGCTGGCCGCCGCGAGCCCGCTCGGCCTGATCGGCCTGGCGGGCAGCTCTCCGGTGGTGAGCGTGACCGGCTACACGCTCGGCGGCGGCCTGAGCTGGTTCGGCCGCAGGCATGGGTGGGCCTCGGACAGCGTGCGGGCGTTCGAGGCGGTGGACGCCGACGGCGCGAGGGTGCGGGTGACCGCCGAGTCCGATCCGGAGCTGTTCTGGGCGCTGCGCGGCGGCGGCGGCAGTTTCGCCGTGGTCACCGCGCTGGAGTTCGACCTGCACCCGGCGCCCTTCCTGTACGGCGGGCGGGTGATGTGGCCGGCGGACCGGGCGGCCGCGGTGTTCGAGGCGTTCAAGGAGGTCACCGCGGAGGCGCCGGACGAGCTGACGCTCTGGTTCGGCCTGCTGCGGTTTCCCGGGGGCCCGGGGTTCGTCGCGCTCGACGTCGCCTACCTGGGCGAGCACCCGGGCGACCTGCTGCGCCGCTTCGACAAGATCGACGGGGTCGTGAGCGACAGCCGCAGGCCGCTGCCGGTGGCCGAGCTGGGGTCGATCTGCGACGAGCCGACCGATCCGAGCCCGGGGACGGCCCGCTGCGAGCTGCTCACCGAGCTCCCGGACGACGTGCTGTTCGGGGAGCCGATGGATCCGCTGATCAGCGTGCAGGTCCGGCATCTGGGCGGCGCCCTGGCCCGGCCGGTCGCGGGTGGCGGGGCGGCGGCCCCCCTGGCCGAGCAGTACTCGGCCTACCTGTTGGGGCTGCCGTCGGAGGCCACGACCGCCCGCATCGCCGGGCTCGGGGCCGCTCTGGTGCCGTACGCCAGCGGGCGCAAGCCGTACAGCATGCTGACGGCCGGAGAGCGGGCGGCGTCGGCGTTCTCCGGTGACGCGCTGGCGCGGCTTCGGGACCTCAAGCAGGCCCGCGACCCGCACGGCGTGATCCGGGCGAACTTCCCGGTGGACGCCTGACGGCCATCTGGGAGATCCTCCAGGGCCTCGCCGGGATTCCGGTACGGCGCGAGGACCACGATCGCGAGCAGTGGCGCGGGGGCGAGCACCGCCGGCAACAGCAGGAAGTCGAGCATTCAGTGCCTCCCAACGACAGCGGGCGAAGGCCGAGGCTGGGCACTGGCGGTCAGGTGGTCCTGATCGCGAGGCGGGCCCCGCCTGGGACGGGTGCGCCGCTGCCGGCATGCGCCCGGGCGCCGACGGTACGCGCGAGTCCCCCAGCGGAACACCCCGCACCGGGGCCGTACGCGACGTCGGGGCGCGTCAGAACGCTCCGTGGCGGCCGGCGCCGCCGGCGAACCGGGCCGCGCCCCCGGCCGCGCCGGGCAGCGAGACGAGGCCGTGGCGCAGCTCGTTCCTGATCGCCTCGGTCTCGTCCAGGCCGTCCTGCTCCAGCACCGACAGCCGGTCGCCGCGCAGGCAGGTCTGCGGGAACCGGGACAGCTCGTAGGCCAGCTCCTCGGCGTGGCGCCTGGCCGTGCCGGTGGGCACGACGCGGTTGGCCAGGCCCATCTCGCGGGCCTCCGCGGCGCCGACCGGGCGGCCGGTGAGGATCATGTCCATGGCGCGGGAGGCGCCGACGAGCCGCGGCAGCCGGACCGTGCCGCCGTCGATGAGCGGCACGCCCCAGCGGCGGCAGAAGACGCCGAACACCGCGTCCTCCTCGGCCACCCGCAGGTCGCACCAGAGCGCCAGCTCCAGCCCGCCGGCCACCGCGTGCCCGGCGACGGCGGCGATGACCGGCTTGGACAGGCGCATCCTGGTGGGGCCCATCGGGCCGTCGCCGTCCTCGCCGACGTGGTTGTCGAGCGCCTTGAGGTCGGCGCCGGCGCAGAACGTGCCGCCCTCGCCCCACAGCACCGCCACCGAGGCGTCGGACTCGTCGAACTCACCGAACGCGTCGGTCAGCCCGTCGGCCGTCTTGCGGTCGACGGCGTTGCGCGCCTCGGGCCTGCTGATCACGACGGTCGTGACCGGCCCCCGGCGCTCGATCCGCACGGTCATGGCTACCTCCATGAGCCTGGTCCCACAGCATCCCGAGCGAATGGCCGGGAATCAACCCCGGCCCGGGTCGGGCGCCTCACCGAAGTTCTGTCGTTCACCACTGCTACTAATGACGCCATCTCCCAACATTTCATAGAACAGGGCTATCAATGGCGTTAGTGACGTTTCGCGATGAGACGGCGACCGGCCGGACGCTGGAGGAGTTCTCCCTTCCCGACCTGCCCGAGCGGATCTCGGCCCGGGAACTCGTACGGCTCCGCGTCCGCGAGGAGGTGGCCCGCCACAACGCCGCCCCCTCCGCGCACTTCCGCGGCCTGGTCAAACCGACGGACGCCGAGGCCGAGCTGAACGGCTACCGGATGCGCACCACGCGCAGGCTCGACTGGGAGAGGCAGGCCGACGCCGCCGAGGCCGCGTTCGCCCGCAACGGCTTCCTCCTGCTCATCGGCGACCGGCAGATCGACGACCTGGACACCGAGATCGACCTGACCGCCGACCCGGTGGTCTCCTTCGTCAAGCTCGTCCCCCTGGTCGGGGGCTGAACATGGGTGTCCTCGACGGCCTTCCGGCCGAGCACCGCGGCTGGCTGGACGAGCTCGGGCCGGCCACGCTGGAGGCGTTCCGGCACCTCGACGCGACCTACGTCCCCACGGGCTCCGACCAGTTCCCCGACCGCACCCCGCTGGGCGGGCTGGCCAGGACGTGGGGCGACGCCGAATGGCGGATCATGGGGTTGTGGACGCAGTTGCGCCTGCGGACGACGGACGGCAGCCTGATCGTGCAGACGGTGCCGACGGCCATCGCCCGGCGCAAGCTGCGCTGGACCGCTCACGAGCTGGACCTGCTGTGGCGCACGACGCTGGGCCCGCTGGAGCGGCAACGGCAGACCGACCACCTCTATCGCATCCCGATCTCCGCGATCCAGCGCCTGCCGGCGGCCGAACGCGAACCACTGGTGCCGCATCTGCGCCAAGCCCAGCGGGAGCTCGACGGCATGCCCTACGCCTCCACCTGGCAGGCCAAGCGCGTGCTGGACGACCTCCTGGCCGAACACCCCACCGACGACCCCGCCGACGCCACCCGCTCCCTGCTGCCCGACGGCGACGGCTTCGCCGCACTCGTGCGTGAGGAGTACGGCAGGCGTCTCGGCCACCCGGCGCTGGTGCCTCTCATGCGGCACTGGACCTCCGCCACGACCGCCAACCCCGCCCCCAAGTGGTCGGCGCGAGCCGCCGAGCTGCTCACCCCCGAGGCCGTCCCCCTCATCAGGGAGGTGCTCGACCACGTCCCCGCCTACCGCGAGAAGGTGGTGCGCCACCGCTACGGCGACTACGAACGCGTCGAGGTCACCTATTTCCACGAGCGCACCGCCGTACTGCTGCGTGGCATGATCTGGACCCTCGACCTCGTGGCCGAGCCGTGGGTGACCACGTCGCTGGGTGACGTCGCCGTGGCCACCGGCACCGGCGTCGGCGGATCCGGCGCCAACTCCCGCAGCGAACTGGTCGCCAACGCCGCGATCGGGTGCCTGGCTCGGCGTGGCGGCCTGGCGGTGGTCACACAGCTGGCCCGGGTCCAGGCAAAGGTGCGTAAGAAGAGCATCCTGTCCAAGGTCGGCCAGACCCTGGAGTCGGTGGCCGTACAGACCGGTCTGTCTCCCGAACAGCTGCTGGAGCGGACCGTCCCCACCTTCGGGCTGGACCCCGACGGCACCCGCGCCGTGGACGGTCTCCGGCTGTCGCTGGACGGCACGATCACCTACAACGACCGCAAGAGCGTCCCCAAGACGGTCGACCGCGAGCTGCTGGCCGGGTTCAGGGCGACCGCCAAGGAGCTGAAGAAGGCGCTGCCGGCCGAGCGCTTCCGCGTCGAACGGGCCCTGTCGACCGGGCGGATCCAGCGCTGGAGTGACGTGTGCGCGTTCTATCTCGATCATCCGGTGACCGGCTCGTTCGGCCGCGCCCTGATCTGGGAGATCCTCCAGGGTCCGACCGGGCTCCCGGTGCGGGCCGACGGCGGATGGGAGCTGACCGATCCCGCCGGACGCCGCGTCCAGCCTCGCCCCGACACCCCCGTCCACCTGTGGCACCCCATCTCCCACACCGTGGACGAGGTCCGCGCCTGGCGCGACCAGCTGATCTCGCACGGCTCGCGCCAGCCGTTCAAGCAGGCCTTCCGTGAGGTCTACCTGCTCACCCCCGCCGAGGAGCGGACCCGTGACCACTCCCTTCGCTTCGCGAACCACCTGCTCAGGTACGGCCAGGCCAAGGCGTTGCTGACCGGGCGCGGCTGGACCGGCATGTCGCTGGGGCACTGGGGCTGGGAGTACGGCTCCGGCCAGGCCGACGCCACCAAGGAGCTGCCCGGCGGGCTGACCGCGCACTGGGGGTTCCACCTGGACGAGGGCTCGTTCGAGCGCGACGACGTCGGCACGGTCTCCATCTGCGTCAGCGACGAACTCCACTTCACCGACGACGAGGGACGTCGGATCCCGCTGGAGGAGATCCCGCCGCTCACCTTGTCGGAGACGCTGCGTGACGCCGACCTGGCCGTCGGCGTCACCTCCACCGGACTGGACCCCGAGGGCCACGGCGACTACTGGCAGGCGTACGGCTTCGGCGACCTGACCGAGACGGCCCGGATCCGCCGCGACGCCCTCACCAGGCTGCTCCCCCGCCTGGCCGTCGCCGAACGGCTGGAGCTCACCGACCGCTTCCTGCGGGTGCGCGGCGACCTGCGCACCTACAAGATCCACCTCGGCTCCGGCAACATCCTCATGGAGCCCAACGACGCCTATCTGTGCATCGTCCCCGGCCGCTCCGCCGACCAGGTCTTCCTGCCCTTCGAGGAGGACGGCGGCATGCTGTCGATCATCCTGTCCAAGGCGTTCCTCCTGGCCGCCGACACCGCCATCACCGACCCGTCCATCACCCGGCAGATCGGGTGAAACGGGCCGGGGCCGATTCTGTCGGCGGCGTCCGGCAGGATCTTCGGCATGCGGCTATCTCCCCTGGCGCGGCGCCTGCTGGACCTGATGACCGGAGCTTCCGGCGACACAGCGGAGTGGCCCGACACCTCCCAGTTGAGCGCGTTCGAGCTCGGCGCGCTGCTGCCGGCGGCCTACCGGGTCGGGAAACGAGACGGAGGCGCCAGGATGGCCCGGTTCTCGGTCGAGGAGCAGGCCAGGCAGCGGCAGCCGCTGTTCACGCCGGAGGCGTGCGCGGAGCTGTTCGACGCGCTGGTGGAAGGGTTGCGCACTCGGAGATGGGCTGACATGTGCGTCGGGGTCGGCGCGCTGGCGCGCTGCCCGGCGGGTGCGCCGCTGGAGCGGCTGGCCGATCCCGCCCGCACCCTGGTCGAGTTCCTGTTGCGCGAGAACCGGCCGGACAGTCCCTTCTCACTGCTGGCGGCGGCCGGGCTCGCGGGGCTCGACACCGAAGTGGCCGGGCGGCTCACCGAGGGGCGCGGGCCGATCGCGGTCGCCGAGGTGGAGCTGCTGCTCGGCTGGGATGTGGAGCGGCGGGCGCTGTTCGCCGAGTCCGTATGCGAACGGTCCTACAACGCCTCGCCGCCGTTGCCCGACGTCCTGGAACGGCTCGGCGGTCTGCCCGGCTACCTCGACTTCGCCCGGTCGACCCTGGAGACGGCCGAGGCCCGCGTCACCGCGATCCACGCCGGGGCGATCCCGTATCGCGCGGACAAGGCGTTCGAGAGCGGAGAGAAGGACACCATCGGCCGGGCCGCACGCCTGGCCCTGTTCCGGGACGAGCCCTGGCTGCCCGAGCTGCTCGACCGGCTGGTGCGCGGGGTGGCGGTGGCCCCCATCCAGGCCCGGACGTTGCCCTCGCAGGGGGTGCTGTTCGAGATCGCCCGCGCCGTGGAGGACCACCCGACGCCGGAGGCGATCTCGGCGCTGCGCGCCGCCCGGCAGGTGACCCGGCACGCGGGGGTGCCCAAACAGCTCGACCGCATGCTCAAGCGCATCGAGCCCGCCCTGGCCGACCGGATCGAGGTCGCGTTCCGGCTGCCCGACGGGCGCACGAGGCAGGCGGTGGGTGAGCACACGGCGGTGATCTCGACCGAGGGCGAGGTCGAGCTGTCGTGGTGGCACGGCGACAAGAGGCTCAAGTCGGCCCCGGCGGCGGTCAGACGCGAGCACGCCGACGAGGTCAAGCGGCTGCGAGAGCTGGCCAAACAGGTGCGGCAACAGCAGGCGACCCTCGTCAGGGCGCTGGAGGCCGGATACACCGGTGACGTCACACCGCCCTACCGGCGGCTGGCGGGGCAACCCGTCGTGGACCGGCTGATCTGGGAGTTCGAGGTGTCACCCGGTGAGTGGCGGGCCGAGCTGGGGCTGAGCGTGCCGGACGTGCCGGTGCGGCTGTGGCATCCCGCCCGCGCCTCGGTGGCCGAGGTGAGCGCCTGGCGCGAGGCCGTGCAGGACAAGGAGCTCCGGCAGCCGTTCAAGCAGGCGTTCCGTGAGGTGTATCTGCTGACACCCGCCGAGGAGGCGACGGGCGTCTACTCCAACAGGTTCGCCGGGCACGTGGTCGACTATCGCAAGCTGTACGCCCTGTTCAAGCGGCGGGGCTGGCACGCCGACTACCTGGGGCCGTGGGACGGCGGCGGCTCCGGCGAGGCGCAGCGCGTGCTGGCCGGCGGGCGGTGGCGGGTGACGTTCTTCCACGAGCACCTGCCTGACGACGACGGCTACGCGGCCACCGACCAGGTGCGCTTCCACCGGCTGGCCGAGGGCGCGTGGCGGCCGGCGCCGCTGGCCGAGGTGCCGCCGCTGGTGTTCAGCGAGGCGATGCGCGATGTGGACCTGTTCGTCGCGGTCACGTCGATCGCGGCCGACCCGGAGTGGACCGACCAGGGCGCCGACCGGCTGCGGGACCACTGGCATCGGGGTTCGTTCGGACCGCTGCCACCCTCCGCCGAGGTGCGTCGCGACGCGCTGTCGCGGTTGATCGGCCGTACGGCCATAGCCGAGCGGTGCACGTTGATCGACCGTTTCCTGGTGGTCCGGGGTGACCTGCGGACTTACAAGATCCATCTGGGCTCGGGCAACATCCTGATGGAGCCCAACGACGCCTACCTGTGCATCGTCCCGCGCGGTTCCGGCGACCAGGTCTTCCTGCCGTTCGAGGAGGACGGCGGCATGCTGTCGATCATCCTGTCCAAGGCGTTCCTGCTGGCCGCCGACACGGCGATCACCGATCCGTCCATCACCCGCCAGATCCAGCCCTGACCTGTGGGTAACGACCTCACAGGGAGCCGTCCGCGTCGATGACGGCAATCTGCCGGGCTAGAGCCTCCACAGAGGAGGCTTCCACGAGGCAGCACAGTGGTTCACATGGGGGCCGCTCTCCTCCGGAGCCCATGCCGACCCCGACGGAACCTTTCGAATCTTCGCACTCCCAAGCACGTTGCCCCTTTCGCCGCCCCGATCGGCCGAACCGTGCCCCAGAATGGGAAAAATGATCTCACGACGGCTCTATCACGGCACGGGTCCAGGACCGATCACCCCGGACGGCTGCGCGGTCGACTACTACGCCACCCTCACCGCGAGCGGCGAACCCGAGCTCATCCACGCCGCCATCCCGCCCGGAGCGAGCATCCTGGAGCTCGGCGCCGGCGCCGGCCGCGTCACCCACCCCCTGCTCGCCCTCGGCCACGAGGTCGTCGCGGTCGACGAGTCTCCCGAGATGCTCGCCCACATCACCGGCGCCGAGACCGTCGCCTCCCCCATCCAGGCCCTGGCCCTGCCGCGGGCCTTCGACCTCGTGCTGCTCATGTCGTTCGTCATCGAGACCGCCGACGACGACCTGCGCGCCGGGTTCCTGCGCACCTGCCGTCGCCAGGTCGCCGCCGACGGCTGCGTGATCCTGCAGCGCAAGCCTCCCGAGTGGTACGACACCGTCCAGCCGTTCGAACGCGTCACCGGCGACGGCCGTACCGTCCGCATGACGAACCTCAGCCGGCCCGGTCCCGGCCTGCTCCAGGCCACCACCGAATACTCCATCGGCGACCGGCACTGGACCCACACCTTCGTCAGCCGCCGCCTCGACGACGACTACCTGGAGCGCTGCCTCAACCAGGCCGGCCTGACGATCTCCGAGTTCCTCGGCGGCGACCGCGGATGGGTGCGGGCCGTCCCCCGCTGACACAGGCCCTCTGGCGAACGTGCCGTTCAGGACGGCGCCACCGTACGGACACCGTGTCGTAAGGCGGCTCACCTTGGCCAACGGGATATCTGGCAGCAAATCGTGCACGGCCGACGGCAAAGGCGGTGCCCCTGGCTGACGGCGCAGGACCAGACCGCATGTGCCGCAGGAGTAGGCGAGGGCGTGCCCGGCGACGCCGTTGATCGTCAGGAACCGCCCCAGTCAGGGGTTCGCGGCCGTGCCCTGCACGAACCCGATCACCGAATCGGACGACCCCAACTCGACGATCGACATCCAGACCCCTAGCTGCAGTGCATACCGGGCAATTGCCCTAGAGCCTCCGCCAGGCCCTGCCGTTGATCATCCCGTGAAGGCCCCGGCAAGGAGATCGTCGAAGCGCTCCAGGTCCTCGGCCGGGCGGTCGAGGCCACGCAGCGGCCCTTGATCCACGAGGTGGAATTCGGCGTACAGCCGGGCCACCAGAGCCTTCCGATCGCCGAAGCCGTTGCTCTCCTCCCAGCCCGCCTGCTCCAGCAGCAGGGCCGCCGCGTAGACGTCCGCCATGAGCTGGGCCAGCGGAAACAGCCGAGCCTCGGCGACCTGAGGCGCCAAGCCCGACCAGGCGGTGATCGCCTTACGAAGATCACCGATCCGCGAGCGCACGAGATCGGCGGTCGCGGGATCACCCTGAGGAGCCGCCGAGACGGCCGCCTCCAGCCGCTCAAGGAACGGCTCGTGGGCGTTCTCGCGGAGCATCGCCCGGCGTACATCCAGGCAGAGGATGTTGTCGCCGCCCTCCCAGATGGGGTTGACCTGGGCGTCACGCAGCAGCCTGGCGACCGGCCACTGCTCGATGTAGCCGTTGCCGCCGTGCACCTCGATCGCGTCGCTCGCGGCGGTGACGCCGAGCCGCGAGGCGCGCAGCTTGATCAGGGCGGGCGCGAGGCGCAGCCGGGGCCCGATCTGACCGTCGAAGACCAGCGCCTGGGCGGCCTCGACCTCGACGATCAGCTCGGCCAGCTTGCGGCGCATCAGCGGCTGCTCGATCAGCGGCCGGCCGAACGCCTCGCGGGCGCGGGCGTAGCAGAGCGACTCGACCAGCGCGCGGCGGGCCACTCCGACGCCCATCATCGCCACCCCGAGCCGGGAGGCGTTGGTGAGCTTCATCATCGTGCCGAGGCCCGAGCCGGAGCCGGAGCCCGCGAGCAGGAACGCCTCCGCGCCGGTGAACTCCACCTCGGCCGAGGCGACGGAGCGGGTGCCGAGCTTGTCCTTGAGCCGCCTGATCCGCACCGCGTTGCGCGAGCCGTCGCGCCGCTCCCACAGCACCAGGAACGGCGCCACGTCGCCGCCGTCGCGGCGGGCCAGGACGACGAACGCCGACCCGCCCGCGTTGGAGGCGAACCACTTGAGGCCGGACAGCCGCCACGCGTCGCCGTCGGGGACGGCCGTGGCCTCCAGCGCGGCCAGGTCGGAGCCGCCGGTGCGCTCGGTGAACATCTGCGCGGCCTCGCCGGAGTAGAAGCCGTTGGCGAAGATCTCCCGCACCCGTTCCTTGACGTCGCCGGGCGCGTGCTTCTCGGCCAGCGACACCACCATGTCGCCGCCGGTGCCGAGGGCGCAGCCCATGCCGATGTCGGCCTGGTCGAGCAGGTAGGTCCAGGCGGCGGCGAGCGCCTCCGGGGTCGCCCCGTGCGCGCGGGCCCGCTCCGCGAAGGCCGGCGAGGTGAAGTTGTCGGCCATGAGCGCGTCTCTGGCCGCGTGGAAGGAGGGCGGCATGACGACCTCGCTGACGTCCCTGCCCCAGCGGTCGTACTTCTCCAGCCGTGGCGGGTTGCGGTCGGTCTCCTCCGCGTGGCGGGCGATCGGGCCGCCCATGAGGGCTCCCAGCTTCTCGAGGTGCGGCTCCGCCCAGGCGTAGCCGTCGCCGAGGTGGCGCCGCATGAGCAGGCGCAGCGACGGGTCGCAGCTCCACCAGTTGCGCCCGGCGGCGCCCTGGTAGCGCTCGGTCGCGTAGCGGTCGCTGCCGTCGAACGGTTCGATGAGATAGCTCCCCATACCCGCGAGTGTTACATATACTCGACACGCGATGGAAGTGCGTAATGGGCTGAGTGCCCGGTCGGCCGTGCTGAGCGCGCTGCTGGGCAGCCACCCGCCGGAGCTGGCCGCCCGCCACCTGGTGCGCATCGGCGCGCTGTTCGGCATCGCCGAGGGCACGGTGCGGGTGGCGCTGTCGCGGATGGTGGCCGCGGGCGACCTCGTCCAGGCCGGAGGCCGCTACACGCTGTCGGAACGACTGATCGAGCGCCAGGCCCGGCAGGACGAGAGCCGCGACCCGCATCCGAAGCCGTGGGACGGCGCCTGGGAGATCGCCGTCGTCACCGCCGAGCGCCGCGCGCCCGCCGACCGGGCCGCGTTCCGGCACACGATGACCGCGCTGCGCCTGGCCGAGCTGCGCGAGGGCACCTGGATGCGGCCCGCCAACCTGCTGCGCGCCTGGCCGGAGACCGTCACCGAGCAGTGCACGCTGATCGACGGCCGCCCGCACGGCGACCCCACTCCCCTGCTGTGGGATCTCGACGGCTGGGCGGCCGAGGCGCACCGCCTGCGGCGGGCCCTGGATCGGGCCGAAGGGCTGGCCGAGGGCTTCCTGGTGTCGGCGGCGGTGCTGCGCCACCTGCTGGCCGATCCGCTGCTGCCCGAGGAGCTGCTGCCCGCCGGCTGGCCGGGCGGCGCGCTACGGGCCCGCTACGACGACTTCGACCGCCGCTACCGGGAGCTGCTCAACCGGCACCTCAGGGACTGACCCCTCCACGGCCCTCACAGGTCGACCCCGAAGATCACCCGCTTGTTCCGGAACTCGGTGACGCTCCACACCTTGGCGCCCCGCACGGTCAGGTCCTCCGGCCCGATCGGGAACTGGCGGGTGAGGAGCTTGCCCGCGCTGTAGACGTGCAGCCTGCCGTTGGTGGCGGCGTCGGCCGCCTGGCTCAGATACCACCTGTCGCGGGCCGAGACGGCGCCCTGGATCTTCGGGTGACCCATGACGTAGGCGTCCCGCGGAGTGCCACTGTCCAGAGGCAGGTCCCACCTGAAGACGCGGCCGTCGGGGCTGGCCTCGGAGTACTCACCGGAGACGAGCGCGTGCGAGCCGGCGCCGCGGTCGATCGACACGAACGAGAAGCGCGGCCCCGGCTGCGCGACGCGCCAGAAGTCGGTCTGCGGGATCACGTAGCGGTAGCCGAACGCGTGGAACCTGCCGTTCAGGCGGCCGATCCGCTGGGGGTCGCCGACGTCGTTCTGGGCCGTGCGCAGGTCGAGCAGGTTCTTCAGGTCGAACACCCGCAGCCCTCGCGTGGTGTCGGCCACGTAGAGCAGGCCGCCGTACCACGCCATGCCCCCCGCGTGGATGTCGATCGGCCGGTACGACCCGTCCGGCCTGGCCTCGACCAGCAGCGCGTGCTGGTACTTCAGGGTGCGCGGGCTCAGGAAGGTCACCCTGATCCCGCGTTCGGGCACCGGCGGCAGCGGCTTGAAATACCAGCTGACCGCGAACACCGGCACGTTCACGGACCCCGAGTCCTCGCCGCACGTGAGCCCCTGCGGATACCAGTCGGCGGTGTCCTGGTCGGCCTGGTCGAAGGCGTACCAGTCGGCCGGTCTGGGCTGCATCCTGCCCAGCGCCGCCGCCGCTCCGTTGCGCACCGCGGTCCTGTTGCCCCGCGCCAGCACCGTCTCGACGGTGACGGCGCCGAGGTCCTTGGCCAGTTTGGCGGCGCCCTCGGCGAGGGTGCCGGTGTCCCGCCGTAAGGCGAAGGGCGCGCTGTCGGTCGGAACCATCCCCGTTGCCGCCATGTATTCCTCGCTTTTCCGTCTCTTTGACAGTGTGACGGACGAGGGGCGGCCAAAGTTGTAGTTAACGCCACAAGTGCACCGGGACGCCGGTCAGCACGTTCTGCCGGTACTCGCGCACGAGGCGGTCCCGGTCGCCGCCCAGGCGGGCGAGCGCCTCCCGCTGCCAGACCGACCCGGTACGGCGCAGCCGGGTCCGCTCCTCGATCACACCGAGCGCGCGGTCCACCTCGTCCGGCACCACCCCGGCCGCCAGCAGCGCGGCCCGCGCCTCCGGCAGCAGACTCAGCACCAGGTCGGCGGCCTCGAACTCGCCGTCCCTGTCCGGCCACGAGAGCTTGGCGTCCAGACCGTGCATGGCCGCGCGGTAGAAGTTCTGGTACGTCTCGGCGAACCGGTAGCCGGTCAGGTCACGCTCGGCCTGCGCCAGGGTCAGCCCGAGCAGGAACGCCGTGTTGGCCGTCATGTCGGCGCAGGACGGCCCCGCCGGCAGGGCGCGCATCTCGACGCGCAGATGGCCGCCGTCGGCCGGGTCGTACACCGGCCGGTTCCACTGCCACACCGTGCCCTGGTGCAGCCTCAGCTCGGGCACGTCGAGCGGGCCGGCGTCGTCCGTCAGGTCGGGCAGGATGGGGTCGTAGTCGCGGACGTACCTCTCGAACAGCTCGTAGGCGCCCTCGCGCACCCAGTCGGAGCCGAACGTGACCCGCCCGTCCTTGCGGTAGCGCCGCTCGACGTCGCGGTCGTCGGCGGCCTCCTCCATCAGCGCGATCCTGGTCTCCTCCCACAGTTGCCTGCCGAGGAAGAACGGCGAGTTGCCGCAGACGGCCAGCACCGGCCCGATGGCGAGCTGCGCGGCGTTGAACAGCCGGGCGAACCGGTCGGGCGGGGTGCGGATGTGCACCTGCCAGGAGGTGTTGGCCGCCTCCAGGATGACGTCCTCGACCGACAGCTCCAGATCTTCGATCTTGACCATGAACGGTTCGAGCCGCAGCCGCCTGACGCCCCTGCTCATCGCCCGGTACCGGTTCTGGTCGCTGATCGCCTCCCGGGTGAAGTCGTCGGTGCCGAGCGTCGGCAAGATGCCGATCGGCAGCGCCCCGCCCTGGTCCACGAGCCCGCCGACCGCGGCGTCGACCCTGGTCACCGTCTCCTGGATCTCCGCGCCGAGCCGCTCGAACGGCCGGCCGGCCAGCGGCACCGGGGTCAGGTTGACCTCCAGGTTGAACCGGCCCAGCTCCAGCACCACGCGGGAGTCGTCGAGCGACTCGCGCACCTCCTCGTTGCGGGACAGCGGCCGCCCCTCGCCGTCCACCAGGAACAGCTCCAGCTCCGCCCCGATCGTCGTGGGTCCCTCACCGAACCCCGGCTCATCCAGCAGCTCGCGCAGCACGCCCAGCTGCTCGTCGAGCCGCTCTCCGAAGCGGGTGTACTCCTCTTCGGAGAAGCGCTCCTTGTCTAGATCTCGTCCCATGCCACCCTTACTGTCCGGTAAGGGAGGCTCCACACCTCACCAGCCCACAAGGCCCTCGGCACGCCGGAAGGCTCCTCGCCTGGAACCCGCTCGCCGGTGCCCGATGGCGACGATCCCCGCCTCGCCTCCCACACCGCCGAACCCGGCTCCGCCTCCACCAGGCCTTGCGCGACCTGCGGCAACAGACTCTAAGCTCATGAGATGCGAGCTGTTGCCTTTGACGTCTTCGGTGGGGAGCTCGACCTGCGCGAGCTGCCCGACCCATCCCCCGCCTCACACGGGGCGGTGATCCGGGTCGAGGCGACGGGCCTGTGCCGCAGCGACTGGCACGGGTGGCAGGGCCACGACCCCGATATCCGCGTCCTGCCGCACGTCCCCGGCCACGAGCTGGCCGGGGTCGTGGAGGCGGTCGGCTCCGACGTGCGCGGCTGGCTGCCCGGCGCCCGCGTGACCGTCCCGTTCGTGTGCGCCTGCGGGTCCTGCCCGGCGTGCGCGGCCGGCGAGCAGCAGGTGTGCGAGCGGCAGACCCAGCCCGGATTCACCCACTGGGGCTCCTACGCCGAGTTCGTGGCCATCGACCACGCCGACGTCAACCTCATCCCGGTGCCCGAGGAGATGTCCTACGTCACCGCGGCCGGCCTGGGCTGCCGCTTCGCCACCGCCTTCCGCGCCGTGGCGCAGGTCGGCGAGGTGCGGCCGGGCGAGTGGGTGGCCGTGCACGGCTGCGGCGGGGTCGGCCTGTCCGCCGTCATGATCGCCTCGGCGGCCGGGGCGCGGGTGGTGGCCGTCGACATCAGCACCGACGCGCTCCACCTGGCCGAGCAGGCGGGCGCCACGCACTTCGTCGACGGCTCGGCCGGTGACGTGGGCGCTCAGGTGCGGGAGCTGACCAGGGGCGGGGCGCACGTGTCGATCGACGCGCTGGGCAGCCCGCGCACGTGCGCGGCCTCCGTCGAGAGCCTGCGCCGCCGGGGCCGCCACGTCCAGGTGGGGCTGCTGCCGGGCGACGCGACGCCGATCCCGATGAGCCGGGTGATCGGCCAGGAGCTGCGGTTGCTCGGCAGCCACGGGATGGCGGCGCACGCCTATCCGCCGATGCTGGAGATGATCAGGGCCGGGCTGCTCCATCCCGACCAGCTGGTCACCCGGACGATCGGGCTGGCCGACGCGGGCAAGGCGCTGGCCTCGATCGGCTCGGTGCCCGGAGTGACGATGATCACCCCCGGCTCCCCGCTCTGACCGGTTCCGCTCCCTGCCCGGCGGGGTCGATCCCGCAAGCGGGTGCGGGTGCCGATGGGCAGCCAGGACAGTCACCAACGTGGTGATTTTTCCCGCTTTTCTGGGCATGCTTCTTACGTCACCGGGCAGGTTCTGGCGGTGGACGGCGGCCTGACGCTGCTGTGATCGGTAAGGATTTGCTGGCTGACCGCGAGGACAACCGTGATCCGAACTCTGCTCGCTGAGGACATGCATCTGGTGCGCGGGGCGATCGTGGCTTTGCTGGCATACGAGGAGGACATCGAGGTCGTCGCCGAGGTGGGCAGGGGTGACCACATTCTCGCCGCCGCACGTGCCACCCAGCCGGACGTCGCGGTGCTGGACATCGCGTTACCCGGCAAGGACGGCCTGATGGCCGCGGGCGAGCTGCACGACCATCTGCCCGGATGCGGGGTCCTGATCCTCACCGGTGTCGGCACACCCGGGCTGCTGCGGCGGGCGCTGGACGCGCACGTGCGGGGGTTCATGGCCAAGGACGCGCCACCCCATCAGCTGGCGGACGCCATCCGCAGGGTCGCCTCCGGGGAGCGTGTCATCGACTCGGAGATCGCCATCGCCGCGATGACCCCGCCCGAGGCGCCCCTGACGGCGCGCGAGCTGGACGTGATCGGCGCGGCGGCCGAGGGTGCGTCGGTGTCGGAGATCGCCGCCTCGCTGTTCCTGTCCATAGGAACGGTCCGAAACTACCTGCATCGCAGTACGGCCAAGCTCGGCGCGCGCAGCCGCATCGACGCCATTCGCATCGCCCGCGAGTCGGGCTGGATCTGAACACGCCCGGCCCCGGCCGGTCCCAGGCCGGTGCCGCGGTGCTGTCAGGCCGGTACTGTCAGGCCGGTGCTGTCGGCCACGAAGGCCAGGATGTCGGCGGCGAGCATGATGGAGCGGCTGGCCGCGCGGGCACCGTGGCCGACGTCGGGCTCGTGCCGCAGCAGGATCGGCCGGTCGCCCGAAGTGGCCCGCTGCAGCGCGGCGCACATCTTGCGGGCGTGCATCGGGTCGACCCTGGAGTCCGCCCCCGCGACGGTGAACAGCGTCGCCGGATAGTCCACCCCGTCGCGGACGTGGTGGTAGGGCGAGTAGGCGAGCAGCCAGCGTAGCTGCTCGGGACTGTCGGCGGAGCCGTACTCGGCCGTCCAGGACGGCCCCAGTCCGGACCGTTCGTATCGGACCATGTCGAGCAGGCCCGCTGAGCAGACGACCGCGGCGAACAGGCCGGGTCGCTGGGTCACGGCCGCGCCGACGAGCAGACCGCCGTTGGACTCGCCCCAGACGGCCAGTTGCTCGGGCGTCGTCCACCCGTCCGCGACGAGTCTCTCAGCGGCGGCGATGAAGTCGTCGAAGACGTTCTGCTTGCGGTCCAGCATGCCGTCGCGGTGCCAGGCCTCTCCCTCCTCGCCGCCGCCGCGCAGGCCGGCGACCGCCAGAACTCCGCCGGCCTCTATCCAGGCACGTGAGTCGGCCGCGTAACCGGGCGTGAGCGGCATCCCGAACCCGCCGTAACCGGTCAGGATCGCCGGCCGGGGCCCGTTCCGCCCAGGAAGCGCGGAGACGACCATGCGCACGAGGGTGCCGTCGGCGGAACGGTACTCCAGGCGATGGCTCTCCACCTGCGGCGGCGGCACGTGACCGGGCGGCGCGGCCCACCTGACGGCCCGCTCGCGGCGCGCGTCGTAGCGCCACACCTCGGCGGGAGTGACGGCGTCGGTGTAACCGAACCACGCCTCGTGGCCGCCGTCCGGCCGGGACGTCAGCGAGGTGACGGTCCCGCTGCCGGGCAGGGGCACGGTGGCCAGCCGCGTCCCGGTGACGGCGTCGTGGACGCCGATCTCGCCGACGGCGTGGCGGGTCCGGGTGACCAGGAGCCGGTCGCCGTCGAGGAGGGTGAAGGCGCCGAGCACCGCCTCGGGATCCTCGGGGATCAGCTCCTTCCAGGCGGCGGGGGCCGCCGGGTCGGCGACGCACAGCCTGCGCCGAGGCGCCCCGTGGTCGGTCAGCAGGTAGACGCGTCCGTCGTGGCCGACGGCCGCTGCCGTGTTGGCCTCCAGTTCCTCATTTACGGCGCGTAGTCCGGGCCGCAGCGCGGAGCAGGTGGACAGGTCGGCCAGCCAGACGTCGTTCCCGGCCCGGGTGCCCGCGGAGATGGTCAGCCAGCGGCCGGCGTCGATCCGCAGCCCGTACGGCACCGCCCCGCGCGTGAAGACCTGGGCGTCGTCCGGCTGCCCGAGGCGGTGCAGGTAGACGCCCTGGCGGAAACGGACGTAGAGGAACGCCGCCTCGCCCGGCAGCCAGGCGACCGGGGAGTAACGGCAGCCGCCCACCGGGCCGTCGACCACCTGGCGGGTGCCGAGGTCCATGACGTACAGGTCGGCCCGCTCGTCGCCGCGCCTGGACACCTGGTAGGCGAGCCGCCGGCCGTCCGGGTCGGGCTGCCAGTCGTCGAGGGTGGTGAGGCCGCTGGGATCGAGCCGCATGGGATCGAGGATCACCTCGTCGTCGAGGCAGAGCACCGGATGCTCCTGCCCGGCGGACTGGGAAAGGTGGAAGCGATGCTCGCCCCGCCACACCGGCGGGGTGACCAGCCCTGTGACGGCCAGCTCGGCCAGGCGGGCCGCGAACCGCTCGCGCAGCGGGAGCCCGGCCGCCCGGTCGCGCCACAGCCGGTCCTGAGCGGCCTGCCAGGCTCGGGTCGCGGGATCGCTGGGGTTCTCCAGCCAGCGGTAGGGGTCGGGGACGAGGTGGCCGTGCAGGTTGTCGACGAGTGGCGATCGCCTTGCCTCTGGATATCTCATGACACGGGCTCCGGTTGCCAGTGGCCGACCAGGTCGGCGTACAGGGATGCGGTGCGTACGAGCTCGTCGTGGGTGCCGGCCTGGACCCGGCCGCCGTCCATGAGCAGGATGCGGCCGGCGCGCCGGGCCGAGGTGATCCGGTGCGCGACGACGACGAGCGTGGCGCCGCGGGCGGCGAAGGCGTTCTCCACCCGCGCCTCGGCGGCGGGATCGAGGTGGCAGGTGGCCTCGTCCAGGATGGCCAGGCGGGCGGGCGACAGGTAGGCGCGCACCAGCGCGATGAGCTGCCGCTGTCCCGCCGACAGCGCGCCCGGGTCGAGGCGGGCGTCGTACCCGCCCACGGCCGCCACCAGATCGGCCGCTCCCAGGGCGTGCACCGCCGCCGCGAGCTCCGCCTCCTCGGCCGCCTCCTCATGTCCGACCTGGCCACCGCCCTCGCCGTCTGACGAGGCACGGAGGTAGGTGAGGTTCTCGCGCAGGGTGCCGCGGAAGACGTACGCCTCCTGGGGAATGAGCACCCGGGCGGCGTGCTCGGCGTGGTCCGCGGGGACGCCGCCGACCAGCACCTCCCCCGTGTCCGGGCGCAGCAGCCCGCTCATCAGGGCCGCCAGCGTGGACTTCCCGGCCCCGCTCGGCCCGACGACGGCCAGGTGCTCGCCCTCGGCGACGCACAGCGAGAGGCCGTCGACGACCGGGGCGGAGTGCGGGCCGTACGCGAAGGTGACCTCCCGCAGGCGCACCTCGGCGGACTCGGGCCGGAGGCGGGCGGCGGGCGGGGGCGGTGGCTGCGCGGCGGCGGTGATCCGGTCCAGTGACGCGGCGAGCTGGACCCCGCTCACCCCGAGGCCGTGCACCAGCCCGCCGAGGGCCGGCGCCAGCGACTGGGTGACGTAGGCCAGCGCGCCGACGACGACTCCGGCGCCCGCACCGCCGCTCAGCAGCCAGGGCGTCCCGGCGAGCACGAGCACCACGGGCAGCCGGCCGCCGACGCCCAGCGCGGCGGTGCGGACGGCGGTCACCCTGGCCAGAGCACGTGCGGCGGACGCCTGGGCGTCCACGTGGGCGGCCAGCTGGGCGCCCTGGCGCTCCTCCGCGCCGCACGCGACGATGTCGCGCAGCCCGCCGGCCATCGCGGTCATCGCCTCGGCGAGCCGCTCGTCGGCCACCAGGAACTCCCGCTGCCGCCGTGCCAGGAGCGGCAGCGACGCCAGGAACAGGCCCAGCCCGGCCGCGAACGGCGGCAACACCAGCGTCGCGGCCCCCGGCGCGAGCGTGAGCAGGCCCAGGACCACGCTCACCACGGTGAAGGCGAAGCCCCGCACGGTGGTGACGACGGCCGCGAAGGCGTCCCTGGCCAGCTCGACCTGGAGGCCGGCCCGGGTGACGGCGGCGCTGTCCTGCCGCGCGCCGGGCGTGGCCGCGGCGCGGCGGACCGCTCCGCCGACGACGTGGCCGAGCAGGTCGTCGCGGAACGGCTCCGCGATGGCCGCCACCGCGAGGACGATCTGGCGGGCGGCCACGGCGGCCACCAGCCAGGCCACGCCGAGCACCGCCAGCCAGGCCAGTCCGATCTCCGGCCGGGCCGCGGCGAAGCCGTCCTCGATGGCCCGGGCGACCGCGAGGCCGATGAGGAAGGCGGGCGCCGCCTCCAGCACCGACCACAGGCAGATCCGGGCAAGCTGACGCGGCTCGCGTCGCAGTGCGCGCCACAGCAATGCCCTCATGGCTGCTCCACCTGGAAGACCGCCCGGTAGGCGGGGTCGCGCCACAGCTCGCGGTGCGGCCCCCGGCCGCGTACGGCGCCGTCCTCCAGCCAGATGACCTGATCGGCGCGGGCGGCCGTGGCGAGGCGGTGCGCGACGACCAGCCGGGTACGGCCGCCGTGGTCGGCGGTGAGGGCGCGGCCGACCTCGCGTTCGGTCACGGTGTCGAGGCTGGAGGTGGCGTCGTCGAGAACCAGCAGGCGCTCTCCCTGGGCGAAGGCCCGGGCCAGGCCGAGCCGCTGGCGCTCGCCACCGGACAGCGGCGCGTCCGCGGTCCGGGTGGCGTACCCGTGCGGCAGCCGCCTGACGAACCCGTCGGCGCGCGCCGCCCCCGCCGCCACCTCCACCGCGTCGAGCTCGACGCCAACCGACCGCACGACACCGGGCCCGTCGCCGAGGGCTATGGCGTCGGCGATCGTGGCGCCGACCAGGACGGGACGTTCGAAGGCGTAGCCGACGGCGCGCCTGAGCTCGTCGCGGGCCAGTTCGGGCAGCGGGACCCCGTCGAGCAGGACCGTGCCGCCGTCGGGGTCGGCCAGCCGGGCCGCGAGCGCCGCGAGCAGCGACTTGCCCGACCCGGACCGCCCTATCACGGCCGTGACCGAGCCGCCGGGGATCACCAGTTCCGGCACGCTCAGGTCGGCGGCCGTCACGTCGCGGAACTCCACGGTGCCCGTCCCGGGCGGCAGGGTCCGGGTCCCGTGGCGGGGCCGGGGCACGGCGAGCACCTCGGCCACCCGCCCGGCCGCGGCCCGCGCCCTGGCCAGGCCGCCGACGAAACCGAGGGCGCCGCTCAGGGCGGCGCCGAGCACCGCGTACCTGGCGGCGGCGTACAGCTCGCCCACCGTGAGGGCGCCCGCGGCCAGCATGAAGCCGCCGACCACCAGCACGGCCACCTCCACCAGCGGCACGACAAGTCCGGCGCGCACCCCCGCCGTCGCGTTGGCGCGCCACAGCCGCATGCCGTGCAGGCGCAGCCGGGGCAGCGGCCGCAGCACGCGCAGCGCCTCCCGGCCGGCGGTTCCGGCGGCGGCGATCGTGCGCGCCCCGTCGAGCGCCTCGACGAGACCTGCCGCGAGTTCGCCCTGCGCCTCCTGGTAGCCGCCCGCGATCGTGGTGGTCGCGCGCAGGAAGGTGTTGAGCACGAGCAGGGTGAGCACGATGCCGGCGAGCAGGGTCAGCGTGAGCACGGGAGCGATGAGGGTGAGCGCCACGACCGCGCCGGCTGTGGGCACCAGCAGCGCGAGCGCCCCGGTGACCGACTCGGGAGCCCGCCCGACCTCCTCGGCGTTCAGCCCGGCGCGGGTGACGAGCTCGCCCTCGGGAAAGCGGCGGGTGACGGCCGGGCCGGCGCCGAGCACGTGGCGCAGCACCCTGAGACGCAGCCGAGCGGCGGCGCAGGCCCCGCTCGCGCCGCCGGCCCAGACACCGAGGCTCTCGCAGAGCACCACACAGGCGACGACCGCCGCGCAGCCGGCCAGCCACTCCGCGGCCGCGGGTTCGGCGGCGACGAACGCGTCGACGGTCCGGCCGGCCACGTACGGCAGGGCCAGCTCGCCGGCCGCGCCCCCGGCGGCCGTGACCGCCAGGATCGCGGTCCACGGCCCGTTCCGCCGTACCGCGTGCGTGACCAGCCGGTCTCCGGCGAGCACCCCGAGCCTCCTCGCGTCAAGTCTGAAGATCCCCGCACCGGCCTTCTCGGGCGGTGCGGGGATCGGCATCACGGATCAGTGGCAGAGAGCGACACTGAGGTTGCTGGGCTTGCCGGAGTGACATCCGAGAGCCGTAAGCGTGCTGCCGCCGCTGGCGACGTCGCTGCTTGCCGGAGTCTCGAGCCCTTGCAGGTCGAGAAGTACCATGGTCTTACACCTCCTTCCGGGAGTCGTGGGTGACAGGCCGCACTGCAGGCGCGGCCTTCAGGAACGGCAGGTGTCCCGGGTTCTCGCCCAGCACCGTGTTCAGGGCGAAGAGGACACCTGCCGAACCAGTCGCGAAATCCATGGAGAGCCGCAGCAGCTGGTCGCCCGGAAACGCCAGGCCACCGCCGTACGACAACGCGTGCCAGCACAGGCCCTTGACGTGCGCCTCCAGCACCTGGCCGGTGTCCGGCTCCGGCGGCACCCCGGCGAGCGCGGCGATGATGCCTGCGCGGCCGGTGAACAGGCCCGGCTGCACGAAGAAGCCCGAGCGGGCCGCCTTGAGCAGGTCCGCGAGCGCGGCGGCGAGCGCCGGGTCGTCGCGGTGGGTCAGATAGCGGGCGAGCACCAGCGCGATGCCGGCCGAGCCCTCGTCCAGGTAGGGAAGCAGCCGCCAGCCCTGGTTCACCTGGAGCGAGCCGTCCTCGGCCACCCGGCACCTGCGCAGGTCCTGCCGGAGCGCGACGGCCGCCAGGTCGAGCAGCGACGTGTCGCCGGTGTGCTCGTAGGCGTGCAGGAACAACAGGGCGGGCCCGCTGGAGCCGTACATGAGCCCGGCCTTCGGATGGGCGCCGCCGCTGGTCTCGGGCACGTCGCCGGGGCCACCGAGCCGGTCGGCGCAGATGTCGACGGCTCGCAGGGCGGCCTTCGTCATCTCGGGCTCGCCGAGGTGCAGCAGGTTCAGTCCGATCCCGGCCAGCCCGGAGTGGAGCGCCGACTCCAGCCCGTCCCACTTCTCGCGCAGGCAGATGTCCACCAGGTCGAGCGCGTCGTCGCGGTGCCCGAGCCGGTCGAGGACATGGGCGATGCCGTGCAGCCCGTCGTACAGTCCGAGGCCCGATCCCTGGAGCGGGCGCAGTGCCCGCTCGCGCAGCCAGCTCTCGTACTCGGGGAAGCGCCCGGCCCCGCTGACCGCCAGCGCGTACAGGACGCCGGCCGCGCCGTGGGCGAGGTTCAGGCCGCCGCCGGGCCGGAACTGGGCCACGTCGCCGGGGAACAGCCGATCGTCGCGATCGGGTGTCGCGGCGGCCGTGATGGCCCGGCGGAACGCGGCGCGCAGCGGCGGCCAGGGCGAGGAGCCGGGCATCGGAATGTCCTCCGCCTCGGCCCGGTCGCGGCCCATGATGGTGGCCGCGGCCGTCCGCGCCACGTCTCGGGTGCCAGGGAAGGTGTCCGCGACCAGCTCGCCGAGCTGCGCGACCTTCGCGGGGCCCAGCGGCAGCATGATCGTGCACTGCGGCGCGAACAGGCCCAGCCGCAGGCACGCCATCGCGTACCTGTCGACGTCGACCCCCTGCCGGTCGGGTGGCGCCACGAACGCCGGGTGGGCCAGCGCCGCCCGCGCCCCGTCGCCGACCAGGGTGGCGACCTCGTAGTCGATCAGCACCACGCGGCCGCTCCCGGTCAGCAGGATGTTGTCCGGGTGCAGGTCGCCGAAGACGACGCCGCGTGCGTGCAGCGCCTCGATGGCCGCGTCCACCCGCTCCAGCGTGCCGAGTGCCCAGCGAGTGTAGTCGGCCACGTCGTCGGCGGTGCAGGTCGCGCGGGTGAGCGGGTAACGGTGCACC
The DNA here is from genome assembly GCF_040649575.1 of Nonomuraea sp. NPDC048916. Classification (NCBI taxonomy): domain Bacteria; kingdom Bacillati; phylum Actinomycetota; class Actinomycetes; order Streptosporangiales; family Streptosporangiaceae; genus Nonomuraea; species Nonomuraea sp. NPDC048916. Next base: position 114,353 of record NZ_JBEZFS010000009.1, read on the forward strand.
AGGCGCCGCTGCAGCGGGGTGCCGTCGACGAACTCCTGAACGAGGAAGTGGTGCTCGCCGACGGTGAAGTGGTCGCGCAGCTCGGGCGCCGCCTCGAGGCCGGCCAGGCGTTCCAGGATGTCGCGCTCGTGCGCCAGTCGCGTCACCGCGTCCCGGCCGGCGGCGTCGAGGCCGGCGTGCGGCCTGGCCTCCTTCAGCACGACCCGGTCGCCGGTGGGCAGGTGACGGGCGAGGTAGACGCCGCCGCCGTTGGAGAAGTGCAGCACCGTGTCGATCTCGTACGGCAGGCCGCTCATGGTGACCGCGTTGCGGGCGGCCAGGTGCGGCTCCAGGAACTCCGGCAGCGTCGCCCACGGTGGCACCGAGAAGGTGGCGCCGCGCACGTCGGGGACGAGCCGTCCGGCGCCGTCCTCGAGGGCCAGCACCCGCTCGCCGCCGGACAGGCAGTGCCGCTCGGCGAAGCCGCCGTACCTGACGAACAGCGGTCCCTCGCCGTAGCGCAGGTCGCTGAGGATGTAGGGGCCCCGGATGTCGCGCAGCAGCTCGTGCAGCTCCTTCAGGACGAGCTCGAGCTGTGCCTCGTCCCTCGGGTAGATGGTGATCAGCTTGCCGCTGGAGGCGCGCGAGGCGGCCTTGGAGTTGACCATGACCAGGACGGCCGGGCCGCGCAGGAACTTGAACGCGATCGCCCGGGGCACGCAGTAGTCGTAGACGGCCGCTATCGCTTTCTCGGCGTCGTCGAGCCGGGCCGACACGTGAATCTTCCAACCCTGCGCGGGCATCGGCGGCTGCCCGCCGGGCGCGTAATAGCACCAGGTGTCGGTGACCTCAGATGACCAGTTGTCGGGCGCCGGCCTGCGCAGAATGGGAAAGCCGGCCTCGTCGGCCGTACTGTGCTCAAGAGTGTCGTAGAAATGACGATCCGCGAGGCAGTACAGCTCATACTGGTCCATCACGCGCCTTCCCGATGAGGTCTACACGAGAAGACTGGCGGCGCGCGAATATTTCGTCTAGTAACACGGAACAGCATTGTCGCGTGCCGAACTCATCGCCTATATGCGTTTCTCATAAATGGTTTCGTTAAGCAGTCACTATTGATTTATCGGAATGTGGACCGTGAACGAGAAGTGCCCTCCGTGAAACGTCGCGGTCTCCAACCGGCCGCCGAGCACCGCGACCCGTTCGGTCAGGTTGGCCAGCCCCTGCCCGCCGTCCTTCGGCTGGCGCGGCGGCAAGACGCCGTCGTTCCTGATCGACAGGCTGACGACCCGGTCCCGTTCGAGCAGCTGGATCACGCACTCGCGGGCGGCGGCGTGCCGCAGCACGTTGGTCACGCCCTCACGCAGCGTATGGGTGAGCGCCACCGCCACCTCCCGCGGCAGGTCGCGGCACGAGACCCGCACCTGGCAGCGAACCCCCACCGACTCCAGCAGGGCTCGCGCCGAGCTCAGCTCGGTCTCCAGCGAGGAGCGCTGCCCGCCGTGGGCGACGGCCCGCACGTCCGAGGCCAGGGCGCGCAGCAGCGCCAGCGTCTCGTCCACCTCCTGGCCCGCCTTCTCGTCGTGCTCGTGTACGAGACGCCGGATGAGCTGGGTCTTCAGCACCAGGACGGTGAGCCGGTGGCCCACCAGGTCGTGCAAATCCCTGGTGAAGCGGCGGCGTTCGAGCGCCACCGCCCTGTGGATCACATCGCTGCGCGCGGCCGACAGCCAGTGGGCCTGCGCGGCCAGGGTGATCAGGGCGAACTCCACCAGGCCGAGTAGCGGGGCGGTGACCGCCCAGCCGGCGTGGGTCAGCGCCTCGGAGTGGGTCGCGAGGAGCACCGGCCCGCAGGCCATCGCCAGGGCCGCCGGCACGAAGGACCGGGTCCGGTAGGCGACCAGCAGCAGAGCCCCGGACAGCAGCCCCGACATGGGTATCCAGGCCGGCCCGACGAAAGGCAACGGCAGGTACGTCAGCCACGCCTGGACGGCGACCAGCCACCATCCGACGCCCTTGCGGGCCAGCGTTCCCAGCACGAACCGGGCGTGCACCGCCAGGAGGACGAGCAGGACCGCCGAACCCGCGAATACGTACCCCGAATCCGCCAGCCCCCGGTGCACCGGCACCGTCAGCGCCAGCACCCCGGCCGTCAGGCTGAGCCCGCCCAGCATCAGCGGAGAGAAGGGGACAATGGCCACGGAACGCGATCCGAGCGCGAACCGGTTACCTGTTCCTTTCACCCATCCCCCGATATGAGGTCGTCTCCACCGGACTCGTCGCATCGCGAGAACGGAACGTCCGCCACACTCCTCCAATCGACCCGATCCCTCTGCCCATGTAAAGCGCGTTTCCAACTTTGGACACGGACCCGGGAAACACAATCTGGAACATTCCAGACATATAGTTACGCCTATGGACTACACACGATTGGGCGCCACCGGACTGAAAGTTTCTCGCGTCTGCCTCGGGATGATGAGCTACGGCGATCCGGCCAAGCAGGAATGGGCGCTGCCCGAGGAGCGGGCGAAGCCGATCGTCCGCCGGGCGGTCGAGGCGGGCGTGACCTTCTTCGACACCGCCGACGTCTACAGCGCCGGCCAGAGCGAGGTCGTGACCGGCAACCTGCTGCGCGAGCTCTTCCGCCGGCGTGAGGACTACGTGCTGGCCACGAAGGTCTATTTCCCGATGGGCAGGGGGCTCAACGACCGCGGCCTGTCACGCAAGCACATCCTCGCCGCCATCGACGCCTCCCTGCGCCGCCTCGGCACCGACTACGTGGACCTCTACCAGATCCACCGCTGGGACGACGAGACGCCCATCGAGGAGACCATGGAGGCGCTGCACGACGTGGTCAAGGCGGGCAAGGCCCGCTACCTGGGCGCCTCGTCGATGTGGGCGTGGCAGTTCGCCAAGGCGCAGCACGTCGCCGACGAGCACGGCTGGACGAGGTTCGTGTCCATGCAGCCGCACTACAACCTGCTCTACCGGGAGGAGGAGCGCGAGATGCTCCCGCTCTGCGCCGACCAGGGCGTGGGCGTGATCCCGTGGAGCCCGCTGGCCCGCGGCGTCCTGGCCCGCGCCGGGGCGGCCGAGTCCACCACCCGGGCCGGCTCCGACGCGCGCATCGACTTCCTGTACGACGCCGACAACGACCGGCTGGTCCTGGACCGGGTCGCGCAGCTGGCGCGGGAGCGGAACCTGCCCGCCGCCCAGATCGCGCTGGCCTGGCTGATGGCCCGGCCAGAGGTCACGGCGCCGATCGTGGGCGCCACCCGTGACGGCCACGTCGACGACGCGGTGGCGGCCGTGAACGTGTCGCTCTCGGACAAGGAACTGGCCTTCCTCGCCGAGCCGTACCGGCCGCGCGAGGTCCGCTTCTGACACGTACGGCCCGGGTGAAGTGTCGGTGCCGCCTTCTAAGCTGTGCGCATGGCACGTGCAAACGAGGAGGCGGCGGCGGCGCTCCAGGAATACGCGGAGCTGTTCGCACTGACCGGGGGCGACGCGTTCCGCGTGCGCAGCTACCAGAAGGCCGCCAAGGCGATCGCCGGCTTCCCCGAGGACATCTCGGCGACCGACGTGCGCGCCGTGCCGGGCGTCGGCGAGGCGATCGCGAAGAAGATGGAGGAGTTCCTCCAGCGCGGGAGCTTCCGCCAGCTCGACGACCTGCGCGGGCGGGTGCCCGAGGGGGTGCGGCGGCTGACGCGCGTGCCGACGCTGGGGCCGAAGACCGCGATCATGCTGTTCGACGACTACGGCATCGACTCTCCGGTGGCGCTGGGCGAGGCCATCACGTCCGGGCGGCTCGACGGCGTCAAGGGCCTCGGCCCCAAGACCCTGGCAAACCTGCTCAAGGGCGTCCAGCAGCTGGAGCAGTCGGGCCGCCGGGTGCACATCGGCATCGCGATGTCGCTGGCCGAGCAGGTGATGGCGTCGCTGCGGACCGAGCGCGTCGCCTACGCCGGGTCGCTGCGGCGGATGAAGGACACGATCGGCGACGTCGACATCCTGGCCGTGGCACCCGAGTCGATCATGGAGGAGTTCCGCGCGCAGCCCTACGTCGCGGAGGTCATCGCGGCCGGCGACAAGAAGACGTCGGTGCGCACGACCTCGGGGGTCCAGGTCGACCTGCGCGTGGTGCCCGCTCAGTCGTGGGGCGCCGCGATGCAATACTTCACCGGCTCCAAGGAGCACAACGTCGCGATCCGCGAGATCGCGGTGAAGAAGGGCTGGAAGCTCTCCGAATACGGCCTGTTCGAGGGCGAGCGGGTGATCGCCTCGGAGTCCGAGGAGGAGATCTACGCGGCGCTCGGCATGCAGTACGTCCCGCCGCCGCTGCGCGAGGACGGCGGCGAGGTGCGCGCGGCGCTCCGCGGCGAGCTGCCCGAGCTGGTCCGGCTCGAAGACCTGCGCGGAGACCTGCACACGCACACCGACCTGACCGACGGCATCGCCTCCCTGGAGGACATGGTGGCGGCCGCCTCCGCCCGCGGCTACTCCTACTACGCGGTGACCGACCACGCCCCCGACCTGGCCATGCAGCGCATGACCCTCGACAAGGCGCTGGCGCAGCGTGAGCGCATCGCGAGGCTCCAGGGCTCCTATCCCGGCATGCGCCTGCTGCACGGCACCGAGCTCAACATCGCGCCCGACGGCTCGGTCGACTGGCCGGCCGAGATCCTGCGCGGGTTCGACGTCTGCGTGGCCTCGGTCCACTCCCACTTCGGCATGCCGCGCGAGGAGATGACCCGCCGCTTCATCACGGCCTGCGAAAACCCCTACGTCGACATCATCGGCCACCCCACCACCCGCAAGATCGGCAAGCGTGATCCGGTCGACGCCGACTGGGACGCCGTCTTCCGCGCCGCGGCCCGCACCGGCACGGCGATGGAGATCGACTCCTATCCCGACCGTTCCGATCTGCCGTCCGATCTGGTCCGGCTGGCCAGGCACCACGGGGTCAAGTTCTCCATCGACAGCGACTCCCACGCGATCCCGCACCTGGCCCACCAGCGCTTCGGCGTCGGCGTCGCCCAGCGCGCCTGGCTGACCACCGACGATGTGATCAACACCTGGCCGCTGGAGCGTCTCCAGGCCTTCCTCCGGCCCTGATCGGCCTCTCCGGACCTCGCCGTCCCCGGGGGTGTTCGACGCGCCGCTCCCCCCTGCGCAGACGGGTGTCTCCGTGGGTGCCGCGCCGGGGGTTCTGTGGGTGCCGTGAAAGCGGGGTTCTAGTTGGTGCCGCGCCGGGGGTTCTGTGGGTGCCGTGAAGGTGGGGTTCTGGTTGGTGCCGCGGAGGCGGGTGGGCGTTCCGGCCGACCGCGATTGCCTGGGCTCTGGTGCTTTTGGCCTTCGGCCTTGTTGCGGGCGCGGGGGTAACTGGCACGGTCTTAAGTCGGCCGGAACGCCCACCCGCCTCCGCTTTTACGGCGCCCGGCCGTCCTGTCTCGCCCGCCGCAGAACGGGCTGGGGTCCGTCGCCTTCCTTCTCGCCGATGCTGAAGCATCCGCTTGCGTTTCTTTGTCCTGGTCGCCGTAGCTGAAGCCTTCACTTGCCGGCACAGTGCGGGCCAGGCGCCGTAGCTGTGGCCGGGCGCCGTTGCTGTGGCCTGTCTGTGCGTCGTGGCTGGGTAAGAGTAGGGCGTTGAGCTGGGACGTCATCGCATAGCGGAGCTGTGGGAGTGGGGCCGTGCAGGGTCGCTTCTTGGAAAGGGATCGCCTTGCCGGCCTGCTCCTGGCGACGATGTGGTTCGACTTCTTCCCGCCCGGCACCTGTATGCGCTTTGCCGTTGGCAGGCTTTTCGGCAGCAAGGTGGGCGTTGATGGCGAGGGAGGGGATGATGAGCCGGGCGGACGAGGCGGTGCCGGAGCGGGGGGTGGATCCGACCGAGCGGTTGGATCTGCTGCTTCGTGATCTGCGCAGTGCCCGGTCGGGGCTGTCGTCTCGGGAGGCGGCGCGGCGGCTGGTCCACTTCGGTCCCAATGAGCTTCGTCGCCGTGGTGGCCGGCGGTGGCCGCGGGAGTTGGCGCGGCAGTTCACCCATCCGCTGGCGTTGCTGCTGTGGGTGGCGGCGATCCTGGCCTGGGCGGCGGGGATCATCGCTGTGGCTGTGGCGATCGTGGTGGTGGTCGTGATCAATGCGGCGTTCGCGTTCGCCCAGGAAGTGCAGGCTGAGCGGGCGGTCGAGGCGCTGGCCGCGTATCTGCCGGTGCAGGCGAAGGTTCTGCGTGACGGACGGCCGCAGATGGTGCCGGCCGTCGAGCTCGTCCCCGGTGACGTGCTGGTGATCGAGGAGGGGGACCGTATCTCCGCTGACGCCCGGTTGATCGAGGGCGGCATCGAACTGGATCTGTCGATGCTGACCGGCGAGGCGATGCCGGTGTTTCGTTCCGCGGAGCTGGTTGACGCCAAGGTGCCCATGCTGAGGGCCCGTGACCTGGTGTTCTCCGGGACGATGTGCAGCGAGGGTGAGGCCCGGGCGGTGGTGTTCGCCACCGGGATGCGTACCGAGCTGGGGCGGATCGCGGCGCTGTCGGAGCGCGTCGAGCGGGAGGAAAGCCCGCTGGAGAGCCAGGTCCGCAAGGTGGCGTGGCTGATCGCGGCGATCGCGGTGCTGTTCGGGGTGGCGTTCATTCCGTTGGCGACCTTCGGTGCGCACCTTCCGCTGGGCGACGCGGTCGTGTTCGCCGTGGGCCTGCTGGTGGGCAACGTGCCCGAGGGCCTGCTGCCGGTGATCACGCTGGCGCTGGCGCTGGGTGTACGCGGCCTGGTACGGCAGGGGGCCGTGGTCAAGCGGCTGAGCGCGGTGGAGACACTCGGCTCGACGAGCGTGATCTGCACCGACAAGACCGGCACGCTCACCGAGAACCGGATGCGCGTCACCACGATCTGGACCGCGGCCGGCGCGTACGACCTCGGTGGCGGGGCCGGGCACGGCCGGCTCGGCGATGCGGCGCTGCGCGAACTGGTCGTTGTCATGGTGGCCTGCAACAACGCCCAGCGCGACGCCGCCGGCACCTTGACGGGCGACCCCACCGAGGTGGCGATGCTGCAGGCCGCAGACCAACTGAGGGCAGAGGCGGCCGGACGGCCCGCCACGCGGCTGCGCCTGTTCCACTTCGACCCGGTGCTGAAGCGGATGTCGACCGTCGACCGGCGTGACGGCGGCACGTGGGTGGACACCAAGGGAGCTCCCGAGGCGGTCCTGCCGCACTGCACCGCGACCATGGAAAGCGGTGGCGAGATCCGGCCTCTCACCCCTTCGCGGCTCCGCGACATCGAGCAGGCAGTCGACGACTACGCCCGCCAAGGGCTGCGGGTGCTCGCAGTCACGACACGCCGCCTCGATGCGGGGCAGCCGGTGCCACAACGGCGCGAGGACGCCGAATGCGAGCTGACTTTCCTCGGGCTGGTCGCCATGCACGATCCACCTCGCCCCGAGGTCGCCGACGCGGTCGCGCACTGCCACGCCGCCGGCATCCGCATCATCGTGGTCACCGGTGACCACGCCCTGACCGCTGCGGCGATCGCCAGGCAGGTCGGCATCGGCGGCGACGATCCCACCGTCGTCACCGGGGAGCAGCTCGACAGGATGAGCGAGGACGATCTCGACGCGCTGCTGCGTGAGCACCGTCACCTGATCTTCGCCCGTAGCTCGCCCGAAGCCAAGCTGCGGATCGCCGACGCTCTGCGGGCCGAGGGGCACGTGGTGGCGATGACCGGCGACGGGGTCAACGACGCACCCGCGCTGCGTCGTGCCGACATCGGGGTGGCGATGGGCCGCTCCGGCACCGACGTCGCCCGCGAAGCCTCCACGATGGTGCTGACCGACGACAACTTCGCCACCATCGTCGCCGCGGTCAGATCAGGCCGGCAGGTCTACGACAACATCCGCAAGTTCATCTGCTACATCTTCGCCCACACCACTCCGGAGGTCACCCCGTTCCTGGTGTTCGCCCTGGCCGGCGGTGCCGTGCCGCTCCCGCTCACGGTGCTGCAACTGCTGGCCTTCGACGTCGGCACCGAGACCCTGCCCGCGCTGGCCCTCGGCCGCGAACCCGCCGAGCCCGGCATCATGCGACGCCCACCCCGCAGCCGTTCCGAAAGCGTCATCCGCCCCTCGATGCTGCTGCGTGCCTGGTTGTTCCTCGGCGTGATCTGTGCCGTCCTGTCCATGGCGGGGTTCTTCTACGTGCTGCTCAGGGCCGGCTGGCATCCGGGCGATGCCACCGGTTCTGGCACCCCGCTCCATCACGCCTACCAGCAGGCGACCACGATGACCTTCCTCGGCATGATCACCGGTCAGATCGGCACGGCCTTCGCCGCCCGCACCGAACGCGCCTCCCTGCGTTCGGTCGGCATCACCTCCAACCCCCTGCTGCTGTGGGGCATCGTCTTCGAGCTGGTCCTGGCCGCCATCCTCATCTACACCCCTCCCTTCCAGGCCCTGCTGGGCACCGCGGCCCTGACACCGGACATGCTCGCCTTCGTCGTCCCCTTCCCCCTGATCGTCTGGGGCGCCGACGAGACTCGCCGCTGGCTGCTCCGGCGACGCGAGAAACAGCCTGATGCCACCCCATCCTGATCAGCCGGGCGAAGAAGACCGGTTCAGTCGATGATCGCCGTTGCTTCGACCTCAACCAGATGGTCGGGTGCGGCCAGTGCCGCAACGCCCAGCAGCGTGCCCGGCGGTACCGGGGTGACCCCCAGCTTCGCGGCCGCCCGAGTGACGCCCTCCAAGAACAGGGGCATCTTGTCGGGGGTCCAGTCGACGACGTAGACGGTCAGTTTGGCCACGTCGTCGAAGGAACCACCGACCTCGGCCAGGGCGGTGCCGATGTTGAGGTAGCACTGCTCGACCTGAGCGGCGAGGTCACCTTCGCCGACCGTGACCCCATCGGCATCCCAGGCGACCTGCCCGGCGATGAAGATCAACTTCGACCCGGTCGCGATCGACACCTGCCGGTAGACATCGATTTCCGGCAATCCGCTGGGATTCACCAGGGTGATGGCCATGCTGCCTGCCTCCTTGTCATGAGAGCCCGTGGGCTCGCTTCCACCGAACTTTCGGTCTCTTGTGGTTACTCAGGAACTGTAGGAGAGTGTGGGCTGACATGGAAGAACGCACTTTTCAGTGACTGGGGAACCTCATGGTGACCAAGCAGTTCAAGGGTTCGCCCCAGGACGCGGACCTGGCGCGCGCGGACTCTCTGGCGCGGGAGATCTTTTCGGACGTCGCCAACAAGTGGGCGTTCCTGATCATCGAGTTTCTCGGTGAAGGCACCCTGCGCTTCAGCGAGTTGCGGAACGAGATCGAGGGCATCAGCCACAAGATGCTCACCCAGAACCTGCGCATGCTGGAGCGCAACGGCCTGGTCGAGCGGAGGGTGCACCCCACTGTGCCGCCGCGGGTCGAGTACACCCTCACCGAGCCGGGCCAGGCCCTACGAGCGACGGTCGATGGAATGTGCGGCTGGACCCGCCGGTACCTCGGGGACATCGAGGCCTCCCGCCGCCGCTTCGACGCCTGACGGGCTATGGCGTGCCCAGATAGGTGTCGAGCGCGGCCGCGCCCGCCAGCATCGCCAGGCCCCGCGCGGTCAGCCGGTCGCGCCACTCCCGCAGCGTCGCCTGCAGCGGCTCCCTGATCGCCGACGACCTGCGCGCGCTGCTCACCGCGCATGCCCCCCACCTGACGGCCGCCACCTCCCCCGACGACTGGTGGCGCGCCGACCTGCACGCCCGCACCGCCGCCGGGCTCCTGCGCTATCACGCCGGCATGGCCGACACCGCACCCACCCGCGTCGGCACGCTCATGTGCCTGCGCGATGCGATGATGTCCGACAACCTCGACGCCATCGTCCGCCGCGAGGCCCGTCGCGGTCCCACCCTCGCCTTCGCCCACAACCGGCACCTGCAGCGCGACAAGAGTCACTTGCAGTTCGCCGGCCTGCCGCTCCAGTGGTGGAGCGCGGGCGCCGCCATCGGCACCCGCCTGGGCGACCAGTACGCCTTCGCCGCCACCACCTTTGGCGCCCGCGGCTCCGACGTCCCCCATTCCGACACCCTCGAAGGGCTCCTGTCGACCCTCCCCCACGCCCGCGCCGTCATCGATCCCGGCCGCCTCGCCGCGGTCCTCGATCGGAGGCTGACGCCCCGCGTCCCGGCCGACCACACGTACTTCGCCCTCGACCCGGCCACCACCGACCAGATCGACGCCATCGTCTTCGTCAAGGAAATCTGAGCCACCCACGGTTGCGACGTGGGCAGCGGGAAGCCGCGCGGCCCCGGTCGAACTGATCACCGAGCCCGGCAAGGGTTACCGATCACCCCTAGATACTTGAACGATAGTTAAGTACTCTCTTAAGAGTTAAGTAGATGAGTAGGGGGAAACATGACGGATCATGATGACTTGTCAGCGGATGCCGCTCTTCGTGAAGTGGACCGCGCGCAGGAATCGGTGCGGAAGTCCAGCCGGCGGGGCGCGCGCTTCTTCCTGGCGATGTGGCTCGGGAGCACCGGCTACTGGCTGGCCACGCTGCTCGGCCCCGAAACGGTCAAGAACTACGCCGGTTTGGCGATCGGCGCCCTTGTCGTGGCCGGCGGCGTCTACATCGTCCGCCAGCGGGTCTACGACCGGCTGCTGTACCGGCTCGCGTTCTCCGTCACATGGGCGTTCATGGGGACGACGGTGGTCGCGGCGGTCTACAACATGTTCCTGCACCCAAGGGACCCGGGGCCGCTGTGGGGAGTGGCCGGTGTGCTGGTCGCACTGATCGCGAGCGCACCCCTGCTGTATGGCGCGGTGCGCATGTTCCGCTCCACAGGTGACCGGTGAGTCATCCCCGGCACGCGCTCGACGAGATCATCCACGCTCCGGTGCGGCTGTCCATCATGGCGATGCTCGCGGCGGCGGAAACGGTCGAGTTCCGCTTCCTGAGGGACACGATCGAGGTCAGCGACTCGCTGCTGTCCAAGCACATCCACACGCTGGAGAAGGCGGGCTACGTGCGGGTGGAGAAGGGCTTCGTCGGCAAACGCCCCCGGACCTGGCTGGCGCTGACCGACCAAGGGCGCAGCGCCTTCCAGGACTACACGTCCATCCTTCGGCAGATCACGGAGGGACCCCCTCGCCCTTGAGACGCAGGGCCGGCGGATTTCTCGGCGCCAAGGAAGCGCCCAAGGCCCCACTGCCGCTTTCGCGCTTGCTCTAGAGTGCCTGTGTCGCAACCTGATGATCATGGTGATCGCGCCCTTACGGTTGCCTCTGGCTGTTGCCTGAAAGTGGAGTGTGCCGGCGTTCAGACGGACGTGTACTGCGCGGCGTACTCCTCGGACGGGGTGATCGGCGTGATGACGTCGATCAGCACGCCGTTGGGGTCCGGCACGATGAAGTGCCGCTGGCCGAACTCCTCGTCGCGCAGCGGCAACTCCGGGGCCAGCCCCTCGCCGACGACCAGGCGCTCCCACTCGGCGTCGACGTCGGCCACCTCGACGTTGAGCAACAGTCCCGCGACCGGTCGCCGGTAGGCCTGTGGCAACGTCGGATGAGTGTGGTCGAGCAGCGCCAGCTCGTAGGAGCCACGGCGCAGGCTCACATACCAGTCGGCCTCGAACGTCACCTCGAAGCCGAGCAGTCGCACGTAGAAGTCCTTCGACTCGGCCATCTGGGCCGTGCAGATCACCGGATAGAAGCTGCTCAGGTCCATGGCTCTCCCTTTCGCATACCGTCGGTATGTGAGGGTACGCTAGTTCGCGTACCATCGGTATGTCAAAGTGGGGACACGGTGACCAGGGCGGAGCAGAGGGAACACACCAGACGGACGCTGGTCGCCGAGAGCAGGCGCCTGTTCGCGGCCAAGGGCTACACCGCGGTGGGTCTGGCGGAGATCGTGCGCGAGTCCGGGGTGACCAAGGGGGCGCTCTACCACCATTTCGAGGGCAAGTCCGACCTCTTCCGCGCCGTCCTCGAGGAGGTGCAACAGGAGGTGGCCGCCCGGGTGGTCGCGGCGGCCGAGGCGGCGGGAGATCCGTGGCTCCAATTCAAGGCTGGGTGCGCGGCCTTCGTGACCGCGGGGGCCGATCCGGAGATCCAGCGGATCATGTTGATCGACGGGCCCGCGGTGCTGGGCTGGAACGAGTGGCGGGCGATGGATGAGCACGCCTCGGCCAAGCACCTGGCCGAAGCGCTCACCCACCTCGTCGAGAACGGGACGATCCCCGACCAGCCGATCGCGCCGCTGACCCGCCTGCTGTCGGGAGCGATGAACGAAGCGGCCCTGTGGCTGGCGCAGACCGCCGCCCCCGGCGACGTGACCGCCACATTGGCGGCGCTGTCGCACCTGCTGGAGTCACTGCGGACGGCATGACGGCCGGCGCGGGGTGTCGGACGACCCCAGCCGTCGAGCATGCACACCGTTAGGCCCTCCGCTCGGGTCGCCGCGAGCCCGGCTTGCTGCACCAGCGCGGCGAGTTCGGTATTCGGTGCGTTCGCGCCTGCCCTGCTGTAGTGGCGTCAGCGCACGCGTGAACGCCGGTTCAATCAAACCAGTTTGATGTACCATGCGGGCATGGGGCTGTCCGGTCAAGCCGTCCCGCCGCCGTTCATCCGGTTGGCGGCCCATGAGGTGCGTTGGCGGCTGCTGAGCGAACTGGCGCGCAGCGATCTGCGCGTGCGGGAACTCGTCACCCTGATCGACCAGCCACAGAACCTGATCTCCTACCATCTGCGGCTGCTGCGCTCCGGCGGGCTGGTCCGGGCCCGCCGCAGCAGCTTCGACGGCCGCGACAGCTACTACCACCTGGACCTGGAGCGCTGTGCGCACGCGCTGGCCGCCGCCGGCGGCGCCCTGCATCCCGCGCTGCGTCTGCTCCCCGCCGAGCCGGCGAACGCGGCCGAAACAACCGCGACCGAAACCTTGGCGGCACCCTCTGTGCTGTTCATGTGCACCGGTAACAGCGCCCGTTCACCCATCGCCGAGGCCCTGCTGCGCCACCGCATCGGCGGCCGCGCCGAGGTGACCAGCGCCGGCAGCCACCCCAAGGCGCGCCTGCACCCCGACGCCGTGCGTGTGCTGCGCCAGCAGTACCGCATCGACATCGCCGACCAGCGCCCGCGCCATCTGGGCACGATGACCGGCCGCCGCTTCGACTACGTGATCAGCCTGTGCGACAAGGTCCGCGAGGTCTGCCCCGACTTCGACGACCACCCGCAACGCCTGCACTGGAGCATCCCCGACCCAGCCGCCACCAGCGGCGACGACACCGCCCGGGACAACTACCCCGCCTTCGACCGTACCGCCGCGGAGATCGACACCCGCATCCGGTACCTGCAGCCCATCCTTTTCCCCACCTCGCGCCGAGAGGTCCAGCCATGACAGCAGCCGACCAGGTCGCCAGCGTCCGCTACATCGTCGACGACGTCCAAGCAGCCATCGACTTCTACACCACTCACCTCGGATTCACCCTGAACATCAGCGCTGCGCCCGCTTTCGCCGACGTAGTACGCGGGCCACTGCGCTTGTTGCTGTCCGGACCCACCAGTTCCGGCGCCCGCGCCACCCCCGAGCAGGCCGCCGGCGCGGGCCGCAACCGCATCCACCTGGTCGTCGACGACCTGGACACCGAGATCGCCCGGCTGCGCGACGCAGGCCTGCCGTTCCACAGCGACGTGGTCACCGGCCCCGGCGGACGCCAAATCCTGCTCGCCGACCCCGCCGGCAACCTGATCGAACTGTTTCAGCCCGCCACCACATCCTGAGCAACGCCTCTACGCGGGGGCCCCGCATCCCGCCGCCATGTACCCCATGGGTGAGCCGCTCGGCCACCGAGCGACAACAACGTCCCGTTTGACCTGCGGGTGTAGGCGCGCTCGCGCCCTGGCGGGCACTCCCGCACGGGACTTCACCCCCGGCGTGAACGCCGGAGCACTGGCCCGCATCTCGGTAGAAACGGCGAACTTCAGCAGGGGGGCTGAGGCAAGCATTACCCATGTCATCGCGTCAGAGCACCGGCAACCGGGCAGGCATCCGGCGTGATGCCGTCCAGCCGGACCGCGTCGGACTGGCCGGGAGACGGGGGCTCAAAGTGACGGACGAAGCAAGGACCGACCGCGAAACACCGATCGTGCGCCGCCGCGAGATGCTCGGTTTTCCCGTCGCCTTGGCCTGTGGCTCGGCGGTGCTGACCGGATGCGGCACCACACAACAAGCCAGCAGCGCCGCGAAGCCCACGCCTGCCCCCAGCCAGGAAGAGGCCCCCGAGGTGCCGGTCACGCCACCGGAAGACCTCATGCGCGAGCACGGGGTCCTCAAACGCATCCTGTTGATCTATCGGGAGGGCATCCGGCGGATCAACGCCGGCGAGCAGGTGCCCGCGCAGCCCCTGCACGCCGGGGCCGGCATCATCCGCACCTTCATCGAGGAGTACCACGAGCAGCTCGAAGAACGATACGTCTTCCCGCGGCTGGTCAAGGCCGGCAAGCTGACCGACACTGTCTCGGTGCTGGTCCAGCAGCACCAGCGCGGACGTGTCCTGACTGGCCGCATCCTGGACGCCACCGCCCAACCCACTCCCCAGCAGGCCCGTCGCGGCCTGGTCGCCGACCTGGCCGCCTTCATCGGCATGTATGAGCCACACGAGGCCCGCGAGGACACCGTGGTCTTCCCCGCCATGCGGGACGTCATCCCGCCCAAGGAATTCACCGAGATGGCCGAGACCTTCGAAGACGAGGAGCACCGCCGTTTCGGCGCGGCCGGCTTCACCGGCATCGTCGGGCAGGTGGCCGACATCGAAAAGACGCTGGGCATCTACGACCTGAACCAGTTCACACCCCGCGTTTGACGATCTTCCAGGCCCCGAACCTGCCGGGATGGCTCTCGGCCGCCGGGAGCGTGCACCCCGTGCCCGCGCGGCCATCGCGCGTAGTCGTCGGGGATCATGTTGCTGGACGTCGATGTATCCGGTCATGTGGGTTCCCGCCTCTCTTCCTGTCGATGCTGTCGATGCTGCGCGTCGGGGTGTCGCAGCAGCCGGTCGGCTTGGTGGAGGACGGCCGTCAGGTACTGGCGTGTGGCGTCGGGGTCGGCTGTTGCGTCCGGGTCGATGAGCATGCGGTACATCGCCGCGCCGACGACCATGTCGATCACGATGTCGAGGTCGGCGTCCTCAGCCAGGAGCCCGTCGTGGCGGGCGCGTTCGAGCGCGGTGTGGATCAGGCGGCGGCGGGGCTGGATGTACTGCTCACGGTAGGTGTCCAGCAGCGACGGCTGGGTGATGCTGGAGCCGATGAGCTGGGCGAGGATCGCGCGGAAACGGGCGTCGCCGAACGTGCGTACCCAGGAGTCCATGAGCCGTTCGTCGGCCGGCTGCGCCGCGGCGTCCACCGTGGCCCAGATGTCCGCCTCGGGGACGAGGGTGCGGGCTCGTTCGATCGCCTGGGTGAGTAGTTCCTCCTTCGAGGACCAGCGCCGGTAGACGGTCACCTTGGCCACGCCGGCGCGTTTGGCGATCTGCTCGAAGTTCGCGCCTTCCAGGCCGCGCTCCATGAACAGCTCCAGCGCCGCCCTCATGATCGCCTCATCCGCCTCAGGGTCGCGCGGCCTGCCCCGGGTACGCCGCGTAGAGGTCATCGGAACTCCACCGTTCCCAAGCCCGTCCCGGAGGCGGGTGCGACGAAGCGGGGAGTGTGCCCGGGTCGCAGCCGCCCATCAGGGGTGAGCACGGTCCGCATGTGCCGGCGCAGCTCCCGCATCCCCGCCTCGCCGGGCGCCCCGTTGGTGAACGCGGAATTGACCAGGTCGAACTGGTAGCGGGTGTTGTCGTGGGCGAACAGCGGCACGACCCTGGGATCCGAGGCCAGCAACCGCTGGATGCGCCGGGCGGCCTCGATCTGGTGGATGGTGTCGGTGCCGCCGATGGTCATCTGCCGGACCTGGCCTGTGGCCAGGTGGGGCAGCGTGTAGAGGGTGTCGCCCATGAACAGCACGCTGCCGGCGTCCAGGCGCAGCAGCACGCACATGTGGCCGGGCGAGTGGCCCGGCGTGGGCAGCAGGACGAGGCTGCCGTCGCCGAAGTGGTCCTGGCTGGCGGGGAAGGCGCCGAAGGCGCCGGAGTCGAAGGCGGGGAAGGAGAGGTTGTCCTTGACCAGGTCGAAGGAGTACGGGTAGAGCACCCCGTGCTCCCAGTCGCGCCGATCCAGCACCACCGTCGCCTGGGGCACGTAGCGCAGCCCTCCCGCATGGTCGTCGTGGACATGGGTGAGGAACACGGTGGTGATCTCCTTGGCGTCGTAGCCGAGCCGGGCCAGGTGGACCCGCAGATCCTGCCCAGGGCTCATCCGGTACTCGTCGCGCTCGGTCAGCAGGCGCGAGGTCATGTCGTAGTACCCATCATGATCGTGTGCCTGCTCCCAGTTGACGCCGGTGTCGACCAGCATGAGGCCGTGCCGGGGATGGTCGATGAGGTAGGCGTAGACGGGCACCGCGATCTGCGCCTTGTCGACCAGAGTGCGCACGTAGCCGTTCAGCCCTTCCCAGCCGTCCAGACCGCCGTAGAACTGGCCGTAGGTGACGATGGTGTCGCCGGTGTGGATCGGGAACACTCGCACGGTGCCATCGGCGATCCGCCGGCGCGCGCCCGGGGCGCGCACAGCCGCCTGCCGCTCCTGCTCGCCCCGCGCCAGCACCTCACGGCGCTGCCGTTCCGCCCGGCTACCCGACAGCACGCTCAGCACGCCCAGCACCAGCCCTGCGCCGCCGAGCAGGAAGGCCCGCCTGGTCTGCCGGGCGGCCTGGCCGCTGGCCCTCCGGCGTCCACGCAGCAGGGCGGACGCCGCCCCGGCCAGGCCCACCGCAGCAGCCATAGTGAGCAGCACCGGCAGGTCCGTGACGTAGTAGACGACCGCCAGGTAGAGCCCTAACGTGCCGAGGCCGACCGGAACGCCGGCGAACGCCAGCACCCGGCGCCGCGTGACCCGCCGGCCGAGCACGCCCGGCCACAGCAGCCCGGCCACCAGTCCGATCAGCAGCAGCCCGTAGGTCCCCAGCAGCGGCACGGGGACGTTCTTCAGTCGCAGGACGACCAACCAGACGGTCCCGGCCGCGAGGGCAAGCACGAGTAACCCGATCTTGCCCAGGATCTTCAGCACCTGGCCTCACCTCATTTAGCAAACGCAAACGAATGCGTTTACATAATAGGACCGGAGCACTCGCCCCGCTCCCTCAGGCCCCAAAGAGCTACCGCGCCGGGCGTCGCCTCACGCGGCGATGGCAAAGGAAGTGCTGTATTGCGGGCGATCGCAACCCCGGACCCTCGGTGGCCTGCAGAGCTACCTGTGCCTTTGCTGCCGACCGTCACGAGCGGGCGCGTCGCTGGCCATAGTCGGCCAAGTGCACGGCGGGAATGACAAGCCGGCCACGACTACGGCGCCCGGCCACAGCTACGGCGCCTGGCCCGCACTGTGCCGGCAAGTGAAAGCTTCAGCTACGGCGACCAGGACAAAGAAACGCAAGCGGATGCTTCAGCATCGGCGAGAAGGAAGGCGACGGACCCCAGCCCGTTCTGCGGCGGTCGAGCCAGGACGGTCGGGCGCCGTAAAAGCGGAGGCGGGTGCGTTCCGGCCGACTTAAGACCGTGCCAGTTACCCCCGCGCCCGCAACAAGGCCGAAGGCCAAAAGCACCAGACCCCGGGCAATCGCGGTCGGCCGGAACGCCCACCCGCCTCTGCGGAACCCACGGAAACCACGGAAACCACGGAAACCACGGAACCCGCGGAACCCACGGAACCCACGACACCGACGACACCCAAAAAAGCCACGGCAGCCACGGCACCGACGGCACCCAAAAAAGCCACGGCACCCATTGAAAACCACCAAAGCCGCAGAAGCCACGCGTCGGGTGGTCACCGAACCTGGGAGGCCATCCCATCGAGCAGGTACCCGAGGCCACGGGCGAAGGTGTCGTCCCAGTGGTGGTCAAGACCGTGGGCGGCCAGCGTCGGATAGGTGGCAAGCCGAGCCCGGAGCTGGTCGCGCAGAGCGGCGGCGGTGGCGTCGCGTTCGCGGGCCTGCATCGTGGCCGACCCGGTGACGTAGGTGGACAGGCTGAAGGCGGCCGCGGGCAGGTCGGGCCCGGCGAACCCGGCCTCGGCCAGCGTGGCGTAGAGGAACTCGGTGCGGCTGAGCGCGTTGGGCCCCATCATCGGGCGGTCGAGCAGCCCGGTGGACCACGGGTGGCGCAGCAGGGCGGCCCGCCAGGCGCCGACCAGCTCGCTCACCCGGGCCCGCCCCCCGCCGGGCCCGGCGGGGCCGCCGGGCAGGGGCACCTCGCCGAACACCGCGTCCAGCGCCAGGTCGAGCACGTCGTCCTTGGTCTTGACGTGCCAGTAAAGGGTGGTGGAGCCGGTGTCGAGCCGTTCGGCGAGGCGCCGCATCGTCAGCCGTGCCTCGCCTTCGGCGTCGAGCAGGGTCACGGCCTCGGCGACGATCCGGTCGAGAGTGAGCGTCTGACGCTCCTGCCTTCGCGGTCGCAGCCACACGCTTTCGCCAGCCATGCGCCCGATCCTACGGCCGCGTACCGGATCGACGGTCCGGTACGCGGGCCCGGGGATCAGAAGGTGTGCCGGTCGGGCAGCATGTCGTCGTCGGGGATGGAGGGCACGCTGCGCTGGGTCGCCTGGGTGCCGGTCACTCCGGCCCAGCGCCGCAGGGTCTCGGTCGCCATCTGGCGCTCGGCCTCGGGCAGGCGGGAGATGTTCGCCCCGTGGTTGGCTCCGGGGGCGACGTACAGGTAGGAGTCATCACGGCTGGGCGTGAACTGCTCCGCGCTCCACGGGTCGTTCTCGCCGTAGACGAACATCATCTGGCTCGACTGCTCGCGCACCCAGTGGTCGACGTCCAGCATGGGCCGCGGGTCGTGGCCGGTGCGCAGCGCGGCGGGGATGACGGAGTTGGGCTGGTAGAGCCTGGGGTAGCGGGTGAGGCCGCGCAGGTGCTCGAACTTGAGCTCAGGCCAGCCGAGCTGGGAGGCCGCCTGGTAGTAGTAGGGGACGTAGTAGCTGATGCCCTGGTCGGTGTAGAAGGAGAACCCGGCGACGGCGTCGATCCAGTCGTAGATCTCGTCGTCGGAGGCGGTGGCGGGCGGCACGTCCGCGCAGGCGCTCTCGCTGGAGTACTGCCAGAAGGCCCACACCGAGTCGAGGACGGTCATCTCGAACGACCGGTCGGCGCTGCCGAGCGACTGGGTGAAGGTGTAGCCGTTCTGCGCGGCCTCCGCTTCGAATCTCGGCACGAGCCGGTCGCGCCGCTTGAGCGCCTCCTTCTGGACGTTCTCCAGCGCGGTGCGGCAGGAGGCGTCGCTCACGTTCTCGAAGAACCGGTCGTAGGTGACGTCGGAGGGGTTGACCCGGTCGTTGGGGGCGACGTAGGCCACCACGCCGTCGACGTCGCCGGGGTAGAAGCGGCGGTGGTAGACCGAGGTCATGCCGCCCTTGCTGGCGCCCGTCTGGATCCACTTGCCGGAGTAGACGGTTTTGAGCGCCTGGACGATGCGGTGCTCGTCGCTCGCCTCCTGCCAGATGTCGAGCGTGCTCCAGTCGGCCGGGTCGGGCCGGGAGCTGCGGAAGAACCGGTGCTCGACCGAGACCTGGTTGCCGCTGAGCAGCCGCGTCGGCTCGGTCTGGGAGGCGCCGGGGTTGACGGGCAGGCCGTATCCGCCGGTGTAGAGCACCACGGGGGCGTCGTCGGCGCGGTGCAGCAGGGTGAAGCGCTGCTGGAAGGTTCCCTTGCCGGGGTGGTGGTGGTCCACCGGCTGGGTGAGGGTGAGGACGAAGAAGCGGAAGCCGCTCGGCTGGGTCTCGGAGATCACGGTCAGGCCGGGGATGGCCTTGAGCTTGGCCAGCAGGGCGTCTTCGGTCGCGGCGGCGGACGAGGCGAGCGGCGTGGCGGCCGAGGCGGGCAGGGAGACGGCGCCGGTGGTGAGTAACGCGAGGGTGAGGGCGGCCGTAAGCAGGCGGGGTCGGGTGGGCATGGTTCTCCTGGCGGGTGGTCGGGCTAAGTGATGTTGAAACCAGACGTCCCACTTATACCGATCTGCCGGTTCTGACGCGACCCTCGATCGTTCACCGGTACGTGGGTGTGCTCTGGTCGGGCACCTCCACATCGGGCAGGGGCAGATCGGGAAGGCGCCCCGGGCGCGCGTCGGGGACATCGACCTTCGGCACGGGCAGGTCCGGAGGCCGGACGGGCGGTGGATCCACCGGCACCCTGCACCCCGACACGGCCGCCACCACCACGAGCGCGACCGCGACCACGGCCTTCCTGATCCCGCGCATGATCTGTCTCCTCTCAGCGGATCCCACAACCACCCAGAGCACGCGGAACGCGGTCTGATACGACGGAAATACGCTGCACGAGAACCGGATCGATGGTCTAGTACTAGAACAGTGAGCCATATCGAGGTCAGTGAGCTGACGTACCTGCTGCCCGACGGCCGGCCGCTGCTGGACAGGGTGTCGTTCAGGATCGGCGCCGGCGGCAAGGCGGCGCTGGTCGGGCCGAACGGCGCGGGCAAGACCACCCTGCTGCGGCTGATCGCCGGCGAGCTGGCGCCCGCCTCGGGACGGGTGGCCGTGTCCGGCGGGATCGGCGTGATGCGGCAGTTCCTGGGCCAGGGCACGGTCGCCGACCTGCTGCTGGCCGTCGCGCCGGGCCCGGTCGGGCGGGCCGCCGCCACGCTGGCCCGGGCCGAGGCGGCCATCGGCGTGCGTGACGACGAGCCGGCCCAGCTCGCCTACGCGCAGTCCATCAGCGACTACGCCGACGCCGGCGGCTACGAACTGGAGGTGGTCTGGGACGTGTGCGCCACGCTGGCGCTCGGCCTGCCGTACGAGCAGGTCAGGCACCGGCCGCTCGGCACGCTGTCGGGCGGCGAGCAGAAGCGGCTCATGCTGCACGCGCTGCTGCGCGGGCCCGACCGGGTCCTGCTGCTGGACGAGCCCGACAACTACCTGGACGTGCCGGCCAAGCAGTGGCTGGAGCGCGAGCTGCGGGCCACGGCCAAGACCGTGCTGCTGGTCTCGCACGACCGGCGGCTGCTCGCCGAGACGGCCGACCGGATCGTGACCGTCGAGTCGCGCGGCGTGTGGGTGCACGGCGGCGGCTTCGCCGGCTACGCGCGGGCGCGCCAGGACCGCGCGCGGCGGCTGGAGGAGCTGCGCCGCCGCTGGGACGACGAGCACGCCAGGCTGCGCGACCTGGTGCACGTGCTGCGCCAGCGCGCCACCCGCAACGACGCGCTGGCCACGGCCTACCAGGCGGCGATCACCCGGCTGGACAGGTTCGAGCAGGCCGGCCCGCCCGAGCGCCCCCCACGCCGGCAGAACATCCGGATCCGGCTGCGCGGCGGCCGCACCGGCAAGCGCGCCGTCGTCTGCGAGCGGCTTCGGCTCACGGGCCTGCTGGACGCCTTCGACACCGAGATCTGGTACGGCGAACGGGTCGCGGTGCTCGGGCTCAACGGCACCGGGAAAACGCACTTCCTGCGCCTGCTGGCCGGAGAGCCGATCGAGCACACCGGGCTGGCCCGGCTGGGCGCCCGGGTCTCGGCCGGTCTGTTCGCCCAGACCCATACCCGCCCCGACCTCCACGGCCGCACGGTCGCCGAGATCGTCATGACCGACCACCGGCTGGCCCGCGACGACGCCATGGCCGCCCTGGCCCGCTACGAGCTCGCCCCGGCCGGAGGCCAGCGGTTCGAGACGCTGTCGGGCGGGCAGCAGGCACGGCTGCAGATCCTGCTGCTGGAGCTGTCGGGAGCGACGCTGCTGCTGCTCGACGAGCCCACCGACAACCTCGACCTGGCCAGCGCGGAGGCGCTGCAGCAGGGGCTGGCCGCGTTCGAGGGCACGGTGCTGGCGGTCACCCACGACCGCTGGTTCGCCGCCGACTTCGACCGCTATCTGATCTTCACCGCCGACGGGCGGGTGCTCGAGAGCGCCGAGCCCCGCTGGGACCGATGAGCCGCCACAGCGCGGTCATCCACGCGTCCACGCACCGCCGAACGCGCCGAGCCTCAACGATGAGCGCGGCGGCCGCTCGCGATCTTGTACTCGTCACTCAGACGTGATCACGAGCGGCTGCCGTCGCTGGTTGGACCTGCTCCCGATCACGAGATCGCATTGACCCATGCCGCGTCTGCGCCGGTCGTACGACGAAGGGCGGCGGCCGTGCTAGCGACGTTCAAGGCGGGAGGCGGCTGACCGTGCGAGGTGGCGAGGTAGGTGCAGATCCCAGTACAAGGCGCACCGCGTGGCACCGGCCGTCCACACCGATTCGACTTCAGCCGGTTCGGGGACTCCCCAGCCGAAGCTGACTCCGGACAGCCGGAAAGTCTCCACGACCTCCCCGACGAAGTCCTCGAATCCCGCCTTGTCGCCGAACTCGCGGACATAGTCATCGAGCAGATCCTTGTGGCCGATCCAATAGCTGGAGAGGTGGTTGGTGTCAAAAATCTGCGGCAAGGCCCGCACCGCGTCCAGCGTTTCCACGATCATGCTGATCTGGGGCTGCCTGTCGTATCTTGCGCCCCACGCGCTGGCCGGTATGACCTGTCGAGGTCGTTCTCCCCGGGGAGGATAGGTCAGGCACGTCCACGCGCGTTGTATCTGGTCCACGGTGCGAACGCGTGGCAATACGATCTCGTCGACGCCCATGTTCGCGAACGTGACGAGCGAGTCCGGGTCGATCGTCGGAACACGGATCAGGGTGCTCACGCCGCGCCCGGAGAGCCGGTGCACGACGTGGCTGGCCGCGATGGCGGACAGACCGGTGTATTCGGCGTCAAGCCACAGAAAGTCCATTCCAGCCTCGGCAACCGAATCGATCAGAATCGGGTCAGAGGAAGAAGTCAGCAAGCCCAACTGGTGCGAGCGGACATCGTTCACGGCCTCAGCCATTGTCGGACGCTCCGGAACCCAGCCAACCGCGTCGCGCGCCGGTCACGAGACCCAAAGAACTCATCCCCGTTGAGAAATTCATTTCCCGAACCATCTCCGTTCGGCTGATCGCTGATAGTGACCAGCATCGCTCTCGGTAATGCTGCTGACAATCGACCCACGACGGAGCCACCCTCAGCCCGTCTCGGCGCCTGCTGTGAGGCCGGGCGGCGCTTGCGCCTCGGCTGATGGCGCACGAGCCTCGCCGGCGCCGTCCTCGACGCTGCCGGGCCAACGAGTCGCTCCACCCAACCGCGCCATCAGGTTGCGAGTGATGGCGACGATGATCGGGTCGCGGCCCTCGATGCCGTGGACCCAGTCGGTGCAGCCGGTCGTGAAGACCGTGCCGCCCCGCGTGTACACGCCCATGACGGCGTTTCCATGCCCGAGCGCACGCACTCGCGGCTCCATCTCCGACTCCGGGGTGATGCGTGGGTCGACGCCGAACACACGCCACTGCGTGTATCCCAGGTCGGACAGGTCGCCGTCGACCCCCGAGTTCGTAGGCGGCAGATCCTCATTCGCCCAGAGCCGCGCCGGCGACGTCGCGAGGATCTCGAAGCTCTCGGGCGTGCCGTCGCGGTGCGTCGGCACCGGCAGCCCGTCCTCACCGTAGGTGAGCTCACAGCCGTCGGCCTCGTACCCGACCACGCCGTGCTCGGCGCCGATCAAGTCGCCGTAGCGGACGTCCGTGCCCTCGAAGACCCAGTGGTCCGGCCGCCAGACGAGGTAGCCGCCCGGCCCACGCGCGACGCCGTGGCCGGCGCGCACATAGCCACCCCGGGTGAAGCTGACGCCGGTGAGGTGGTTCTCGGGCCGCCCCACGACGCTGTCCGACCACATGCCACTCTGCCGTTCGGTACCGCGAAGCGGATCCTCTCGTGGTGCCGCGTACTTGTACGAGACCATCACGCGACCCTCATCCTCGAAACGCACCTGCCAATAGACGGCGTTGCCGGTCAGGAACATGACGTTGCCGCCGCCGGTGATGAACTCCTCCATGGAGTCGCGCATTGCCCATGACCAGTACTCGTCATGGCCGACGCTCACCACCAACTGCCGGCCGTCGAGCACCTCGGGCCGGAACTCCAGGTCCGAGCTCACCGCGAAGTCGAACTCGATCCCCTCTTCCTCCGCCCAGGTGATGAATGGCCGCTCCCACTGGTAGAAGCCGGCCCCGTAACACCACCCGGACAGGCGATGCGCGTCGACCGTCGCGCGTTGCGTGCGGAACGCCGGGTCGAAAGTGCCCATCGCAGTGGCTGCCCGCAGTCGCAGGTCAGGTGGACGCGTCAGGAAGCCGGGTGCGAACGGCCGCTCGAACGACACGCGCGCACCGCCCGTGTAAAGACTCAGGCTGTGGTTCCAGTCGTTGTACGCGTTGTAGGTGGTGTCGGTGAGCAGGAGCAGGATCGGTGAACGCCGCTCGGGCGAGGCGCGCAAGACGAAGAACGCCGGCAGGTTGAGCCCGCGATCGTCCTTGCCCGGCCACTCGAACGACACCTCGTAATAGCCGGGCCGCCAGTCCGACGGCAGCACGAGCTCGAAGGAGGCCGGCCAACCGCATCCCCGCGCGCCCACGTCCGCGGGGATCTCACGCCGGTGTCCCTCGATCCCCTTGGCTGTCCACACGACCTCACGCGTGCGCCCGCAGCGGGCGATCTCGATGTCGAAGGAGGGCACATCGGCGGTGCAGTGGACGGTGAGCGTCTCGCCCGGTGCGTAGCTTCGCCCGCCCGCGTAGCCCTCGACTGCGGCGCGAAGCATGTTGCCTGGAGATTTCATCTGCTGCCTTCCAGTCGTCGCCGTCGCCGTCACCGCCCGTCCGGTCAGGGACGGGCGGCACAAGCGATCATGAGAGGAACCGTGCGGGATCGAGGAGACTCGCGTCACAGGATGTCCGCAGCCATCGCCCGTGGACGACGAGGTCGCGGACCAGCTCGCCGGTCACCGCGGCCAAGTGGATGCCTCGGTGAGTATGGCCGGTGGCCAGGAGCACCCCTTCGCAACCCGGCACCGGGCCGATGATCGGCCTGGCGTCGCGTGAGAGCGGCCGGATACCCGTGATGTGCTGCCCGACCGTGGCGAACTCGATGGTGGGCAGAACCTCGGTCGCCTGTGTCAGGAGTTCGGCGCGCGCCTCGGGGCTTGGCGCCGGGTGCGGTTCGGCGATCGCGGCACCCTGGTCGACGATCCAGTTGTCGCGGTCATCGAAGTCGCGTCCGCCCGTGCTCCCGATGCTGAGGTAGCCGTCCAGGCGGCTGATGAGATGACCGCGACGAGGAGTCGAGAGCAGCACCTGGAGCGGCGGGGACGGCCAGCGCAGCATCAACCGCTCGCCCCGAAGCGGCCGGACCGGCACCTGGTAGTCGAACCAGTCCGACGCGACGGCGGCCGAAGCGCCCATCGCAAGGACAACGGTGTCGCAGGAGATCGTCCCTTGGCGGTGACGCACGCCCGTCACTCGGCCGCCGCTCCACTCCAGGCCCGTCGCCACCGTGGAAACGAGCGTCGCGCCGAATCGCTCGGCCGATCGCATGAAAGCCTGCGACAGAAGGTCCGCCGGGACCTGGATCGCCTCCGGCTCCAGGGCGGCGCCGCGGACCTCGCGACTGATCCGCGGTTCGATCGACCGCACCTCGTCCGGCGTCAGCCACCGGGTGTTCATGACCTCCGACTGCCAGGTCAGGTCGGCCCGGACCTGCGCCTCTTCGTCGTCGTCGATCGCCAGCCGGAGGGCCGGGCGGCACTGGAAGCCAGTGGTGATTCCTGAGAGGTCCTCGACGACGGGAACGATCTCCTTCGTCGAGTAGTGCCCCTGCACGCCCCAGCGTAAGTAGTCCACGTCGTCGAAGTCGGCGGAGATGGAGTACATCGCTCCAGTCGCGCATGTCGAGGACCCGGCGGCCACCCGATCCTGTTCGAGGACCACGACTCTCATCCCCGCCGCCGCCAGATGAAAGGCGCACGCAGTGCCAACGGCCCCGGCGCCGACGACCACGACGTCAGGGTTCCGGTATTCCTCCACTTGCTAACTCCAATCAGGTAGTCGACCTTAGTAGAATACTGGTGTTATTCGATTAGTATATTAGCAGAGTATGGCCGCCGGAATCCAGTCACGCGCGGAGCACGAACGGGTCGTCCGCCGGACCTTCGCCGGTGTTGATCCAGACACTCTTGAGCCGGGTGTACTCACCGATCACGTGCGTGCCCTGCTCGATTCCCATGCCGCTGTTCTTGAAGCCCGACCGTGGGGACATCGGCGACGTCGACCGATAGGTGTTGACCCACACCGTGCCGGCGTCGAGCCGCGACACGACCCGATGAGCGCGAGCCAGGTCGCGGGTCCACACTCCGGCCGCAAGGCCGAAACCCGTGTCGTTCGCCAGGGCGAGCAACTCGTCCTCGGTGTCGAACGGCATGATCGCCACGACCGGACCGAAGATCTCCTCCTGGCACACGCGCATGCCATTGTCGGCGTCGACGAAGACGGTCGGCTCGAAGAAGAACCCGTCGAGGCCGTCCACCGACGCTCGGCCTCCGCCGGTGACCACGCGAGCTCCCTCGGCGACACCGAGCGCGACGTACTTCTCCACCCGGCTGCGCTGACCGGCGGTCGCGAGCGGCCCGAGTTGCGTCGTGGGATCCAGCGGATCCCCGAGCCGGATCGCCTGGGCGCGCGTGCGGACCTGCTCGACTATCTCGTCGTAGACCGGGCGTTGCGCGAACACCCTGCTGCCCGCGACACAGGTCTGGCCGGCCGCCGCGAAGACGCCCGCCACGATGCCGACGGACGCGTTGTCGATGTCGGCATCGGCGAAGACGATGTTGGGCGACTTACCGCCCAGCTCGAGGGTGGTGCCCACGAAGCGGAGCCCGCAGCTCCCGGCGATCGCCGACCCGGTCTCAGAGCTGCCGGTGAAGGACACCTTGGCGACCAGCGGATGCTCGACCAGCGCCCTGCCGGCCTCGTCGCCGTGCCCGGTCACCACGTTGACGACGCCGGGCGGGAACCCGGCTTCGGCGAACAACGGCGCCAGCTGCAGCAAGGAAGCCGACGTGTGCTCGGATGGCTTGACCACCACGGTGTTACCCGAGGCGAGAGCGGGAGCGAGCTTGGTGGCCGTGAGCAGCAGTGGCGAGTTCCATGGCGTGATCGCGACCACGACCCCCAGGGGCTCGCGCAAGGTGTAGTTGAGGATGTCACGGTGCGAACCTGGAATGGTCTCACCGTGGATCTTGTCGGCGAGTCCGGCGTAGTAGTGGAAGTACTCGGGCAGACTGGCGAGTTGCGCCCGCATCTCGGTGAGCAGCTTGCCGTTGTCGAGCGTCTCGGTTCGGGCCAGATCCTCACCGTGCTCAGCGATGAGTTCCGCCAGCCGCCGCAGCAGCGCGCCTCGCTTGGTCTGTGTGACGTCGCGCCACGCCGGGTCGTGGAACGCGGCGTGGGCGGCCCGGACGGCGGCATCCGCGTCGACGGCGTCACCACGAGCGGCGTAGTAGCACGCGCGGCCCGTCGTCGGGTTCACGCTCTCGAAGTAGTCGCCGCGGTTCGGCGCGTGCCTCGATCCGGCGATGTAATGGTCATGGCGGGGAAGCGGTCCCTCGGTCACCGTCCACCTCCTCAAGGTCGCGATCTCGTGGCCGGCAATGGGTGTGGTGCCTCCGACGACAGGAGACGGCGGACCTAGTCAGGCCTGCCGCCGTCCTGCGCGACGGGTACCTCGACCGACGATCCGGCCCGCGTGAGCGGCACGTCACCCGGCGGAGCGTGGTCCAGCTCGAAAGCACGGATGCAGGCGACCCGGTGAGCGTCCGCGACCCGTTCGGGTGTCAGCGTCTCGAGCGTCGGATCCGTCTGCGCGCAGGATTCCTGCGCCAGCGGACACCGCGGGCGGAAGCGGCAACCCGAAGGGAGGTCGAGAAGGTCCGGCGGCTCGCCTGGAAGGATCGGACGAGCCACGTCTCGTGACCGGTCCGGGTTCGGCACCGCCGCCAGCAGAGCTCGGGTGTAAGGGTGCGTCGGCGAACGGAGAACCGCCTCGGGACTGCCTTCCTCCACGAGCCTCCCGGCATACATGACCGCGACGCGATCTGCGTACTGCGCGGCGGTGACGAGGTCATGGGTGATCATCAGGATCGCCAGGCCGGCGTCGCGGAGGTCCGCGAACAGGCGGAGCACTCCGGCGCGCAGAGACACATCGAGCATCGACACCGGCTCGTCGGCGATCAGCACCAGCGGATGCAGGACGATCGCCGCCGCGATCGCCACCCGTTGCAGCTGGCCGCCCGACAGTTCGTGCGGGTAGCGGTCCAAGTACGTCTCGGCGTTCGGGATCCCGGCACGCGCCAAGGCCTCGATCACCAGAGCGCGCCGGGCCGGCGCACTTCCGCCGACTCGGTGGACGAGCAGGGGTTCGGCCACCACCTCACCGACCGTGCAACGCGGGTCCAGGGCCTCGTAGGGATCTTGGCAGATCAGTTGGATCGAGCGGAGAATCCCACGGCGACCGCGTCCGCGAGCCTGGACCAGGTCGGCACCCGCCACCCTCACCGTGCCGGCCGCAGGTCTGACGAGTCCCACGGATGCGAGTGCGGTCGAGGTCTTCCCGCAGCCCGACTCGCCGACCACAGCCACCAGCTCACCGCCGCGGACCGTCATGGAGAGCCCGTCCACGACCTGCTTGGCCCCGTATCGCACGGTCAGCCCGTCGATCTCAAGCGCTGGGGTCTTGGTCATCACGGCCGGACCTTGGACGCCGAGTCGTACAGATGACAGCGAACTCGTTGCATGCCGGAACCGACGGGCCAGACATGCGGAGCCGAGGAGGCGCAGGGGCCGAAGTGGCGCGGACATCGGGCCACGAAGCCGCAGCCGGGGACCGCCACGCCGGCCGCGGGAGGAGTTCCCGCGATCGACACGAGCTCCCGGTCGCGATGCGCGAGGCTGGGGCTTGCCGCGATCAAGAGCTGGGTGTACGGATGCGCGGGGTCGTGGTAGAGGGTGTCGATCTCTGCGGTCTCGACCACCTCGCCGGCGTACATCACCGCGGCCCGGTCACAGACCTCGCCTATCACGCCCATGTCGTGCGACACGAGGACGAGTGCCGCGCCGAGCTCGGCGCAGGCGCGTTCGAGAGCCGTGAGCACCTGCGCTTGCACGATCACGTCGAGCGCTGTCGTCGGCTCGTCGGCCAGCAACACCCGGGGTTCGCACACCACCGCCATGGCGATCGCCACGCGCTGGCGCATGCCGCCGGACAGCTCATGTGGATAGCGTTCGGCGACCTCTGCGCGGAGGCCCACCAGCTCGAGCACGTCTGAGACGCGGCGCCTCACGGGCACCTCGGATCCACCGACCATCCGGCCCGCGGCCTCGGCAATCTGCCGGCCGACCGTTTGGACAGGGTTGAGGGCGTTCATCGCGCTCTGGAACACGACGGCGATGTCCCGCCAGCGGTGCGCACGGACGTCCCGCTCCCCGTCGCCCAGGATGTCCACCCCGTCGACCAGAACGTCGCCGGCCACCGAAGCCCGGTCGGACAGGAGTCCCATGAGTGCCATGAGCGTTGTCGTCTTGCCGCAGCCGGACTCACCGATCAGGCCGAACCGTTCGCCGCTCCGCACTGTGAAGGAGACGTCCCTGACCAAGTGCAGGTCACGCTCCCCGGAACGCAGCCAGACGTTCAGACCCCTGACTTCCAAGCAAGGCGCAGTCACCGTGATCTCCCTGCAGCGTGCTGTCTGCGGAACGACCGCAGACCCAGATGGGACACTTCCAGCCGCGGATTCATGTGCTGTTCGAGCCGTCTTCCCAGCACTGTCGTCATGAGCACCACGAGCCCGATGGCCAGGCCCGGGGGCAGCAACACCCACCAAGCTCCCGCGTTCGTCGCTCCACGCTGGAACGCGTCGGCGATCATCTGACCCCACGAGGTGGTGTTGCTGTCGGCCAACCCCAAGAAGCGGAGCGCGGCCTCGAAGAAGATCGCGTGCCCGATGGCGAGTGCGGTGCTCGCCGCGAGCAACGGGCCGACTTGCGGCAGCACGTGCCGTAGGAGCGTACGTGCGTGGCCGGCGCCCATCGCCCGCGCTCGCCGGACGAACAAGCGCTCACGCACACTCTTGGCTTGTGCCCGCACGACCCGCGCGGTGCTCTGCCACGACAACAACCCGATGATGAGGATGGTGTTGACCAGCCGGGTGCCGTACAGCGCTGCGATGATGATCATCACCGGAAGCACCGGGATCACGATGAAGAAGTCGGTGACCCGCATCAGCATCTGCTCGAGCCAACCGCCGAAGTAACCGCTGAGGAGACCGACCAGTCCGCCGACCAGGACGGTGATGGCCCCCGCGCAGACGCCGACCAGAAGAGAGATCCGCGCACCCCAGGTCAGCTCAGCCAACACGTCGGCGCCCCCGTCGTCCAGGCCCAGGAGGTGTCCACTCGACGGGGCGGCGTACGACTCCCCCACCTGGAGCCCTGACCCGGCCGGGAAGATCAGCGGCGCCAGGGTGGCGATCACTCCCAGTGCGAGCAGCACCGCTATCCCGAGGCCGAGGCCCGGGTTCCGCCGCACTCCGCGCCAGAGGGCATCGCCGCGCCGTGCGCCGTGTGCCGTGCGAACGGCAAGACTCTCGGTCAACGTGACCCTCCTGTCCTGCGCACCCTCGGGTCGAGAAGTCCGTACGTGGCATCGGCCAGCAAGTTGGAAAGCACGACCGAGACGGTGAACACGAGGAATGCTCCCTGCATCATCGGATAGTCACGCGCGACGATGGAGTCGTAGATCGTGCGCCCGATCCCGGGCCACGAGAAGACCACCTCGACGAGGATCGCGCCACCGACCATCGCGCCCACCGAGAGCCCGATCAGGGCGACGGTCGGCAACAGCGCGTTGCGGAAGACGTGACGGCGAACGATGTATCCCGGACCGAAGCCTTTGGCTCTCGCGGTGCGGACATAGTCGTCACTCAGTGTCTCGACCACCGACGAACGCGTGACGAGCACGTACTGGCCGAACATGACCAGAGCCATGGTCAGTGATGGAAGGACCATATGAGCCGCGACATCGGCGATCCGCTCGCCCAGCGAGGGGTCGATGAGGAATTCGTCGGTCATTCCCCCGGCGGGCAACCAGCCCGACAGCAGGAACAACAGAACCAGCCCTATCCACTGGGCCGGCAGCGAGTACATGAACGTCGCGAACCCGACCGAGGCGTGGTCCAGCGGCCCGCCGCGGTGTGAGCCGGCCAGGACGCCAAGCGTGATGCCGATGACGACCGCCAGCAGAACTCCGAGCGCGACCATCGGCAACGTGTTGCCGATGGCCTCCACGAGGTTGCCGCGGACCGGCTGCTTGTTGACGAAGGAGACACCCAGGTTGCCTTGGGCCAGTTGTTCCAGATAGCGGAAATACTGCACGAGGATCGGGCGATCGAGCCCGAACTCGCGATTGAGCTGCTCCTGGAGGGCGACGCTGCCTTGCGGGACGCGGCTGAGTTGCGCGGTGGGGTTTCCAGGGGCCAGGCGGAAGAGGAAGAAGTTGAACGTGATCGCTGCCCAGACCAGCACCGCCGCACTCAGGATGCGGCGTACGATCGCGCTGCCCATAGTCGTCACTGGTGCCCACGCCTACGCTGGGCGGATGTCAGTGAACTGATCGCGCGAGATCGCGTTGAACGGCCCGAAGCCGGACATGTGGTAGCCGGTGAACTTCGAGCCCGAGGCCGAGAGCGCGTCGACGTAGCACAGGGCGAGCATCGCACGGGCGTCGAAGAACCTGCGCTGCATCTGATACACCTTCTCCCGGCGAGCCGCCGCGTCGAGCGTGGCGTTCTGCTCGACGTAGAGACGGTCATATTCGGGATCGCTGTAATGACAGTTGTTGAAGCCGCCGATCGAGTCCGTTATGAAGTGATCGAGCACCGCTGATGGGTCCGGGGAAGCCGGTAAGAAGCCCCAGACGGCCACATCGTTGGTGAGGTACTTGCCATCGGGTGCGCTGATGGCGTCGATCATCGCGCTCGCGTCGAGTGTGCGGGAGGTCACCTTCACCCCGACCTGCTCCCAGCCGCTGCTGATGATCTGCACGATCCGGCTGCCGCCCGCGAGCCCGCTGGCGAGGTTGACGGTGTAGGACATCGGCTCCGAGTTGGCGATACGAATTCCGTCGGGCCCACGCTTGTAGCCGAGGTCGTCCAGGATGCTGTTCGCCGCCGCGACATCGAAGGGGTCGGGCGTGATGCTCGAGTCATGCCAGTCCCCCATTGCCGGATAGACGAGTGAGCTGCCCGGCCGGCCCATCTCGAACAGCACCACCTTCACGATGCGTTCGCGATCGATCGCCAGCGACAACGCCTTCCGTACCTTCGGATCGAGCAGTTCTCGATGTTTCGTCTTCTTGGGATTGACGTTGAAGTACAGGTTGTTCATGACGAACCCGGGCGCTTGCTCGACCTTGATGTTCTTGGTCCGCAGCTTGTCCACGCCGGCCCCTACCGCGCTGGGCGAAAGCAGAGCCACCGCATCGATCTGACTGGTTTCCAGCGCTTTGAGCATCGCGTCCGGCGAACCGAAAGTCAGGAAGCCGAGGGTGGTGATCGACTGCTTGGCGCCGTACCAATCCCGGTGCTCTTTGAGCAGGACGATCTGCTTCGGCGTGTACTTCTCCAGGACGAACTGCCCGCCGCACACGACCTTCTCGTTGAACGTGAAGCTCTTCAAGCCGGCACCGTCCCCGGCTGCCGGGGCCGTCCACACATGCTTGGGCAGGATCACCACGCGGGAGAGCAGTGCCAGCGCATTCGCGATCGGCTTGCTGTAGGTCACGACGAGTGTCTTGGCATCCTCGGCGACCGCCTCGGTGATCCCCACGACGTACTGAGCGAGCAGCGCGGCGGCCGAACTCTTCAGGCGCACGAGGGTGTTGATCGTGAATTCGACATCCTCCGCGGTGATCGGCTTGGCGTCTGACCACTTGCCGTTGGTGCGGAGCGTGAAGGTGATCTTCTTGCCGTCGTCGCTGACCGCGTATCTCTCCGCCAGATCAGGTGTGAGGGTGAATTCACTGCCTTCCTGACGTGTCAACGTGGGAAACATGAGGTGCGTCGCGATGACGGCGGCGGCGCTCTGTTGCACGAAGGGGTTGAGCGAATCCATCTCGGAGGTCAGGCCGATGCGCAAGGTGTGCTTCTTGGCCTCGCCGGATCCCGATCCTTCACCGCACGCCGTGAGCAGCGCCGGTAGACCGGCAACCGCGAGCCCGCCGGCGCCCAGCCTGAACAGCATTGCTCGGCGAGTGATTCCCTTGTCACCGGGCGAGGCCGTCTCCGCGACGCCCCTTGTTCGATCGTCAAACATGTGAATGCCTCCACTCGCTAAAAGCATGCTGCTCGTCGGCAGGCCGAGTCGTTTCGGCCTGACCTTGAGATGGTTCTGTCAGGTGTATCTGAGGTCGCCGCGCTCGTTCAGTTCTCCGCCCGAGACGCGACGGGTGACGTCGACCAGGTCGGCGATGAACTCGGCCACCAGTTCGTCATCGACCGCGTCGCACGTCAGGTGGAGCAACTCCGGGTGCCTGACACCGAACAGCGACCAGCCGCGACTGGCCAGACCCTGCCCGACCACCTTGATGTCGAGTTCGGCTGACCCGATCGTCACGAGCGAGAGCTCGCTTCCGACCGAATGAAGTTCGGGGATCTGCTCGATGGCGGCCAGGATCTGATCACGCACCGACATCGTTCTCTGGGCCGTACGCAGGTATCCCTCGTGGCCAAGGAAACGCATCACTGCCCAAGCCCCCGCTACCGCTCCCCCTGGGCGCGATCCGACGAAGGCATCCGTCTTGTACGGACCGTTCGACCACTCCTCGGTGGCGAATCCTTGGTAGCGCCTGCGCTCCTCGTCGGCGTAGAACAAAGCCGAGCACGGTTTGGGTGCGTATCCATATTTGTGCAGGTCCAGGCTGACCGAACAGACCCCCTCGTGCTCGAATGCGAATTCAGGCACCGCATATCCGAGCTCTCGCACGAAAGGAGTGAGGCAGCCACCGACGCAGGCGTCGACGTGCAGCCATAGGTCGCGTTTTCTGGCCAGCGCCGCGACCTTGCCGATCGGGTCGAACACGCCATGCGGCCACGCCGGCGCAGAGGCGATCAGCCCCACCGTGCTGTCGGTGATGGCGGCCTCCATCGCCTCCAGGTCGACGCGGTACTCCCCATCCAGAGGAACTCGCACAAGCCGGACGCCCAGGTAATGGCACGCCTTCGTGAAAGAAGCGTGCGCGGAGAACGGCGCGATTATCTCGGGTTCCACTCCCGGCCGATGCTCTCGTGCCCACTCTCGCATGGAGTGCACCGCGTTGAAAAGGCTGTCCGTTCCACCCGAGGTCAGCACGCCGCATTCGGGGGTCGTGGACAATAGAGAAGCCCAACCGGACAGCAGTTCTTGCTGCATCAGGCCGATGCTCGGCAACATGCGAGCAAATAGGCCATTGTAGCTGAAGAACCGTTCGTATCCTCGGTGCGCCACATCTTGGATGTCGGCATTCCCGCGCAGCGAGAACATGCCGAACCTTCCCCGGCGTACGTCTGGATCTTGTGCGCGAAGGCCGTCAAGCATCGCCTCGACTTCGGCCATGGTCGCACCCAGCGGAGGAAAGTGATCCATTGCGACTGGGGCGAGGTTCTGGTCATCAGCCACTTACTAGCTCCGATCCTGGTAATCACCGGATGAGGTAGAATATCAGCGCGACGCCGCTAGTATGCCACAGGTATCGCTGGTGGACTAGAGCTTGGTGAGGTAAAACCAGATGCCTGCTACACAAATCGATAACGACGAGGATGCGGCGTTGGCCGCAGGTGGAGGGAAGCCGCGATGCGCTTGACCCCCAGTGAGCGCGATCGGCTGCTGCTGTTCACGGCGGCCGAACTTGCCCGGGCTCGCCGCGCGCGCGGGCTTCGGCTGAACGTGCCGGAGGCCACCGCGCTCATCGCCGACGCGGTGTGCGAGGCGGCGCGTGATGGCGCCCGGCTCGCCGAAGCGGTCAGCGTCGGCCGCACCGTCCTCACCGCAGCCGATGTGCTACCCGGCGTGGCGGATGTGCTCACCGAGGTCGCCGTCGAGGCCGTTTTCGATGACGGCACCCGGCTGGTGGTGGTCGACGAACCGATCCATGGCGTGAGCCTCGCCGAGGAGGCGCCCGGCGCGATCTTGGCCGGGGATGCTCCGGTGCCGCGGCTCCGCGAGACCGTGACCGTGACCGTGACGAACACCGCCACGGTGCCGATCAGCGTCAGCTCGCACTTCCACTTCTTCGAGGTCAACCGGAGACTGTCCTTCGACCGCGCGGCCGCCTATGGCTTCCGGGCCGCGTTGCCGGCCGGGTCGACGATCCGGTTCGACGCGGGCCAGACGATCGACGTGGCGCTGACGCCGATCGCCGGCGCACGGGTCGCGATCGGCTTCGCCGGGCTGGTCGATGGACCGTTGGACGCGCCGGGCGCACCCGAGCGGGCGCTGCGACGCGCACACGCGCTCGGCTACCTGGACAGCGGACGGGAGCGGACATGAGAACCGGACGCAAGCGGCTCCCCTCCGCTGTGGCGGCGTGCCCGGCTCCGGCGGTGCGCCGATGAGTCCGCTGAGCCCAGAGGAATACATCGCCTGCTACGGGCCGCGGCGCGGCGATCGGATCCGCCTCGGCGACACCGGGCTCGTGGTCGAGGTCGAACACGACGCCTCCGAACCGGGCGAGGAGTTCGTCGTCGGATTCGGCAAGACCGCGAGGGACGGGCTGCACCTGCTCGCCGCACCGGTCCGCGCCACATGCGATCTGGTGATCAGCAACGTGGTCGTGATCGACCCGATGCTAGGCGTCCGCAAGGCGTCGATCGGCATCCGGGACGGGCGCATCGCCGGGATCGGCCGCGCCGGCAATCCGAACACTCTCGGCGGCGTGGACGTCGTGGTCGGCACCGGAACGGCGATCGTGCCGGGCGAGGGTCTGATCGCCACCGCGGGCGCGATCGACACGCACGTGCATCTGCTCTCACCGCGGATCATGGAGGCGTCCCTCGCCTCAGGCGTCACCACGATCATCGGCCAGGAGTTCGGCCCGGTCTGGGGAGTCGGGGTCAATTCGCCCTGGGCGCTACGGCATGCCTTCAACGCCTTCGACGCCTGGCCGGTGAACATCGGCTTCCTCGCCCGCGGCTCTTCCTCGGATCCTGCGCCGCTCGTCGAAGCTCTCGCTCAGGGTGGGGCGTGTGGATTCAAGGTGCACGAGGACATGGGCGCGCACCCCCGTGCGCTGGACACCGCGCTGCGCGTGGCCGAGCGGCATGACGTGCAGGTGGCCCTGCACACCGACAGCCTCAACGAGGCCCTCTGCGTGGAGGACACCCTCGCGGTGCTGGCCGGGCGCACCATCCACGCCTTCCACATCGAGGGGTGCGGTGGCGGGCACGTCCCCAACGTGCTGCGCCTGGCCGGCGAGGCCAACATCATCGGCTCTTCGACCAACCCCACGCTCCCCTTCGGGCGCGACTCGGTCGCCGAACACTTCGACATGATCGCAGCCGTGCATCTGCTCAACACCGAGTTGCCCGGCGACGCCGCGCTCGCCCGTGATCGCATCCGCGCCGGGACGATGGGCGCGGAAGACGTGCTGCACGACCTGGGAGTCATCCCGATCACCTCTTCCGACGCGCAAGGCATGGGCCGCGCCGGCGAGACGGTGCGGCGGACCTTCGCGATGGCCGCCAAGATGAAGGCCCAGCTCGGAGCCGAGAACCCGCGCCACGACAACGAGCGGGTCCTGCGTTACCTCGCCAAACTCACCGTCAACCCCGCCCTGGCCCACGGGCTGGCTCACGAGGTCGGCTCCTTGGAGGTCGGCATGCTCGCCGACATCGTGCTCTGGCAGCCCTCCTACTTCGCGGCCAAGCCCGAGCTGGTGCTCAAGGCGGGGTTTCCCGCGTACGGTGTAACCGGTGATCCGAACGCGGCCATCGATCGCGCCCAGCCGCTCGTGCTCGGCCCGCAGTTCGGCGCTCACGGCGCCACGCCGGCAGACCTGTCGGTGGCGTTCGTCAGCCAGGCGGCCGCTCAAGCCGGTGACGACGCCATGACCACCCGGCGTCGCCGCGTTGCCGTCCGTGGCACCCGGGGCATCGGGCCCGCGACCATGATCCGCAACGACCGCCTCGGCGAGGTGCGTGTGCGGCAGGACACCGGCCAGGTCACTCTCGACGGCGAGCTCATCGGCTCCAACCCGGCGGACACTGTGTCGTTGAGCCGGCTGTACTTCCTCTAACTCGTTGCAAGCTCCGTGATATCTTGGCGGTATCTATTCTTGGCGTCGACGTGATGTATGAACGTGTCCTGTGCCGGATTGTCCTGATATCAAGCGGTCACAGCACAGGGCGGCACATTCGCCGGCCTCGGCCGAGTTGACCCGTTCCAGTAAGGAGCACTCAATGGCCAGACAAAGTTCGGTCCAGTCACCTGGGCGTGCTGCGAGACCGCGCCTTGCCGACGTGGCATACGAGCGGCTTGTCAAGTTGATTCTCTCCGAGCTCCCAGCCGGCTCGCGGCTTTCGGAGACGGAACTGGCCTCAAGGCTGGGGATGTCGAAGACCCCCGTCAGGGAGGCGCTCCTCAAGCTGGAGAACGAGGGCCTGGTGTTGCCCATTCCGCACGTCGGATATCTCATTCCCTACCTCTCGTACTTGGAGCTAAGGGAAGCGCTGGAGGTGCGAGAGGCCGTCGAAGGCTATTTGGCCATGCTCGCCGCCGACCGAATTTCCGACACGGAGCTCGCCGAGCTCCGGAAGGCTTTTGATGAGGGGCAGGCGTCTCTGGGAGCAGATCCTGCATCGGATATTTCGACAATGAAGGAGCTGAATTCGGCTCTGCACGGGAGCATCATGCGGGCCGCGGACAACAGCAAGATGGATCAGATCTTGGCCGCGGTGCGCAACCAGGTGGACCGCGGCATCAAGGAACTGGTCGGGAACGATGTCAGCAGATACCGGCAATCATTTGAACAGCACCTTGCCATCCTGTCCGCCCTCGAAGCCCACGATCCCGCCCAAGCCGAGCGAGCAATGCGAGACCACATCGGATCAATCAACGCCCACATTCTCCGCCGGTTCCGATGACGCCTATCCACATGCCTGGCCGGCGAGCGAGAGAAGCCGTGGGATCGCGTCCGCGATGGTGGTGAATCGTTCACCCCGCTGTGGTCGGATCCGCAGTCGTGCGTGGACTCCTTGAAAGATCGCGGCGAGCTTGAGGTACCCAAGGGCGGTGTAGTGGTCAAGATCGTCGGGCGGGGTGGTGCCGACCGACGCGTAATACTCGATGAGTTCGTGACGGGTGGGAAAGCCCGGGTGCTGGGTGGCTCCCTCGGCGATGCCGATGCGCGCGCGCTCGTCGTCGGCGGCCTCGGCCCAGTAGACGAGGAGCAAGCCGAGGTCGCACCACGGGTCGCCCACAGTGGCCAACTCCCAGTCCAGTACGGCGCGGAGACGGAAGTCGTCGCCGAAGACGGTGTTGTCCAGGCGATAGTCGCCGTGGACCAGGACGGCGGCCGTCCCAGCTGATCGAGACTCCGCCCACGATGAGAGCCTGGCGGCTACATCGTTGAAGGCCCGGGTCAGTCTGGGGGGCGGATCGCCGGCCTCCCATTGGCGTCGCCACACGGACAACTGCCGGGCGGCGAACGGCGTCGTCGACGACGATCTGCGTGGATAGGTGGTGACGTCCAACTGGTGCAGCCGAGCCAGGGCGCCGATGAACTCATAGGAGGCCCTTGCCCGTTCGGCGGGAGTGAGCCGTGCGGTGTCTCGCGCGGAGGCAAGGGTTCGGCCCGCTTCCCAGGACATGATGTAGGAACTGCCCAATGACGAGGAACCGCTGAAGAGCGACAGCGGCTTGGGAGCCGCGTAGCACTGTCCGGCGAGAAACCGCAGCGTGCTGAACTCGCGTTCCATGTCGTGGGCGGTCGGCAGAACATGGTCTCGTGGTGGACGGCGAAAGACCCAGGTGCCCGCGGCCGGGATGGATCCTCCGCAGGGCTCGATGACTCCTCGGACCAAGTAGGTCTCGTTCGAGATCCCGGCCTCGATGCGTTCGAGTCGCAGTGCGCCGGGCACCCCGTGGCCGTCGGCGACCAACAGCGCCTTCAGCTCCAGGGCGTTCCTGACCAGAGCCGCTTCATGTTCGACTCCAGGTAGTCCTGGCTCGTCATGCGGCGAGTTCTCATGGGGAGGATTCACGTGCCGGCCGCTCCATCCCGGTAGCCGAAACCAGGTCGCCGTAACGCGCCGCCGCCTTCGCGCGGCGCGTCGGCACGTGGTCTTGGGGGAAGACCGATGCCGTGAACCTCTTCAGCTCGCTACGGGCTACCGACTGCATATGCACCTCGTCAGGGCCGTCGTAGATACGAGCGGCCCGAGCGGCCCGGTACATCGCTTCAAGCGGCAGGTCCGCGGAATAGCCCAGAGAACCACATGTCTGAATGGCGCGGTCGATGACATCGTGCAGGACACGGGCGCCGAAGTATTTGATCATGGAGATCTCGACGCGTGCGTTCGGCGCGCCGGCCTGATCCATGGTCCACGCGGCATGCAAGGTCATCAACCGAGCGGCGTGCATCTCCGCCTTGCTCATCGCGATCCAGTTCTGGACCGTCTGCTTGTCGGCCAACAGCCCGCCGTGCGCGGTCCGGCTTACCGCCCGCTCGCACATGATCCGGTACGCCCGGTTCGCCTGTCCCAGCCAGCGCATCGCGTGATGGATGCGCCCCGGCCCCAGCCTCTCCTGCGCCAGCCGGAATCCTGCTCCCCGTCGCCCCAAAAGGTTGTCCGCCGGAACCCGGACGTCCCTGTACCGCACCTCGGAATGGGACCAGAACGTGCCGTAATGGGGAGATGGGTTCTCCATTGTGGAGATATCACGTACTACGTCCACGCCCTCCGTGTCCGCGGGCACAATGATCATGGAATGCCGGTTGCCACGCGCGGCGTCCGGATCCGTCAGCGCCATCACGATCAAGATGTCGGCGCTCGAACCGTGCGTGGTGAACCACTTGTGGCCGTTGATCACCCAACTGTCACCGTCGAGAACCGCCGTGGTCTGGAGCAGGTGCGGATCCGACCCGGCCGTGTGCGGCTCGGTCATGCTGAAGGCTGAGGACAGGTCGCCCGACAACAGCGGCCTCAGCCAGCGCTCGGCCTGGTCTTCGCGACCCGTCTCCTTGACGGCCAACGCCATCAACTCGCTGTTGCCCGAGTCCGGCGCGTTGTTGCCGAACACGTAAGGAGCCAACGGCGACTCCCCGATGACCTCGTGCATCAGACCGAGCCTCAACTGCCCGAAACCGGTCCCCCCCAACTCGGGCGGCAGATGCGCGGCCCAGAGACCACGCGCCTTCACCTCTGCCTGCAACGGCGACACGACAAGCTTCAGCCGACGTCGATCAAGATCGAGCAGCTCGAGCGGAAAGACGTGCTCACGTACGAACTCGCGCATCCACTCCAATGACGCTTCGAATTCCGGCTCGGTCGAAAAATCCCAGGTCATACAGCCCTCCGACGTGTCGGTGCCTTCGTGGCCGCGACGGCGGCCTCATGGAGGGACTCGCTGAAAGTCGGGTGCGGATGCACCGTCAGCGCGATGTCCCACGGACTTGCGGCAAGTTCGATCGCGAGCGTGAGCTCACTGATGACGTCTGACGCGTGAGGGCTCACGACCTGTGCGCCGATGACCAGGTCACGGTCAGGGTCGATGACGAGGCGAGCGAATCCGTCGGTGTCAAGCGCCGACGCCCGCCCTGACGCCTTCAAGCTCGCGGTGGCGGTCCGCGCCTCGATTCCCATGGACCGGGCGGTGTCGAGGGTGAGACCTGTCGTCGCGATCTCCGGGTCAGTGAAGATGACGCTCGGGATCGTCGCGGTATCAAGTTCTGTCGGGTGCCCGAGGAGCGACTCCGCGGCCACGATGGCCTGAGCGCTGGCCCGGTGCGCGAACGCGGGTCCCGGCGTCACGTCGCCGATCGCGGCGAGACCGGGGCGGACAAGACACTTGGCGTCCACGACGATGAGCCCATCATCGGTTACCGGCACATCGGCCATGTGGAGCCCGAGATCGTCCGTATTCGGAACTCGGCCAGCGGTGACGACGACGACGTCGGCGGGGATGACCTGCCGGCCACCGTCCTCACCGGCGACGAGCAGACCCTCGCTGGTCAGCTCGACCGGTCGCGTCGACAACAGGATGTCGACGCCGAGCTTGCGAAGCCCCTTCCTGACCGGCCGGACCAGGTCACCTTCGAGGCCCGGAAGGAGCCGCGGCCCGATCTCCACGACTGTCACTTGGACGCCGAGCTTGGCGTAGGCGGTTCCGAGTTCGAGTCCGATGTAGCCTCCGCCGACGATGACCATCCGGCCCGGCAGCACCCGAAGATCGAGAGCGCCCGTAGAGTCGACTACTCGGTCGCCGTCGACCGGCAGGAGGGGCAGTTGCCGCGGACGGCTGCCGGTGGCGATGACGCATCGCTCGAAGTCAATGAAGCCGACTCCGTTCGCTTGCTGGACCGCGACACGTCTCCTTCTGTTGAAGCGGGCCTCCCCGTCGACGATCAGGATGTTGAGGGCCTTCATCCGCCTCGCGATGCCTTCGGCCAGCCGAGCGGACGCCGCGGTTCGCCGCTCCCACGCCCCGACCACGTCAGGGCGCCAATCAGCGATCTGGCCGGCCGCGAGCCGACGCACGCATTCGACCTGACGGGCGAACTCGATCAACGCCTTGGACGGGACACACCCTTCGTGGAGACAAACCCCTCCCAGACCCGGGACACCGCGTCGCTCCACCAGGACGACCTCTGCGCCGAGTTCCGCCGCCCGCAGAGCCGCGACATAGCCGCCGACACCGCCGCCGATCACAAGGAACTCGGCGCGCTCAGCGACCTCTCCGACAACCACAGCTTCTCCTTCAGAGTTCCGTCAGGAGGAGATCCGGCTCTTCGATGAACCGGAGGATGGTGTTCGTGAACGCGCAGAGATCCGAGCCGTCGAGGACCCGATGGTCACCCACGACGGTGACCCCCATCGT
Source organism: Nonomuraea sp. NPDC048916 (assembly GCF_040649575.1). Taxonomy (NCBI): domain Bacteria; kingdom Bacillati; phylum Actinomycetota; class Actinomycetes; order Streptosporangiales; family Streptosporangiaceae; genus Nonomuraea; species Nonomuraea sp. NPDC048916. The sequence goes on from NZ_JBEZFS010000009.1 coordinate 156,448, forward strand.
GGGCGCGACGACTGCTCGTCCCTCCCTTGCCACGACGCCATCCCGGACAGCGCCGAACGCCACGGCCCCCGCTTCTCCGACGCGCAGCAATGGTGACCCGTGGTCTGCGCCGAGCGGTCCCAAGTTGTTCACCGTGAAGGTGGCTCGGCCCATGTCGGATACCGGGAGGGTCCGATCGAGCGCCCCGTCGGTGAGTCGTCTCAGCTCGTCGTTGAGCTCCGTGAGCGTCAGCGCGTGCGCATTCTTGACCACTGGCACGACGAGTCCTTCGGGACCGGCTATCGCGAGTCCGAGGTCGACGACGCCGTCGATGTGGATCCTCCCGGCTACGACATCGAGTCTGGCGTTCAGGATGGGGTGCCTTCTCAGTCCAGCGAGAGTGATGCGCGCCAGCAACGACACAAGGCTCAGGCGATGACCTTCCGGTCGCATCCCGGCGAGGCGTCGCTTCAAGTCCAGTAACGCTGACACGTCCGTGGTTCGCCAGTCGTAGATGTGCGGAACGGTCTTGATCGATTCTGTGAGGACCGAGGCGATTCGCGCTCGCACACCCCGGAACGGGACGGACGAGGAAGCCCCTCCGCCTGGTTCGGTTCGCCTCTTACGCTCGATGGCAGGATCCGCCGGCGGCCGCGCGGTCGTCGCCGATGCCTCGGCGACGTGGCGCTCGAGATCCGCACGGGTTACTCGGCCGTTAGGACCCGAAGCGGTGACCACGTCGAGGTCGACTCCTCGCTCTTTGGCCATGCGACGGACCAGGGGCGACGCCTTGATCCTCAGCGCTCGAGGTGCCGCCGTTGGCCCGAGCACGGCAGTGCTCCGCGCCCGCGAGGTCGTCGCCTCGCCCCTACCCGGCGCTGAGTCCTCCGCCACGGTCAGGCCGAGCACGTCGGCGGACTCCGCATCGGTCGTGACGGCCATGAGAACCCCGCCGACTGGGACGACCGTCCCGGCTTCTCCGCAAACGGTGGCGATGCGTCCCCCGACCGGAATCGGCAACTCGACGACGGATTTGGCCGTCTCCACGGAGACGACGACCTGATCCGCCCCGACGGTGTCACCTGGACGCACGTGCCATTCGATGATCTCGGCTTCTTCCAGCCCTTCGCCGACATCGGGCAGCTTGAACTCGTAGCGGCTCACTCGCTGGTCACCTCACGAATGGCCTCAAGCACGGCATCGACCGACGGCAGGTAGATCTCTTCGACGCCGGGCAAGGGATATGGAGCGTCGGGGGCGCCTACACGTCGCACTGGAGCCTCTAGGTCGTAGAAGGCTTCTTCGACGATGGTGGCTATGACCTCGCTCGCGAATCCCCCCGTCACGGGCGACTCTTGGACAACCACGACGCGGCCGGTCTTGGCCGCGGCAGTGGCGATGCTCGCTACGTCCAAGGGAATCAGTGACCGAAGGTCGAGCACCTCGACCGAGACGCCGAGCTCCTCACCTGCCCGGACCGCCGCTTGCTCCGCCAGCTGCACCGAAGCGCTCCACGCGATGATGGTCACATCGTCTCCGGCACGTGCCGTGCGGGCAGATCCGAGCGTGTCGCCGCCGGCGCTCTCGGACACGTCTCCCTTGACCAGCCGGTAGCCCTTGAGCGGCTCGAGGAAGAGGACGGGATCCGGATCGGCGATCGCGGCAATGAGCAGAGATCGCGCGTCCGCCGGATTCGAGGGTGCCACGACCTTCAGGCCCGGACAGTGGGCGAACTGTGCTTCGAGAGCGTCCGAGTGCAGCTCAGGCGTCCGGACGCCGCCGCCGAATGGCGCTCGAATCGTCATCGGCATCGGATAGCGACCTTGGGAGCGGTGGCGAAAGCGCGCTACTTGAGCGGCGATCTGATGAAACGCTTGATGAGCGAAGCCCAGGAACTGAATTTCCGGCACGGGAATCATGCCGCCGGCGGCGAGGCCCACGGCGGTGCCGATGATCGCTCCCTCGGCCAGAGGGGTGTCGACGACCCGGTGACGCCCGAACTGTGCTTGCAGTCCCGCCGTCGCCCTGAAGACGCCACCGAGCCGTCCGACGTCCTCGCCCAGGACCACCACGCGATCGTCGGCGTACATGCTTTCCCGGAGTGCGAGGTTGATCGCCTCGATCATGTTCATCGTCGTCATGACGGCTCCTGGCCGTGACGTCTCGCCGTCTCAGCAGCCTGTCGAGCAAGGCGTTGTGTGGGCCTGGCGAAGACGTGATCGAAGACCTGTGAGTAGTGCGGCCGCCTGGCCTCCGCGGTCTCCGCGGCGTGCTGGGCTCGACGTGCATGGCCGGCAAGCAGCTCGGTGTCGCGGTGTTCGTCCCAGAGGCCCTGCGAGATGAGGTGTGTTCGCAGGCGGACGATCGGGTCGAACTCAGCCATCGCCTCCATCTCGCCCTCCGCGACGTATCGGGTGTGATCGTCCGCGGTGTTGTGGGGCCCCAGTCGATAAGTGATCGACTCGATGAGTGTCGAACCTTCGTCGGCTCGGGCTCGGGCGACGGCTTCCTTCGTCACCTCGTACACGGCGACCACGTCGTTACCGTCGACCGTCGCGCTGGCGACTCCGTAACCCTGGGCGCGGCTGGCGAACGAACTGGCCGCCGTCTGTGCGCTGCGCGGGGTGCTGATGGCCCAGCCGTTGTTCTGCAGGAAGAAGATCGCCGGTGCGCGAAGGACACCGGCGAAGTTCAGCGCCTCATGGAAGTCCCCTTCGGATGAGGCCCCGTCACCGAAGTACGCGATGGCCACGTCGTCGAGGTTCTGCAGTCGGCGAGCCCACGCCAGGCCCACCGCATGGGGAAGCTGCGATGCCAAGGAGATCTGTACTGGAAGGATGCGCACGTCGTCGGGGATCCGACCCCCGGACATGTTGCCCATCCAGTACATGAACCACAGGTCGAGAGGTAGCCCATGGACGAGGCACGCGCCCAGCTCACGGTATTGGGGCACGATCCAGTCCTGTCCGACCGTGAGTGCCATGGCGGATCCCACAACGGACGCCTCCTGGCCCTTGGTCGGGGAAAAGGTGCCGAGGCGGCCCTGCCGTTGCAGGGTGAACGCCCGTTCGTCTACGACACGGGACAGCGTCATCCACTTGTAGGCGTCCACCAGCTGCTCAGCGGTCATCGAGTGTCCGGGACCGGTGAGCTGTCCGTCTGGATGGAGAAACCTGACCGCGTCAGCCGGAAGCTTGTCTGGCGTTCCCGCGAATGACTCGGTGGTACGCACGGCCGTCACCTCGTTCCATAGGGCGCAAAGCGATGTCGTGGTAATATATCGCTGGAATCCTAGCGGTGTAAAGATGAACGCTGATCTCTCCGGCTGTGCCCGTGGTGAGCCACGGTGCCTTCGTACCGTACGCTGTACGGTTGTGAGTTCTTCCATCGATCTGGTCCGGCAGGCGGTCGTCTTCGAGCCGGGCGATCCGCCCAGGGCCGGCCGGATGGCCTTCCTCGACCCCGGCGGCGACACCACGGTGACGGTCGTCGAGCAGCACGGCGGCGGGCTCCGCACCCGCGAGGCCACCGTCGTGCGGGTTCCCGTCGCCGAGGCCGTGGCCACCCTGGCCAGGGCGCGCCGCGACGAGAGCGCGCACCCCGCCGCCCGCTTCTGGGGCGCCGCCGCGCTGGTGGCGCTCCAGCTGGTCACCCGGGGACGCATCCTGCCCGCGGTGACGGACGGCGACCACGACGCCTGGCGGGCGGGGCCGTTCGACGCGGCCGACGTCCGGCGCATCAAGGAACTGGCCGACGCCATGCCCGCCACGGCGCGCGCCGTACCCCTCGGACCACCCGCCGCCGCGGCGGACACAGCGGACACGGCGGACGCGTCGGCGCTGTTGCTGCCCGACGCGGAACGGCAGGTGCGGGCTTTCCTCGACGCGGTGGCCGACGCGATGCCGCGCTCCCCCGGCGCGGTGCGCGCCACCGGCACGTCGGCGTTCGCGTCGGCCAGGCCGGTGAAGGCGCCGCGGCTGCGCGAGTGGGCCGACGAGGTCGCGGCCGGGCTCGACTCCGGGGTGCGGCTGTCGCTGCGCCTGGAGGCCGACGACCCGGTGGCCGGGGAGTTCCGCGCCGTCGCGCAACTGCACAGCCTGGCCGATCCGTCGCTCGTGGCGGACGCCGCCGACCTGTGGGAGGGCCGCGATCCCGGGTTCGGCGGCCGGGCCCGGATCGACGCCACCATCGCGGTACGCCGGGCCGCCCGCGTCTGGCCACCGCTGGAACGGCTGCTCGACAGCGCCGTCCCCGACGAGCTCACACTGTCCGACGGCGACGTCGAGCAGTTGCTGGCCGGGGCCGCCGAGCGGCTGGCCGCGGCCGGGGTGGAGGTGCACTGGCCCCGGTCGATGGTGCGCGGCCTGAGCGCCCGCGCCGTCCTCGGCGGGCGCGACGCGGCGCCGTCGGACCTGCCGTCGTTCCTCGGCGGCCACCACCTGACCAGCTTCGACTGGCAGCTCGCGCTCGGCGGCGAGCCGCTCACCGCGGCCGAGATGGACCGGCTGGCCGAGGCGCACCGCCCGGTCGTACGGCTGCGCGACCAGTGGGTGCTCATCGACCCCGACCTGGCCCGCAAGGCCCGCCGGCGTGACCTCAAGCCGCTGACCGCCCTCGACGCGCTCGGCGCCGCGCTGACCGGCACCGTCCAGGTGGCGGAGCTCGACGGCGAGCAGGTGCCGGTGGAGCCCAGCGCCTGGCTGCGCGACCTGCGCGACCGTCTCGCCGAGCCCGAGGACATCGGCCCGCCCGACGGGCTGGCCGCGACGCTGCGCGACTACCAGCTGCAGGGGCTGCGCTGGCTGGCCAGGATGACCTCGCTCGGGCTCGGCGGCTGCCTGGCCGACGACATGGGCCTGGGCAAGACGATCACGCTGATCGCCCTGCACCTGCACCGCCGCGGCAGCGGGCCCACGCTCGTCGTCTGCCCCGCCTCGCTGCTGGGCAACTGGGAACGGGAGATCGCCAGGTTCGCCCCCGGCGTGCCGGTCCGCCGCTACCACGGCGCCGCCCGCGCGATGGCCGACGACGGGTTCGTCCTGACCACGTACGGCACCATGCGGCTGGACGCCGACCGGCTGGCCGCGCAGCCGTGGGGCCTGCTGGTCGCCGACGAGGCCCAGCACGTCAAGAACCCGACGTCGAGCACGGCCAGGGCGCTGCGCGAGATCCCGGCCGGCGCCCGCGTCGCGCTGACCGGCACCCCGGTCGAGAACAACCTGTCGGAGCTGTGGGCCATCCTCGACTGGACCACGCCCGGCCTGCTCGGGCCGCTGGGCCGGTTCCGGTCACGATGGGCCAAGCCGGTGGAGTCGGGCGACTCCGCGGCGGCCGAGCGGCTGGCCCGGCTGGTGGGGCCGTTCCTGCTGCGCCGCCGCAAGTCCGACCCGGGCGTCGCGCCCGAGCTGCCGCCCAAGACCGAGACCGACCGGCCGGTGGCGCTCACCACCGAGCAGGCCGGGCTCTACGAGGCCGTCGTGCGCGAGATCATGGCGCGGATCGAGGACGCGCGGGGCATGGCCAGGCGCGGCCTGATCGTCAAGCTGCTGACCGGCCTCAAGCAGATCTGCAACCATCCCGCCCAGTATCTGCACGAGGCGGCCCCCAGGCTGGCCGGCCGCTCGGGCAAGCTGGAGCTGCTCGACGAGCTGGTCGACACCATCCTGGCCGAGGACGGCGCGGTGCTGGTCTTCACCCAGTACGTCGCCATGGCCCGGTTGCTGGACCGCCACCTGACGGCCAGGGGCGTCGCCACCCAGCTGCTGCACGGCGGCACGCCGGTGGCCCGCCGCGAGGAGATGGTCCGCCGCTTCCAGGACGGCCGGGCGCCCGTCTTCCTGCTGTCGCTCAAGGCGGCCGGCACCGGTCTCAACCTCACCCGCGCCGACCACGTCATCCACTACGACCGCTGGTGGAACCCGGCCGTCGAGGACCAGGCCACCGACCGCGCCCACCGCATCGGCCAGAGCAGGCCCGTCCAGGTGCACCGGCTGATCGCCGAGGGCACGATCGAGGACCGCATCGCCGCGATGCTCGCCGCCAAGCGCTCCCTGGCCGAGTCGGTGCTCGCCTCCGGCGAGGCCGCGCTCACCGAACTGACCGACGCCGAACTCGCCGCCCTCGTGGAGCTCCGATGAACGACGCCAGAGGATTCCCCGCGTTCCCCCCGCAACGCGCCGGCGCCCGCTTCGCCACCACCTGGTGGGGCCGCGCCTGGATCAAGGCCCTCGAGGACACCTCGCTCGACCAGGTCCTGCTGCGCGCGGGCCGCGCCTACGCCAAGACCGGCCAGGTCGGCCCGATCACGGTCAGCCCCGGCCGCATCGCCGCCGTCACCGGCGACGAGTACGACACCGTCGTCCACGTCGAGCGGCTCACCGACGCCGAATGGCGGCGCTTCCTCGACCAGGTGGCCGCCAAGGCCGGGCACATCGCCGCGCTGCTCGACCGCGACATGCCCCACGACCTGGTCGAGGCCGCCGCGGAGGCGGCCGTGCCGCTGTTGCCCGCGGTCGGCGACCTGGAACCGGAGTGCTCCTGCCCCGACTGGGGCCACCCCTGCCGGCACGCCGCGGCGCTCTGCTACCAGGCGTCGTGGCTGCTCGACGGCGATCCGTTCGTGCTGCTCCTGCTGCGCGGGCGCGGCGAGCTGGAGCTGGTCGACGCGTTGCGGGGGCGGGGCGCGCCCGCCGCCGCTCCGGCCGGCACCCCCGCCGCCGAGGCGTTCGCGCTCGGCGTGCCGCCGCTGCCCGGCCCGCCGCCCCAGGACGTGGCGTTCGCGCCGCTCGGGCTGGAGCCGGCTCCGGGCGTGGACGTGGCCGCCCTGGAGGTGCTCGCCGCCTCGGCCGCCTGGCGGGCGCGCCAACTGCTCGTCTCCGGCCGCCCGGCGGGCGGGTCCGGCGTCTCAGCCGAGAGCGCGTCCGAGGAAACGGGCGGCGTTGCCACCGAGGATCGCGGCCCTGGCCTCGTCGTCCAGGAAGTCCGCCCGGCGGACGACCTCCCCGGCGGGACGCTCGCCCAGCGGGTAGGGGTAGTCGCTGCCGGCCATCACCCGCGAAGCGCCCAGCACGTCGACCAGCAGGCGCAGGGCCCGGCTGTCGAACACCACGGAGTCCACGCTGAACCGGTCGAGGTAGTGCGACGGCGGGTGCAGCGAGGTGGCGACGACGTCGCTCCGCCTGTGCCACGCGTTCTCGAGCCGGCCCAGCCACAGGGCGAACGACCCGCCGCCGTGAGCGAAGCAGATGCGCAGTGAGTCCGGCACCCTGTCGAAGACCCCGCCCAGGATCATCGCCAGGATCGACAGGTGGGTCTCCGCCGGCATGCCGGTGAGCCAGCGGGCCATCCAGCGGTCCAGGCGGGGCGACCGGTCCATGTCCCACGGGTGGACGAACACCGGAGCGCCGACCTCGGCGCAGTGTCGCAGGAACGTCACCACGCCGGCGTCGTCCAGGTCGCGGTCGCCCACGTGGTTGCCGATCTCGACGCCGACGTGCCCCGCCGCCAGGCACCGGTCCAGCTCCGCGCAGGCGGCGTCCGGATCCTGGAGCGGCACCTGGCAGAACGGCAGCAGCCGCCGGCCCGCGGGTTCGCAGATCTCGAGCGCGAGGTCGTTGAAGATCCGCGCCACCTTGAGCGCCTCGTCACCGGCGGACTCGTACCCGAAGAACACCGGCGTCGGTGAGACGACCTGGACGTCGATGCCGTCGGCGTCCATGTCCGCCAGCCGCGCATCGGCGTCCCAGCAGTCGGCCCGGATCCGCCGGAACTCCTGCGAGCCCATCATGATGACCGCCTCGCGTTCGGAGTCGACGCGCAACCACGGCCACCCCTCTCCCAGGTCGGGCCACCCCCGGGGGACGTAATGCGTGTGAACGTCCACGATGCCCACGGTTCACCCCCTGCCAAGGGAATCGATCACCGGCGGAATCTCGGTCATGGCGTCTCCCGGGAGTGGGCCGCGCAGGCGATCGCCTGCATCTCGATGAGCAGGTGGGGATGAGGCAGCTGGTGCACGGCGACCGTGGTCCTGGTCGGACCGGTCTCGTCGAAGTGCTCGGCCCAGACCTCGTTGTAACCCGCGAAGTCGTTCATGTTCACCAGGTAGACGGTGACCTGCACGAGGTCGGTGAGCTCCGCCCCGGCGGCCGACAGGATCTCGCGCACGTTCTCGATGACGGCGCGGGTCTGGACGCGGATGTCCAGGTCGGTGGCGCCCATCGCGTCCGCCGACGCGCCCGCGATGCTGTTGTCGGGGCGCCGGCTGCTGGTGCCGGAGACGAAGATGAAATCGCCGGCCCTCTTGACGTGCGGGAACCGCCCGCGCGGGGTCGCCCTGCCCTCGACGGAGAACGCCTCGGCCACGTTCCGTCCCTCCTTCGGTCCGTCGCGATGGTCCGAGGTTAGGCATCTCCCGACATGCCCGTCCAATGCCGAAACGATCGCGGCCTATGCCCGTACGGGCATACCATCGCCGGCATGACGACGGACGGGACCGACAGGACCGACAGGACGGACAAGCTGCTCGACGGGCGGCTCAAGCTGCGGCACCTGACCCTGGTCACCGGCATCGCCGACCAGGGCAGCGTGGTCGGCGCCGCGAAGGCGCTCCACGTCACGCAGCCCGTGGTCACCCGGGGACTGCACGAGGTCGAGGCAATCCTGGGCGTCTCCCTGTTCGACCGCGGCCACCGCGGCGTCACGCCGACCATCTACGGCGAGAGCTTCATCGAACACGCCCGTGCCGTCCTGGCCCAGCTACGCCAGGCGGGCCGGCAGCTCGACCTGCTGGCCCGCGCGGAGCTCGGCCGGGTGCGGGTGGGCACCCACCTGGCCGGGTCCAACCTGCTGCTCCCCCGGGCCATCGCGAGCCTCAAGAGCGAGCATCCGCGGCTGACCGTCATCGTCCGGGAGGCCACGCCCGACCTGCTCCAGACGGCGCTGCTCACCGGCGACACCGACCTGACCATCGGACGGCTGACTCCTTCGCTCCCGCAGGGCCTGGCGCAGGAGCGGCTCTACGCGGAGCCGGTCAGGCTGGTGGCCAGAGCCGGCCATCCGGCGCACGAGCTGCGCGAGCCCACGCTCGGCCAACTGGCCGGCTACCCGTGGATCTTCCCGGTGAGCCAGACCGAGCTGCGCGCGGAGCTGGAGGAGCTGTTCGTCCACGAGGGCCTGCCGATTCCCGCGGACCGCGTCGAGTGCACGTCCATCCTGACCGTGCGACAGCTCCTGCTGACCACGGACATGATCGCGGCCCTGCCCATGCTGATCGCCGAGGACGACGCCCATCTCGGCGTCATCGACACCCCGCTGCCGTCGATCCGGCGCTCGGTCGGCGTCACGTTCCCGGCGGACCGGCCGCTGTCGCCGGCGACCGGCGCGCTCCTCACGCACCTGCGCCAGGAAGCGGCCAGGCTCCGTCCCGGCCTGGCCTGAGGCGCTCTAGTCAGGCACGCGGCCCACGACGCCGAGCAGCCCCGGCAGGTCGAATTACCCCAAAGATGGTCCTTACTGCCGGCCCGGTTCGTCGGCAGAATGACGATTCGCCAGGGGGAAGCAGGAGGAAGAATGCGATACGTGCTCATGCTGTGCGGCGATGCGTCCGCCGGAGGCGTCCAGGACGACACGGCGATCCCCGGGTGCGGAGGCTGGGGCGAGGAAATGCGGAGCCGCGGCGTCCTGGCCGGCTCGACCGGGCTGCGGCCCCCGGCGGACGCCACCACGTTGCGCGTGCGGTCCGGCGAGGTGCCGCTGACCGACGGGCCGTTCGCCGAGACCAAGGACCAGATGGGAGGCTTCAGCGTGATCGACTGCGCGAACCTGGACGAGGCGATCGAGATCGCCGCGAAGCGCCCGTGGGCGAAGGTCGGGAAGATCGAGATCCGGCCGGTCTGGAAGCCGGTGCTGTTCAAGAACGACGCACCAGGGGGCGGAGTAGAGGACACCTAGGCCAGGAGGGTGCTGCTCTGGTCGCCGCGCCTGTGGTCGCGGATGACGACGTAGCCGGGCCCGTCCGCGGCGGTGCAGTCCGGGCCGTGGGCGTCGATGTTGCCGAGGTCTGCGGGAAAGACAGCGCTGGACGGGAGGTTGTGGCCGTCGATTGTGAAGGTGATGCGAGTCCCGCTTCCGGCATGCGGATCGAACCTCTGCACAGTGCTCAGGGGGCGGAGGCCGGTGAGTTCTTGGCTGAAGCCTCGGCCGTCGCTCCACATTTCGACAGTTGTCGTTGCGCAGAGCGTCGCGATCGCTGCCAGGAGCCACCACTCGGGGCCGAGTAGGGAGTCGAAGTAGCCGAGGGGCGGGGAATCTGACCAAGCGTGCTGCTGGTTGATCGTCACGTTGAAGCAGAGGTCGCCGAGGACGGCGATCTCTGTGGCTAAAGAGTGATCTTCTGCGACTCGTGTCGCTGGGTGCAGTGCGTGCCGAGCCGCAGCCGACAGCAACAAGACCGGCAGCCTAGGGTCGTCCAGTCCTACGCCGAAGTACATGCCCGGCCGTTTGAGGACGGCGGCGTCGAACTCGAGCACGGTGATATCGGCCGCGCTGTACCTATGCGCTTCTGGAGGGTCGGGCGGGTGATCAAAGGTCACGGTTGTCCCTGCGGGCGCGGTGCCAGGCCGCCTCGAACTCTTCTCTGCTGATCTCCAGGTCCTTCAGTTCTGGGTCGAAGAGGTCCACGACGGGCGGGTTGAACGGCCAGTCGTCTGGATCGCTCTTGAGGGCGTCTCCGTTCTCAGGCAGCTTCACCTGCCTCAGTCGGCGTCCGTCGGATCCGATCTCCATCAGGTAGGTGGCCGGGTCGACGCCGTCGTCTCCGTCCCAGCGGCGCCGAAGGTAGACGATGGTTCGATCGGCCAGCGCCCCGAAGCCGGGCAGGTGCCGGTGCGCTTGCCGCTTGGCGCGCAGGTCGTCCAGTCCTGCGGGCATGGTCGGCGCGTCGACCTCGACCTCTTCCAAGTCCCATTCTTCTGCTTGTTGGATGAGGTCCGCGGCATCGACTACCTCGATCTCGGCGAACGTCTCGAGGACCTGCCGGGCTGAACGTGCGCGAACCCACCACCATGCGCCGCCCATGCCGTAATCGTGCAGGATCAGAAACCGCTGCTTGGCCTCGGTGTTTTCAACGGTTGTCACGGGCACCGCCTCCTACTCTGCATCGTGCGTTCCTCGCTCCAGCGGAACCAGGCATGGTCGCCCTGGACGTGCAGGAGGAATTCCGGCACAGGACCAGTGGGCGCGATCAGCCTGAGCTGTCGGGCGATCCGCTCATAGAGCGTCTCCCACCGTTCGTACTCCTCCTCGAGATGATCGATCAGCGCCAGTTCTTCCTGGAACAACGGCTCCAGGTCTCTGAACGCTGGCCCCGCTGTAAACCGACCGTGCAGCCACGGCTGATCCGTTCCCACGATCATGATCTCGCCGACGAGCTCGTCCTGGCGCATCAACCGCCAAACCTCACCACCGTCCGCTCTTGGGACTCCCGTCATCATCGAACCACTGTCCCAGAGCGGAGATCAGGTGAAATACGTCAGCCCGCCTATACGCCACGGCCCTATTTGATGTGTCCGTTAGAGGATCCCTCATCGGACGGTTGCCCGCCTACTGGCCGGGATCGTGACCTGCAGCGGGGGCGTCTCACATAGGCAGTCCGCGAATGTGTCCGGTGAAGGGGGCTTAAACGGTGCGATCAGTGGATGGGAGAACTGATCGGCTAGTTGACCGGCTCGCCCGCTCCGTCCCCGACGCCCGCGACATCGGCGACACCCTCACCCGCCGCGGCATCCGGCTGTCGCTCGGCGGAAGCATCTACGAGACGCCGGTCCGCCTGGCGGCGAATCGGCTGTTCCTGCCCCGCTACGCTGGACAGTCGGCTTCACCCCCGACCTGAAGGCCGGAGCACTGCCGACGATCCCGGTAGAAGACGGTACGTGGCCAAGGGCGTTCCCGGCGGATACCGGATCTGGGACACCAGCGCCACCCGCGTCGACCGCGACGGCTCGCTCGTGACCCTGGAACACCAGGACCGCTCCCGGTGGGACCGGGCCGCGATCGCCGAAGGCGTCGAGCTGCTGGAGGAGGCGCCGCGCCTCGGCCGGCCGGGGCCGTACCAGATCCAGGCGGCCATCGCCGCCTGCCACGCCACCGCGGCCGACGCCGCAGCCACCGACTGGCCGCAGATCGTCGCCCTCTACGACCGGCTCGCCGAGCTCGTCCCCTCGCCCGTGGTGCGGCTGAACCGGGCGGTGGCGGTCGGCATGGCCGAGGGGCCCGCCGCGGGGCTGGCGCTGGTGGAACGGCTGTCGGCGGAGCTGCCCGGCTATCACCTGCTGCCCGCCACCCGCGCCGACCTGCTGCGCCGCCTGGGACGCTCGCCGGAGGCGACCGCCGCCTACCGCGAGGCCCTCGCCCTGGCCGGCAACGACGCCGAGCGCCTCTACCTGGAACGCCGCCTGGCCGAAACCGGCGACGTTGGTGTGTCCGTCCTGGCCTCGCCCGTTCGTCGGTCGGGAAACGACCGAGCCGTCGGGAAGCGACCAGGCCGGAGAAACGATTAGGCCGGAGAAACGATTAGGTCGGGAAACGGCTGAGTCGGAAACAACCGGGCCGGAGACGACCGAGAGGAAAAGGAGGCAGACCATGGAGGTCACGCACTCGAAGGACGGCACCGCGATCGCGTTCGACCGCACCGGGTCCGGGCCGGCGCTCGTCTACGTGGCCGGCGCGCTCTGCGACCGCGCGACCGGCGCCGCGCTGGCCGAGCGGCTCGCGCCGCGGTTCACCGTGTTCTGCTACGACCGCAGGGGGCGCGGCGACAGCGGCGACACCCCGCCCTACGCGGTGGAGCGCGAGGTGGAGGACTTGGCGGCCGTCATCGACGCGGCCGGCGGGCGGGCCGCCGTCTACGGCATCTCGTCCGGGGCCGCCCTGGCCCTGGACTCGGCGGCGCAGGGCCTGGCCGTCACCCGCCTCGCCCTCTACGAGCCGCCGTTCAACCCCGACGACGAGGAACTGCGGATCGAGGCCAAGGCGTACGCGGCGCGGCTGGCCGAGGTGCTGGCGGAGGGACGGCGCGCAGCCGCGCTGGAGTTGTTCCTGTCCATCGTCGGCACGCCCGCCGAAGTGATCGGGCAGATGCGGCACGCCCCGATGTGGGCCGCCCTGGAGACACTGGCCCCGACGCTCGCCTACGACTCGGCCGTCATGGGTGACGCGGCCACGGGCGGGGCCGTGCCGGTCGAGCGGGCCGCCACGACGACCGTCCCCACGCTCGTCATGGCGGGCGGCGCCAGTCCGGCGTGGATGCGCGACGTCGCCCGGCTCGTGGCCGGCGCCCTCCCGAGCGGCGAATACCGCGTTCTGGACGGTCAGACCCACGACGTGGCGGCCGACGTCCTGGCCGACGCCCTCATCGACTGGCTCACCTGACCGCACCGCGGAAGGTCAGGCGGAGAGTTCTCCGGGGCGCCCACGAGCGGCGGCTCAGCGTCAGGAGCCGAGGTAGCGCAGGACGGCCAGGACTCGGCGGCTGTAACCGGCGGTGTGGGACAGCGACAGCTTGTCGAACAGCGCGTTGACGTGCTTTTCCACCGCGCTCTGTGACACGTGCAGGGCCTGGGCGATCGAGGCGTTGGTCAGGCCCTGTGCCATCAGCTCCAGCACCTCGCGCTCCCGGCTGGTCAACCGGGTCAGGGGATCAGCGTGGCTGGTGCGGGCCAGGAGCTGCCGCACCACCTCCGGGTCGAACGCCGCGCCCCCGGCGCCTACCCGCTCCAGCGCGTCCAGGAAGTCGCCGACCTGGGCCACCCGGTCCTTGAGCAGATAGCCGACGCCTTCGACGTTGGCGCTCATCAGTTCGGTGGCGTACTTCTTCTCCACGTACTGCGACAGCACCAGTACCTTGACGTCCGGCCGGCGCCGCCTGATCTCCAGTGCGGCGCGCAGGCCCTCGTCGGTGTGTGTGGGCGGCATCCGTACGTCGACCACCACCACATCGGGCTCCTGCGCCGCGACCGCCTCGACCAGCGCCTCGCCGTCGCCGACGGCGGCGAGCACCTCGTGTCCCTCCTCGGCCAGCAGCCGCACCAGACCCTCTCGCAGCAGAGTGGAGTCCTCGGCCAGGATCACCCGCACAGCAGCTCCGCCTCGATCGTGGTGGGCCCGCCGACCGGGCTGGTCACCGTGAAGCGGCCGTCCAGCGCCGCCACCCGCCGTGCCAGCCCCGACAACCCCCCGCCCGCCGTGTCCGCCCCGCCCACACCATCGTCCTCCACGCGCACCACGACCATTCTGCCGTGTTCGCGAACCTCGACCGTGACCGCGCCGGCGCGGGCATGCTTGGCCGCGTTGGTCACCGCCTCGCTGACCACGAAGTACGACACCGTCTCCACCGCCCTCGGCGGGCGCGCGGACAGCTCGCACACGACCTTGACCGGGACTCCGGCACGCTCGGCGACGCCGGCCAGGGCGTCGGCGAGCCCGAGTGAGTCCAGCCCCGACGGGTAGACCCGCCAGGCCACCTCGCGCAGCTCGACCAGCGCCTGCTGCGCCTGCTCGTGCACCTGCGCGAGCAGTTCGGGCCGTCCCCGGCGTGCCCGCCCGGCCAGCATGGACAGCGCTACCAGCCGCTGCTGCAACCCGTCGTGCAGATCCCGCTCGATCCGCCGCCGCTCGGAGTCGACCGCCGCCAGCACACCCGCGCGGCTCTCGGCCAGCTCGGTGATGCGGCGGCGCAGCGCCTCGGTGGGGTCGGGGGCGAGCATGCGCAGCGCCAGCCGCCGTTCCAGCACATGCACGCCCACCAGACCCGACAGATTGAGGAACAGCAGAACGGACCCGGCCAGCGCGGCGTAGCCGAGCAGCGGGGCGGTCGGCGGCATGCCGTCGACCGGCAGCCCCCTTCCCCAGGTCCAGGCCAGCAAGCCGGCCCACCCGAGGCCGTAGAGGAGCAGGGCGCCGATCATGCCTCCGAGCACGCCGACCGGCAGCCTGGCCGCCAGGTAACGCAACTCCTGCCCGTCAGGCCGAGCCGCACCGAGCCCCAGGGCGGCGGGGTCGAGCCGCAGGCGGCGGACCTCGAGTACGGCCAGCCGCCGGGCCGCCTCCCGGACGGCGGTACGTCGGGCGAACGGCAGCGCGGGCAGCAGGAAGACGAGGCCGAGCAGGGCGGTGACGGCTCCTCCGAGCACCGCCCCAAGCAGGAGCGGGCCCTTAGTCAGGGAGCGCATGCCGACCCTTTCGCCGCTCGCTCAGCCTGACCCCCAGGAAGACGAGGATGGCCAGTGTCACGACGGCGATCACCACGTTCGTCCCTACTCCGACGTAGGTCTCCACAATCGACCAGTTCTCTCCAAGGAGGTAACCGGAGAGGACGAAGATCGTGTTCCAGATGAGGCTGCCGGCCGTGGTCAGCGCCGTGAAGACGCCCAGCGGCATGCGTTCCACCCCGGCCGGGATCGAGATGAGGCTGCGGAAGATCGGGATCATACGCCCGAAGAACACCGTCTTGCGTCCGTGCTTGAGAAACCACGCCTCGGTCTTGGCGATGTCGGAGACCTTCAGCAGCGGTATCCGCGCTGCCAGGGCCAGCGTACGCTCGCGGCCGAGCAGCGCGCCCACCCAGTACAGCGCCAGCGCACCGACCACCGAGCCCGCCGTGGTCCAGGCCAGCACGCCCAGCAGGTCCATCTCGCCCCTGGAGGAGGTGAAGCCCGCCAGCGGCAGGATCACCTCGCTCGGGAGCGGGGGGAAGAGGTTCTCCAGCGCGATCGCCAGTCCCGCCCCCGGTGCCCCGAGGCTTTCCATCAGTTCGATCAGCCAATCCGTCATGCCCCAGAAGCTATGAAAGATCAGGATAGTCCCGGAATGAGGCGCATGGCCGTTTCGAGGTGTGGAAAACCACAGGTACCCGTGGGCGGGCGCCTCATTCCGCCGGGCGAACCGCCCCGCCTAGCGTTCCCGGCCATGATCGGAAAGTTCCTGGACGTCCCGCGGCGGGTAATGGCCGGGCTGAGCCTGCCCCGGCGTCTGGCGGCCGCGGTCTCGGCCGTCGTGCCGCTGGTGGCGTCGGCCGCTCTGGCGCAGGGGCTGCGGGAGCTGCTGGTGGCCTGGCGGCCCGCGCCCGTGCGCGCGTCACGGCGGGCCGCCGGGGAGCCGGAGGAGCGTGCCCCTGGAGAGAGCCCGGCCCCCGTCGGCGGGCGGGCCCTCCCGTGCCGGCCGTACCAAGTGGATCCCCACGTACGGCGAGCCTCCGGGACGAACGGAGATCAGGCCAGGTTGAGCTGCCAGGAGACGCCGAAGCGGTCGTTGACCCAGCCGAACTTGGTGCTGAAGCCGTAGGAGTCGAGCGGCATCAGCGGCTCGCCCTTGTCAAGGAGCGCCTCGTAGAGGCGCTCGATCTCCTCTGCGGATTCGCAGTTCACGTAGAGCGAGATCGACGGGGTGAAGCCGAACTCGTGCTTCACGCTGCTGTCGATGGCCATGTGGGGCTGGCCGGCGAGGGTGAACAGGGCGTGCTGCACCGTGCCCTCGGTCCCCGGCCCGTCGGCGCCGTAGCGGGTGATGGACAGGATCTCCGAGTCGTCGAACAGCGACATGTAGAACGTCATCGCCTCTTCGGCGTCGCTGCCCTGGAACATGAGGAAGGTAGTGATCTTCTGCGACATATCGGGATTACTCCTCTTCAGAAGGTTGGGGGATATAGAACGCGATCGTGTTCTCGACCACGGTGGCCACCTGCTCGGGCGGGACGCCGGCCGCCTGGAAGGCCTCGCCCCACGCCTGGCCGCTCGCCGCCATGAACCGGCGGGCCTCGTCGCTGTGCTGCCAGGCGTCCGGGTCGGAGATGGTGCCTCCGGCCAGGTGCAGGCCCAGGCCGAGCACCGTGAGGTCCCAGCCGATGCCGACGGCGCCGGGGCCGTAGTGCGACCACATCTCCGGCGGCACCTGCGCGGTGTGGCGCAGCTCGAAGAGCGTGGCGTCGCCGTCCTCGGCCGTCAGCCGCACCTCGACCTCCGAGAGCCCGGGGGCGTCACCCATGACCCAGGTCACTTTCAGCGCGTGGGGCGGCTCGCAGTGCAGGATCTCGCCACCGGCGTTGCCTTCGAGCTGGAAGTGACCGCCGAGCCGGAGATCGCCGGAGATGGGCAGGAACCAGCGGCCGATCCGCTCGGCGTCCGTGCAGGCGTCCCACACCTCCTCGAGCGCGGCGTCGTAGCGGCGGCGCACCACGATGGTCTTGACCTCCGCTCCGTCGCTCACCTCGCGGCGGGCCCGGGCGATCTCGTTGATGATGTCGATCATGGATTCTCGTTTCTGGACGGGACGTCCCCGCTCCGGCGTTCGCGCTTGCCCCGAGCCAGCTCGGTGGCCAGCGCGTCCAGGCGCTGCTCCCAGAATCCGCGGAATCGCTCCAGCCAGAGGTCGACCTCCTGGAGTGGGGCCGGCTCCACGGCGTACAGCCGCCGCGTGCCCTGGGCGCGCACACTGGCGAACCCGTTGTCGCGCAACACCCGCAGGTGCTGCGACACGGCCGGCTGGGAGATCCCGAACTCGCCCCGGATGACAGTGGTGACCTCGCCGGAGCTGAGCTCGCCGTCGGCGAGCAGCTCCAGGATCCGGCGCCGGATCGGGTCGCCGAGGACGTCGAATGCGTGCACGCGCCGAGTATTTCAGGCACCACTTATATAAGTCAAACCTGGTATGTGGGGGCGCGTTTGACGCCGTCCGCGCCTTCGCGATCTACTGATCCCGTCGCGTGTCGCCGACCAGGAGGACGGCGGCGGCATGGAGGCACCGGA
The DNA here is from genome assembly GCF_040649575.1 of Nonomuraea sp. NPDC048916. NCBI lineage: Bacteria > Bacillati > Actinomycetota > Actinomycetes > Streptosporangiales > Streptosporangiaceae > Nonomuraea > Nonomuraea sp. NPDC048916. The sequence continues at coordinate 174,225 of NZ_JBEZFS010000009.1, forward strand.
CCACGGGATCGCTTCGTGACTCCACACATCATCCGCGCCTGACGCCACGCCGCGCGCGCGGACCCATTCCGGCCCCCGCAGGCCCTGTTCCGCGCGCGCCAACGAGAATCCCCGGCCTGTACGGCCCGCTCAGCGCTGCTTCCCATTCCCCAGTGAAGGAACACATGCCCGCGTCTTTCAACCAGCCTGTCATCGATGAGTTCCGCGCCAACAACGGCAAGGTCGGCGGCCCGTTCGAGGGCTCCGACCTGCTCCTGCTCACCACCACCGGCGCCCGGACCGGCGAGCGCCACACCAGCCCGCTGGGCCGCCTGCCCGACGGCGACCGGATCCTGGTCGTCGCCTCGGCCGGAGGCGCCCCCCGCCACCCGGCCTGGTATCACAACCTGCTGGCCGACCCCCACGTCACCGTCGAGACCGGCGCCGAGACGTACGAAGCGGTCGCGGTGCCGCTGAACGGCGCCGAACGCGACCGGGCCTTCGCCCGCGTGCTGGAGATCGCACCCGGATACGGCGACTACCAGCGGATGACCACGCGGACCATCCCGGTGGTCGCCCTCCATCGCGCCGACCCCGGATCCGGCGCGACCCGCGCCCGCGCGATCGGAGACGAGCTGCGCGAGCTGCACGACGGGTTCCGCCAGGAGCTCGCCGCGCTGCGCGCCTCCGCCGGAGCCCCGCCCGACCCGGCGCGGCGGCTCAGGGAGCACTGCCTGTCGTTCTGCGAGGCCCTCGCCCGCCACCACGGCGGCGAGGAGTATGTCGTCTTCCCGCACCTGCGCGAACGCTTCCCCGAACTGGAGGAGGTCCTGGACCGGCTCCGGAGCGAGCACGTCGTGGTCGACCGGCTGCGCGGCGAGCTCCAGGCGGTGGTCGACGGCGGCGGGCGCCCCGAAGACGTGCGGGCCGAGATCGAACGGCTGGCCGCCGAGCTGGAGGCCCACTTCGCCCACGAGGAGGAACGGCTCGTCCCCCTGCTGAACTCGCTGGCCACCGCCCCCTGGCCGAGCCCGTCGCAGCTGCCCTGATCCCTCACTGGAAGCCGAGCCGGGCGAGCGGCTCGACCAGCTCCCTCTCCTCGTACGACAGGTGCGACAACAGCGTGTCGGTCAGCAGGTCGACGGCGGCCCCCAGAGCCGCTTCGCCCCCGCCGGGGTCGGCGATGAACGCGACGAGGGCCCGGTCGACGCCTTCGAGGACGTCGTGGATGGCGTGGTGCTCGGCCTCCAGGCGGTCGACGACCGGGGCAAGCCGCGGGTCGGCGCGGCGCAGGTACGGGAAGAGGCCCTGGTCCTCGAGCGTGTGGTGCATCGTCACCATCCGGCAGTAGGACTCGCAGTAGGCGCCCATGGTCCAGTTGTTCTGGCGCATGGTCATCGTGTTGATCTGTGAGCGGGCGGCGCCGGGGTCCATCGTCCCGGCGGTCACCTTCTCGACCAGCTGGCGGACCTCCCGCAGCTCCTGGCGCAGGTGGTCGTGCACGTCGACGAGGTGGCGCCCGGTCGCCTGCTCGTGCGCGGTGTAGCGGCGGTCCGGGTCGGGCGCGGGGCCGGACGGGCGGGTGCTCTCGTCCCACACCCGGACGTCGCTGAGCCGGGTGCCGTCGTCCGGGGTCGGCGTGACCCGCAGGGCTTCGGTCCTGAGGGTCGCCCGCACCGGCCGCGGCGCCTCCGCCCGCTCGCTCCCGACGAGTTCGCGCACGGCGGGGACGACCTCGGCGGCGTAGCGGCGGATCATGTCGGGGTCGTCGCTCGCCAGGATGAAGGCGCTGATCCCCTGCCCGAGGGCGAGCTCGGCGAGCTGTTCGGCCCACATGCCCGCGGGCCCGCGCAGGAACCCGGCGCCGCGCTCGGCGAAGACCCCCTGGATGTTGTACAGACGGCGGATGTCGGCGGGCCGGCGTCCGGCGGCGACGGCGGCCTCGTCGATGATCCGGTGCAGGGCGGGCAGCGCGTCGGGGGCGGCGTAGGCGCTGCTGGGCAGCCAGCCGTCGGCCAGGCGGCCGGTCAGGGTGAGCATGCGCCTCTTGTAGGCGCCCAGCCAGATGCGGACGTCGTGGGCGGGCGCCGGGCCGGGGTGCGCGCCCACGACCCGGTGGAATTCGCCGTCGACGCGGACCGGGCTGCTCGTGGTGTCCCATATCGCGCGGATCACCCTGATGCCCTCCTCCAGCGCGCTGACGCCCTGCGCGACGGTCAGGCGCGAGCCGCCGAACGCGGCGATGGCGTCCCAGAAGGCGCCGGCTCCCAGCCCGAGCTCGACCCGGCCGCCGCTGAGGATGTCGAGGCTGGCGACGCTGCGGGCGAGCATCGCGGGCGGGCGCAACGGCAGGTTGGCCACGTTGGGCGAGATCCGCACCGTCGAGGTGCGGGCCGCGATCACCGACAGCGTCGTCCAGGTGTCGAGGAAGCGGGCCTGGTAGGGGTGGTCCTGCGCCGTCACCAGGTCCAGGCCGGTCCGCTCGGTCAGCTGGGCCAGTGCGACCACCCGCTCGGCCTGGTCGGCCGCCGGGGTGAGGAACGTGCCGAACATCAGGTCGTGGCCGTAGTCCGCCATGTCTGTCTTGTCCCTTCGTGTGGGGGTGGCCACCAGGTGAGGGCAACCGCGGCCCGGAGGGGACCGCACCGTGAATGCTATGTGAAACAGACGAATGGTCAAACCGATGGTCTGTTTGGCTGCTTGTCGGGGTAGGGTGAGGGCATGTCCGAGACCTCACACACGAAGCCGGACGCCGTGCCCGACGCCGTGCCCGACGCGCTCGACTGCGACCTCGGCTGGGCCCTCGGAGTCGTCTTCCGCGCCTACATCCGCACCGCCGACGCGCTGGTCAGCGAGTTGCCCGGTGGCGCCCGCGGCTACCAGGTGCTGGCCGCAGCCGCCCAGGAGCTGTCCGGCGGGCAGGGCGCGCTGGCGCAGCGGCTCGGCATCGACAAGACGGTCATGACCTACCTCGTCGACGACCTCGAGCGGGCCGGCCTGGTCGAGCGCCGCCCCGATCCGGCCGACCGCCGCAACAAGCGGGTGCTGGCCACCGCCGAGGGCAGGGCCACCTGGGCGAGCCTGCGCTCCCGGCTCGAACACGCCGAGGAGCACGTCCTCGCCCCGCTGGAGGCGGCCGAGCGACCCCTGTTCCGCGAGCTCCTGCGGAAGCTGGCCGTCCGGGCCCACACCCTCGACCCCGTCGAGAGCGCCTGTGAGCTCGTGGCCGAGCTGGACCGCACCCCGTCACGCCCCCGGCACTCAGCCCGACATTGACCACACCGGGTCCGCGTCAAGATTTTTTTACCGGACGCTCGCGGAAAGCGATTGAGCGCCCGCGGGACGGTGTCTACGGTCGAGAAAGTCCCCGTGTTCCCAAGTCTGGTGGTCTCGTCCATGTCTCGTACCCGTTCCAGCCTCGTCCACCAGGCCGGCTACGCGCTGCGCCACCCCGGCAAGATCGTGCCGCATCTGCGGCGGCTGACCCGTGACACCTGGCTGCGGCTGCGCACCCGCGACCACGTCGCCTACTACCGGGCCGTGATGAAATCCGACGCCGCCCGCAGTCCCGAGGGCGCGGTGGGCTCCCACACCCACAGGCGCTGGCTGGCGCTCGGGCGGATGCAGTTCGACTACCTGCGCGAACACGGTCTCAAGCCGGAGTTCCGGATGCTCGAGATCGGCTGCGGCAACCTGCGCGCCGGCCGGTTGTTCATCGACTACCTCGATCACGGCAACTACTACGGCATCGACATCTCGCCCGACATCCTCATCGCCGCCCAGGACACACTCGTCGAGCACGGCCTGCGCGACAAGCTGCCCCACCTGACCCCGGTGCGCGACCTGCGCTTCGCGTTCCTGCCCGACGACCACTTCGACGTCGTGCACGCCCACAGCGTCTTCTCGCACTCGCCGCCGGAGGTCATCGAGGAGTGCTTCGCCCACGTCGGGCGCGTCCTGCGCGCGGGCGGATGGTTCGACTTCACCTTCGACCGCACCGAGGGCAAGGAACACCAGGTGCTGCGCGAGGACTTCTACTACCGGACCGAGACGCTCGTGGCCATGGCCGACCGGCACGGCCTGGACGCCGTCTTCATGGACGACTGGGAGCGGCTGCCCCACAAGCAGTCGAAGATCCGCGTCACCAAGAGAATGTGATCTGATTTCGCGCCGTTGTCGATTCCGGCCGTGCCCGTGTGTCGTAGATGAGAAGGGGTTCGCTACGACCAAGCATGGAGGCGTACGACATGTCCGAGATATCCGAGCAGTTCGAAGTGCGGTGGGAGGGTGAGCTGCCCGCCACGCCCCGAGAGGTGTGGGACGCGTTCACCGTCCACACCACCGGCTGGTACTGGAAGATCGACTACGAGCCGTGGGCCGGCGGCGCCGAACGCGGCCTCACGAGCGGTGGCACGGTCACCGTCTGGGATCCGCCGGGCCACTTCACCACGCGTTCGGCCGACGGGTCCAACGAGCTCGACTACGTGCTGGAGCCGAGCCCGGGCGGCGCCTTCCTGCGCTACCGGCACCGCGGCACGACGGCCGAGAACCACGAGCAGGAGGTCGACGCTTGCCGGCGGCACACCGCGTTCTACTACCATTCGCTCGGCGAGTATCTGCGCCACTTCTCCGGGCGTGACGCGGCCTACGTGAGCGCCGAGGCGCCGGAGTCGTCCGCCAAGGGCGGCTTCGCGGAGCTGCGCCGGGCGCTGGGCGTGCCGGAGGACGTCGCCATCGGCGACAGGGTGCGGCTGGCGCCGGCCGGGCTGGAGCCGATCGACGGCGTGGTCGACTACCTCACCTCCGCCTTCCTCGGCGTGCGCGGCGACGACGCCCTCTACCGCTTCTACGGCCGCGATGTGTGGGGGTGGCCGGTCGGTGTGGCGCACCACCTGTTCGCCGCGGGCGCCGACGAGGCCGGACTCACCCGGGCCTGGAGCGCCTGGCTGGACGGCGTGTTCGCGAAGGAGGCGGCGTGATGCCCCAGTACGCGGTGCTCATCTTCGAGCGCGAGACGCCCGGCGGCGTGGCCGACCTGCCGCCGGAGATCATGGAGGCCCACGAGCGGCTGCACGGTCGGATCGCCGAGCAGGGCGGGCGCGTCGTCGCGGGGCTGGCGCTGGAGCCGTCCGCCACGGCCACCGCGATCCGGGGCGACCTGATCACGGACGGCCCGTTCATCGAGACCAAGGAGGCGCTGGCCGGCGTCTTCGTGCTGGAGGCGCGCGACCTCGACCACGCGCTGGCGCTGGCCCGGATGACGCCCATCGTCAGCGGCGGCGTCGAGGTCAGGCCGCTGATCGGCTTCGAGACCGTGGCGGGCGACTGAGCCGCGTGAGCCCGGTGGAGCAGGCGGTCGCCGACGCGCACCGTCGCGAGTGGGCCTACGTGCTCGCCGCGACGGTGCGCGTCACGCGCGACCTCGACACCGCCGAGGAGGCGGTGCAGGACGCCTACGTCAGGGCGCTGACCACCTGGACCCGCGACGGGGTGCCCGAGCGGCCCGGCGCGTGGCTGACGACGGTCGCGCGGCGCAACGCCCTCAACTTGACGCGCCGCGACCGGACGCTGCACGCCAAGCTGCCGCTGCTGGTGCAGCCCGAGGACGCCGAGCCGTCCGGGCAGGCCGGGCCGTCCGGGCGGGACGCGATCCCCGACGACCGGCTGCGGCTGATCTTCACCTGCTGCCATCCGGCGCTGGCCGAGGAGGCGCGGGTCGCGCTCACGCTGCGGCTGGTGTGCGGGGTGGCGACGCCGGACATCGCGCGGGCCTTCCTGGTCGGCGAATCGACGATGGCCGCCCGGCTGACCCGGGCCAAGAAGAAGATCGCGGTCGCCCGCATCCCCTACGCCGTGCCCGCTCCCGGCGAGCTCCCCCGGCGCGTCGACTCGGTGCTGACCGTCGTCCACCTGCTCTACGCCACCGGCCACACCGCGTACTCGGGCGAGCGGCTCGTCCGGGACGAGCTCACCGGCCGCGCGCTCGACCTGGCCCAGATGCTGCGCCTGCTGCTGCCGGCCGACCGCGAGACCGCCGGGCTGCTGGCGCTGCTGCTGTCCCACCACGCGCGCCGGGCCACCCGCACCGACGCGCACGGGCGGCTGCTCCGCCTGGAGGAGCAGGACCGCTCCGCGTGGGATCGCGAGCTGATCGCCGAGGCCGACCGGCTCGTGGTGGCCGCGCTCACCGCCGGTCCGCCCGGGCGCTTCACGCTGCAGGCGGCGATCGCCGCCCTGCACGCGCAGGCGCCCACCTACGCCGAGACCGACTGGCCGCAGATCCTCACTCTGTACGGGGAGTTGCTGCGGATCTGGCCGTCGCCCGTCGTCGCGCTCAACCGGGCGGTGGCCCTGGCCATGGTCGACGGGCCCTCGGCCGCGCTGGCCGAGGTCGAGGCGCTGGAGAGCGAGGGCCGCCTGGCCGGATACCGCTACCTGCCCGCGACCAAGGCCGACCTGCTGCACCGGCTCGGCCGCGACGCGGAGGCCGTCCGGGCCTACCGGGAGGCCCTGGCCCTCAGTGACAACGCCGCCGAACAGGAGTTCCTGACCGGCCGCATCAGGTCTGCCGTTCCCGGCCGAGGCGCCGAGCCGGGCTGAGCGGCCGGTGCTCGGCTGAACGGGCGGTGGAGATCGCGAGCTGCGTACGGACATCCGTTTCGTGGCATCATGTCCGGATGATGTGGACGGCTCCCGAGGTGACCCGGGCCGGTGCGTCGCTGGTCGCGCCCGAGCCCGAGATGTTGCGCGGCCTGCTCGACTGGCATCGTTCGACGCTGCTGTACAAGTGCGCCGGGCTCACCGGCGAGCAACTCGCCCTGGCCCCCATCGCGCGGTCCAACCTGTCGCTGCTGGGGCTGATCCGGCACATGTCGAAGGTGGAGCGGATCTGGTTCCGGCAGTTCTTCCGCGGGGAGCCGATCGCCAGGCTGTACTCGACCCCGGAGCGGCCCGACGCCGACTTCGAGGACCTCGACCCGGCTCGGGCCGAGGCCGACTACGCGCGGTTGCTCGAGGAGCAGGAACTGGCCCGTCAGGCCGTGGACGGCGCGTCGCTCGACGCCACGTTCGTCCGGCCCGACGGCGACACGTACTCGCTGCGGCTGGTGTTCAACCACATGATCGCCGAATACGCCCGGCACAACGGGCACGCCGACCTGGTGCGGCAGTGCGTCGACGGTGTGACGGGAGCCTGAATCACCGCGCCCGGTGAGTTCGATCGGTCTCGTGCCGGGCGTTCTCGGCCCGCCATCGGGTCTGCCACCCATATGCGCTGGTGAACGCCATGTAGACGGCGCCTGAGCCACCGCGTCGCAGCGGCGCGCAATGCGGGGTGCCCCGCATGGACAAAAGCCACCACCAGCGGTGAGGCTGGAGACATGACCGCACCAGCGAACAGGCGCACGAGGCTTGGGGCCCGCGCGAGCCGGCTCGCGCGCACGCCTGCCTCGGCCTTGTTCTGGCGGATCGTGGTGATGAACGGCCTGCTGTTCACCGTGGGGCTGACCGTGCTGGCGCTGTCGCCGGCGACGGTCTCCTCCCCGGTGCTGCTCACCGAGGTGCCGATCCTGGTCATCGGACTGGCCCTGATGCTCATGGCCAACGCGTTCGTGCTGCGCAACAGCCTCGCCCCGCTCGGCGCGCTCACCACCCTGATGGAGCGGGTCGACCTGCTGCGCCACAGCGACCGGATAGCACACAACGGCAACGGCGACCTGACCACCCTCATCGCCACGTTCAACTCCATGCTGGACCGGCTGGAGGCCGAACGCAGCGCCAGCACCGCCCACACCCTGGCCGCGCAGGAGGCCGAACGCCAGCGCATCGCCCGCGAACTGCACGACGAGATCGGCCAGAGCCTCACCGTCGTCCTGCTCGGCCTCAAGCGCGCCGTCGACCGAGCCCCTGACGACCTGCGCGAGGAGTTGCACACCGTGCAGGAGACGGTCCGCACCAGCCTCGACGAGGTGCGCCAGGTCGCCCGGAGGCTGCGGCCCGGCGTGCTGGAGGACCTCGGACTGCTCAGCGCCATGAGCGCCCTGGCCAGTGACTTCTCCCAGATGAGCGGCGTGCCGGTGGCTCGCGTGTTCGACCCGCGGCTGCCCGAGGTGAGCGGCGAGGTCGAGCTGGTGATCTACCGCATCGCGCAGGAGGGCCTGACCAACATCGCCCGCCACGCCCACGCCTCTCAGGTGGAGCTGTCGCTCAGCGCCGAGGACGGCGACGTGGTGCTGCGCATCACCGACGACGGCGACGGCGGGCCGATCCGCGAGGGCGCCGGCGTCCGCGGCATGCGCGAGCGGGCCATGCTCATCGGTGCCCACCTGACCGTAGAGGAAGCGCCGGGTGGCGGGCTCCAGGTTCGCCTGGCCGTACCGGTCACGAAGGAGCGAGAGTGAGCGAGACGAGCGTGGGCGAGATGAGCGTGGGCGAGAAGAGAGTGAGCACGGAGCGGCAGCAGACCCGGATCCTGCTCGCCGATGATCACGCGCTGGTCCGTCACGGGCTGCGGCTGATCCTCGACGCCGAGCCCGACCTGACGGTGGTGGCCGAGGCGGGAGACGGGGCCGAGGCCATCGAGATCGCCACCCGCTCCGGCATCGAGGTCGATCTGGCCATCCTCGACATCGCCATGCCGCGCCTGACCGGCATCCAGGCGGCCCGCGAGATCTCCCGGCGGGCGCCCGGCATCCGGCTGCTCATGCTGTCGATGTACGACAACGAGCAGTACTTCTTCGAGTCGCTGAAGGCGGGCGCCTCCGGCTACGTGCTGAAGTCGGTCGCCGACCGTGACCTGCTGGAGGCGTGCCGGGCCGCGATGCGCGGCGAGCCGTTCCTCTACCCGGGGGCGATCACCGCCCTCATCCGCGACTACCTGCAACGCCATCAGCAGGGCGAGAGTGTCCCGGACAGCCTGCTGACCCCGCGCGAGGAGGAGATCGTCAAGCTCATCGCCGAAGGGCACTCCTCCAAAGAGATCGCCGACCTCCTGGTGATCAGCGTCAAGACCGTCGACCGGCACCGGGCCAACGTGCTCGGCAAGCTCGGCCTGCGCGACCGCCTCGAACTGACCCGGCACGCCATCCGGGCCGGCCTGGTCGAACCCTGACGCCGTTCAGCCCTTCAGCCGAGCAGCCGAGCAGCCGAGCAGCCGCTCCGGCGCGTCGTCCGGCCGGCTACCCCGCAGGGCGGTCCGTGAGGGGGCGGCGCCGGCGCGCGGGGTCGGTCAGGGCCGGCGGGCGCCAGGCGCCGTCCGGATTGTAAAGGTTGGACCCGGGCGGCACGATCTCGTCGATCCGGTCGAGGGACGCGTCGTCCAGGGTGAGCGACGCGCCCTTCAGGAGGTCCTCCAACTGCTCCATGGTCCGCGGCCCGATGATCACCGAGGTGACCGCCGGATGCGCGGCGGCGAAGGCCACCGCCAGCTCAGGCAGCGTGCACCCGATCTCCGTCGCCAGCTCGACGAGCTCCTCGACGGCCTCCAGCTTGGCCACGTTCGCCGGGATCGAGGGATCGAAGCGCCCCGGGGTGAGCGCGGCACGGCCGGTCGTCAGGTCGGCGGGCCGGCCCCGGCGGAATCGGCCGGACAGGAACCCCGAGGCGAGCGGTCCCCAGGTCAGCACCCCCATCCCGAGGCGCTCGCAGACTGGCAGCACGGAGGACTCGATTCCCCGCGCGAGCAGTGAGTAGGGCGGCTGCTCGGTCCTGAAGCGCCGCAGGCCGCGCCGCTCGGCGACGTGGTGCGCCTCCACGATGTCCTCGGCCGGGAAGGTCGAGCAGCCGAAGGCGCGGATCTTCCCCTGGGTGACGAGATCGCCCAGCACCGACAGTGTCTCCTCGATGTCGGTCGACTCGTCGGGGCGGTGGATCTGGTAGAGGTCGATCCAGTCGGTCCGCAACCGCCGCAGGCTCTCCTCGACCTCCCTGAGGATCCAGCGCCGCGAGTTGCCGCCCCGGTTGCGGCCCTCCCCCATCGGGAAGTGCACCTTGGTGGCGAGCACCACGTCGTCACGGCGCCCCTTGAGGGCCTTGCCGACGATCTCCTCCGACTCGCCGGCGGAGTACATGTCGGCGGTGTCGACGAAGTTGACGCCCTGGTCGAGGGCCGCATGGATGATGCGGGCGCAGTCGTCGTGGTCGGGGTTGCCGACGGCGCCGAACATCATGGTGCCCAGACAGTGGACGCTCACCTCGATGCCGGTGCGGCCGAGGACGCGGTAGCGCATGGTCATGCACGGCACCCTAGGTGCTGGAGCCGACTCCAGGTCAAGCCGAGTACGGTCCTCGCCCGCCGGCGCCCGGTGCCGTTCCGCCCACCGGCTGATCGCCGCGGCGATTCAGATGGTCACCAGGCCATGCCGGTGGTGGCGGGCCGCCCGCCTGCGGGTGCGCCCGGGGTTGCGCGGACTTCGTGGTGCACGGACACGGGTGGCTCTTTCAGGAGTAGAGGCGGAGGCCGGCGTAGGCGGGGCGCCACTCGTCGTGGTAGGCGGCCACCAGCGGGGGCGGCATCCGGTCGAGGATGAGCGCGGCCGCGCGGGGGTCGGCGTCGTCGAGCAGCCATGGCAGGTAGCGGGTCAGGTTGCCGCCGATCCGGTCGCGGTGCACCTCGCCGAAGCGCTGCCACTGCGGGCCGGTCAGGGTGGCGTCGATCAGCGCGAGGCCCTCGGCCTCCTCGTGGCGCAGGTGGTCACCCAGGCCGGTGGCCAGGGCGTCGACCAGTCCGCCGAGCCGGTCGGCGCCGTGGTCGCGGTCGGCCAGCGCGGCGTCGACGCCGGCCAGCAGGGGGTCGATGGCGGCGTGCTCGGCCTCCATGGCGTCCAGCAGGGCGAGGTCGGCGGGGCGGTCGGCCAGCTCGCGCCGCATGACGGGCCACAGCGCGATGTCCTCGGACGTGTGGTGGACCTGCAGGAAGGTCTTGAACAGCTCCCAGCCGGCGGCGGTCCGCAGCACCCGCCGGGGGTCGTCGCCGGTCCGGGCGGCGACCCGGGCGATGCGCTCCAGCTCGCGCCGGAGGGCGTCGTGCATCGCGAACATCATCGTCATGTCGAGTGTGAAGGTCATGGCTTGTCTCCCTAGAGGGTGAAGGCGACGTCAATCACGCTAACCATCCACCTAATAACTGTCAACATGCAAACTATTTAACTGCTTAACCATCGTGGACCTGGGTAAGCTGCCGGGCGGAGGTGGATCAGTGGAGGACAGGCCGGCCACGACGGCGACGCACGAGCCCGTCGGCAGGCTGCTGCGCCGGGTCTACTCCCGGTTCACCGCCGCGGCCGTGCGAGACGACCCGCAGGCTCGCGACTACGTCGTCCTCGACACCCTCGCCGACCAGGACGCCGACTCCCAGCACGAGCTGGCCGAGCGGCTCGGCATCAACCGGACGATCATGGTGCGGCTGGTCGACCGGTTGCAGGACGCCGGCTACGTGACCCGCACCCGCAACCCGGCCAACCGGCGCTCCTACGTGCTGTCGATCACCGACGAGGGCCGCCGGGCCAGAGACGCCATGCGCCAGGCGGTCGCCGAGCGTGACGCCCGCATCACCGCCTCCCTCACACCGGCCGAGCGGCGGCGCCTCAACGAGTTGCTGAGTCTCCTGCTCCCCGAGCCCGAGCCGCTCCAGACCACCGCCTTCCTGGTCGCCCAGGCCCACTATCGCCTGCGCCGCATGGGCGACGCGCTGCTGTCCGGCGTGGGGCTGCGCACCCGGCACTTCGGTTCGCTGACGGCGATCGACGAGCTGGGCCCGTGCCCCCAGCAGCAGTTCGCCCAGCGCCTCGACATCACCGAGCCCGCCGCCGCCCAGGTGGTCGACGAGCTGGTTCAGCTCGGGCTCGTCGCCCGCGGCCGCGACCCACACGACCGCCGCCGCTACGCCCTGGAGCTCACCGACCTCGGCCGGCAGCGCCTCGTCGTGGTCCACGACGCGCTGGGCCGCCTGCAGGCCGAGGTGCTCGACGTCCTCGGTGCCGACGGCGAACGCGAGCTGCGCGCCCTGCTCGCCAGGCTCCTGCCCGAGGGGTGAGAAGCGCCTCCGCCCGTCGCGTCGGCCCCCTTCGGCCCGTCGCTCCGCTGACGGGAGGAAATGGAGGAGCGTGACCGATTTCGGCATGGCCGGCGGCGAGATGTGCTAACTCTCCGATATGGAGAGATTACTCTACGTATAGCATCGTGGCCGCTTGTCCGCCGCCGCCGTTGGTAGATAGACGACATGGTCAACGATCGAACGGCTGAGGAACCAAAGGAGGGGGCGGCGACGGCCCTCCTGCAGATCGGGCATTTCTTCAGCCGGGGCATCTACTCCGGAGACCTGAGGGATGTCTCCTACCGTGGCGGGCGCACGGGAGAGGTCTTCTACCGCGACCGCTGGGCGCACGACAAGATCGTGCGGTCCACACACGGAGTGAACTGCACGGGCTCGTGCTCGTGGAAGGTGTACGTCAAGGACGGCATCATCACCTGGGAGACCCAGGAGATCGACTATCCGACGGCGGGCCCCGACCGTCCCGAGTACGAGCCCCGGGGCTGCCCGCGCGGAGCGGCGTTCTCCTGGTACACCTACCACCCCACCCGGGTGCGCTACCCGTACGCGCGCGGCGTGCTGGTGGAGATGTACCGCGAGGCCAGGAAGCGGCTCGGCGACCCGGTCCTCGCGTGGGCCGACGTCGTGGGCGACCCGGAGCGGCGACGCCGCTACCAGCAGGCGCGCGGCAAGGGCGGGCTGGTGCGCACCACCTGGGACGAGGCGCTGGAGATGATCGCCGCCGCCCATGTGCACACCATCAAGGAGCACGGCCCCGACCGGATCGCGGGGTTCACCCCCATCCCCGGCCAGTCGATGCTGTCCCACGCGATCGGCACCCGGTTCCTGGCGCTGATCGGCGGCCAGGCGCTGTCGTTCTACGACTGGTACGCCGACCTGCCGGTCGCCTCCCCCCAGGTGTTCGGCGACCAGACCGACGTGCCGGTGTCCGGCGACTGGTGGGACGCGGCCTACCTGATGATGTGGGGCTCCAACGTCCCCGTGACCCGCACACCCGACGCGCACTGGATGACCGAGGCCCGCTACAACGGCCAGAAGGTGGTCGTGGTCTCCCCCGACTACGCCGACAACAGCAAGTTCGCCGACGACTGGCTGCATCCCCATCCCGGCACCGACGGCGCCCTGGCCCACGCGATGGGGCACGTGATGCTGCGGGAGTACTTCGTCGACAGGCAGGTGCCGTACTTCACCGACTACGTGCGCCGCTTCACCGACATGCCGTTCCTCGTGCGACTGGAGGAGAAGGACGGCGCGTACGTTCCGGGACGGTTCCTGCGTGCCGGCGACCTCGGCGGCGCGCACGCCGCGGCCGAGAACGCCGAATGGCGCACCGTGATGCTCGACTCGGCCACCGGCGACGTGGTCGTCCCTCGCGGAACCGTCGCCGACCGCTGGTCGCAGGAGGCGGGACACTGGAACCTGGACCTCGGCGACGTGGTGCCCCAGCTCACCCTGCACGGCACCCCCGACACGGTCGGCGCGGAGCTGCTGCTGCCCCGGTTCGACACCGCCGACGGCTCGGGGGCGGTGCTGCGGCGCGGTGTCCCGGCGAGACGGCTGACCCCCGGCGGGCCGCTGGTCACCACCGTCTTCGACCTGATGCTGGCCCGTTACGGCGTCGGCAGGGACGGACTGCCCGGCAACTGGCCGTCCGGCTACGACGACGCGTCGGCCCCCGGCACTCCGGCCTGGCAGGAGACGATCACCTCGGTGCCGGCCGCCGCCGCCATCCGGACCGCCCGTGAGTTCGCCCTGACCGCCGAGGCCACCAACGGCCGTTGCATGATCCTCATGGGCGCGGGCACCAACCACTGGTTCCATTCGGAGACCACGTACCGCAACTTCATCACCCTGCTGCTGATCACCGGCTGCGTGGGACGCAACGGCGGCGGCTGGGCGCACTACGTCGGCCAGGAGAAGTGCCGCCCGCTCAACGGATGGACCACGCTGGCCACCGCCTCCGACTGGAAGCGGCCGAGCCGGCAGATGATCGGCGCCGGCTTCTTCTTCCTCAACACCGACCAGTGGCGTTACGACCACTTCCACGCCGACGCCCTGGCCTCGCCGCTCGGGCGGGGGCACTTCGCCGGGATGGCCGCCGTGGACATCATGGCGCAGTCGGCCCGGCTCGGCTGGATGCCCTCCTACCCCACCTTCAACCGCAACCCGCTGGACCTGGCCGACGAGGCCCGCGCCTCCGGCCGCGACCCGGGCGAGCACATCGCCGCCGAACTGGCGGCCAACCGGCTGAGCTTCGCCGTCGAGGACCCGGACCATCCAGACAACTGGCCCCGCATCCTCATCACCTGGCGAGCCAACCTGCTGGGCTCCTCCGGCAAGGGCGCCGAGTACTTCCAGCGTCACCTGCTGGGCACGCACAACAACCTGCGGGCCACCGAGGCAGCCGAAGACGTCCGGCCGCGCGACGTGCGGTGGCGCGAACCGGCCCCCGAGGGCAAGCTCGACCTGCTGCTCTCCCTGGACTTCCGGATGACCTCCACGACCCTGCTGTCGGACATCGTCCTGCCCGCCGCGACGTGGTACGAGAAGCACGACCTGAACGCCACCGACATGCACCCGTTCGTGCATTCGTTCAACCCGGCCATCGAGCCGCCCTGGCAGGCCCGCACCGACTTCGAGGTCTTCAACGACATAGCCGACGTCTTCTCCGAGCTGGCCACCCGGCATCTGGCCACCCGGCACGACCTGGTGGCCACGCCCTTCAACCACGACACCCCCGGCGAGCTGGGCAACCCGGCCGGCGCCGCCCAGGACTGGCGGGCCGACGGGTCGACACCGGTTCCGGGCCGGACGATGCCCAGCCTGACCATCGTCGAACGGGACTACACGGCGATCGCCGCTCAGATGCGTGCCCTCGGCCCGCTCGCCAAGTCCAAGGGCCTGCCCTGCAAGGGAGTCACCTACCGGGTGGACGCCGAGGTCAGCGAGCTGGCCGCGATGAACGGCGTCGCACGCGGCGGCCCCGCCGACGGCCAGCCGCTGATCGACACCGGGAAGAAGGCGTGCGAGGCGATCCTGGCCCTGTCCGGCTCGACCAACGGGAACCTCGCCGACCAGGGATTCCAGACCCTGGCCCGGCAGGTGGGCACCGGCGCCGGCCTGGCCGAGCTCGCCCGCGGCGACGCCGACCGCCGCATCAGGTACGCCGACACCCAGGCACATCCGCAGCGCACCATCACCAGCCCCGAGTGGGCCGGCATCGAGACCAGCGATCGCCAGTACAGCGCCTTCACCATCAACACCGAGCAGCGCAAACCCTGGCACACCCTCACCGGGCGCCAGCACTTCTTCCTCGACCACGACTGGATCACCGAACTCGGCGAGAACCTGCCGACCTACCGGCCGCCGCTGAACATGCACCGGCTGTTCGGAGAGCCCGTCCTCGGCTCGGACGGAGCGCGGGAGGTGACCGTCCGCTACCTCACGCCGCACAACAAGTGGTCCATCCACTCGGAGTACCAGGACAACCTGATCATGCTGTCGCTGTCACGGGGCGGCCAGGTCATCTGGATCAGCCCGCAGGACGCCGAGGCCATCGGCGTCGCCGACAACGACTGGATCGAGGCGGTCAACCGCAACGGCGTGGTGGTCGCCCGGGTCATCGTCTCCCATCGGATGCCGGCCGGGACCGTCTACATGCACCACGCCCAGGACCGCGTCATCGCGGTCCCCAAGAGCGAGACCACCGGCCGCCGTGGCGGTGTCCACAACTCGCTCACCCGAGTGCTTCTCAAACCCACCCATTTCATCGGTGGTTACGCCCAGCTCTCCTACTTCCCCAACTACCTCGGTCCGGTCGGCACCCAACGTGACGAGATCACGGTGATCCGGCGGCGCGCGCAGAAGGTCGAGTACTGATGCGAGTCATGGCCCAGATCTGCATGGTGATGAACCTCGACAAGTGCATCGGGTGCCACACCTGCTCGGTCACCTGCAAGCAGACATGGACGAGCCGGCCCGGGGTCGAGTACGTGTGGTTCAACAACGTCGAGACACGCCCCGGGCAGGGCTATCCGCGCCAATACGAAGACCAGGAACGGTGGCACGGCGGCTGGAAACTGACCTCGCGTGGCCGGCTGGTCCCCAAGGCGGGCGGGCGGCTGCGCCGGATGGCGAGCATCTTCGCCAACCCGCTGCTGCCCAACATCCGCGACTACTACGAGCCGTGGACCTACGACTACAACGACCTGTTCGACGCTCCCGCCGGCGACGACTTCCCGGTGGCGCCGCCCCGCTCGCTGATCAGCGGGAAGAAGATGGACAACATCACCTGGTCGGCCAACTGGGACGACGACCTGGGCGGCATGCCGCAGCACAAGGACGACGACGTCATCCTCCAGCGGATCCAGGAGAAGGTCCGCATGGAGCTCGAGCAGACCTTCATGTTCTACCTGCCGCGGATCTGCGAGCACTGCATCAACCCGTCGTGCGTGGCGTCCTGCCCGTCCGGCGCGCTGTACAAGCGCGTGGAGGACGGGATCGTGCTGGTCGACCAGGACCGCTGCCGCGGCTGGCGGATGTGCGTGACCGGCTGCCCGTACAAGAAGATGTACTTCAACCACCGCACCGGCAAGGCCGAGAAGTGCACGTTCTGCTTTCCGCGCATCGAGGTCGGCCAGCCCACCGTCTGCTCCGAGACCTGCGTGGGCCGCCTGCGCTACATCGGCGTGCTGCTCTACGACGCCGACCGGGCGCTGGAGGCCGCCGCCACGCCACGCGAGCAGGACCTCTACCCGGCACAGCTCGGGCTCTTCCTCAACCCGCACGACCCGCAGGTCAGCCTCGCGGCCGAGCGGGCGGGCATCCCGCACGACTGGATCCAGGCGGCCCGCCGGTCTCCCGTCTACGACCTGATCGCCACCTATGGGGTGGCGCTGCCGCTGCATCCCGAATACCGCACGCTGCCGATGGTCTGGTACGTCCCTCCGCTCTCCCCCGTCGTGGAGGCGATCACCGCCTCGGGACACGACGGGGAGGACTACCAGAACCTGTTCGGCGCCATCGACACGCTCCGCATCCCCGTCTCCTACCTGGCCGAACTGTTCACGGCGGGTGACCCGGCCCCTGTGGAGCTGTCGCTGCGGCGGCTGGCCGCGATGCGCTCCCACCGGCGCCGGATCAACCTCGGTGAGGAGGTCGATCCGGCGATCGCGGCGTCGGTCGGCTTCAGCGTCGACCAGCTGGACAGGATGTTCCGGCTGCTCGCCCTGGCGAAGTACGACGAGCGCTATGTCATCCCGACCGCCGCCGCCGGAGACGTAAGGACTCTGGAGGAGACCGCGTTGACCTGCAGCCTGGAGTACGAGGGCGGCCCGGGGATGGGAGGCACCGAGAAATCGGGGCCGTTCGGCGAGGCGTCCGGCCGCCCGGCGCCCCTGTCCGTGGAGACCTTCCACGGCCTGCGCGAACGCCAGACCTCGGAGTCCGCCTCCGAGACCGCCGGCCACCGGGGCCGGGTCAACCTGCTCAACTGGGACGGCCGCGGCCTTCCCGAAGGGCTCTTCCCGTACAAGTCCGATGGCGGTGACAACGGCTCGCGACGCGGTGAGGTGGACAAGGGCGAGGGGCTGGGCAACGAACCGGGCGAGATCAGCGAACGGCGCAAGCGCGGGGAGTCGTCATGAAGCCGCCCTGGACGTCGCGGCGAGCGGAGCTGTCCGCCGACGGCGTGGCCGTGGTGCGCCGGGCGGCCGGGCTGTGCCTGCGCTACCCCGACCAGACGCTGCTCGACCGGTTGCCGCTGATCCGGGCCGCGCTCGCCGAGACTGGCACGCGCCCGCAGGTGGCCGCCGTCGCCGAGTTCGCCGAGCATCTGGCCGGCCAGGAGCTCCTGCGGGCCGAGGAGCACTACGTGTCGATCTTCGACACCCGCAACCGCCGCTCGCTGCACCTGACGTGGTGGACCGACGGCGACACCCGCCGCCGGGGATTCTCGCTGGCCGCGATCAAGGCACGTTACCGGGACCACGGCCTGACGCCTCCCGGCAGTGACGAACTGCCCGACTACCTGCCCGTCGTCCTCGAGTACGCGACGCTGGAGCGGGACGACGGCACGAAGCTGCTCCAGGAACACCGGGCCGGGCTGGAACTGCTGAAGTTCGCCCTGATCGGGGCCGCCACGCCGTACGCGCTCCTGCTGCGAGCGGTGTGCGGCACGCTCCCCGGCCCCTCTCCCCGCACTCGGGAGGAGGCGGCCCGCCTGGCCCGCCGCCCTGTCGGCAGCGGCCCGGAGCTGGTCGGCCTGGGCACCATCGGCCTCCCTCCATCCGGCCTCCCCTCGTCGAGTCCCATCGCCATCACCTCCGGGGTCTCAAGTGATCTCGTCCGCATCGGGCCGGAGCCGGCAGGCCCCGCCCTCTACGATCGTGAAGGTTCCTGATGCCCTCGCCCACTGACATCTTCCTGTGGGGGGCATTTCCCTACATCGCCGTGGCGCTGCTCATCACCGGGCTCATCTGGCGCTACCGCTACGACAAGTTCGGCTGGACGACGCGCTCGTCCGAGCTGTACGAGTCACGGCTGCTGCGGATCGGCAGCCCGATGTTCCACTTCGGACTCCTCATCGTGCTGGTGGGCCACATCCTCGGCCTGTTCATCCCGCTGAGCTGGACGGCCGTCGTCGGTGTCGACGAGAGCATCTACCACGCCATGGCACTCTGGCTGGGCATTGCCGCCGGGGTGCTCACCTACAGCGGCATCGTGTTGCTCATCTGGCGGCGGCGCACCACCGGGCCGGTCTTCCTGTCGACCACCGTCAACGACAAGATCATGTACATCTTCCTGGTCGCCGCCCTGACTCTCGGACTGGCCACCACGCTGATCAACGCCGCGCGCCTGAACTACAACTACCGCGTCGATGTCTCGCCCTGGGTACGCAGCCTCTTCATCTTCCAGCCAGAGGTGTCACTCATGGCACGCACCCCGATCGAATACCGCATCCACGCGATCTCCGGGCTGCTGCTCTTCGCGATCCTGCCGTTCACCCGGCTGGTGCACGCGTTCGCCGCGCCCGTGCAGTACCTGTTCCGGCCCTACATCGTCTACCGCGCCCGTGACCCGCAGAACATCAGCACCGCGGCGCTCCGGCCAGGCTGGAAGCGAAGTGACGTATGAACCGCCGGAAAGGCGCCTTCCACCTGGAGTCACTCGAGCAGCGCTACCCCACCTGGCTGGTGCGTTCCCTTTACACCGGCCTCAATAGCTTCATCTCGATATGCCTCATGGCAGTGATCGCCTACAACACCGATGCCCCGTTCGTCTTCCCGTCGCTGGGCCCCACGGCCTTCCTGCTCTTCTACACGCCGCTGGCGGCCTCGGCCTCCCCGCACAACGCCCTGGTCGGACACCTGATCGGGGTGCTCGCCGGGTGGTTCTCGCTGGCGGTAACCGGTCTGCTCTCGGTGCCTCCCGACCTCGAGAAGATCGACGGCCAGCGGATCCTCGCCTGCGCCATCGCACTCGGCCTGACCTGTGGGCTGATGCCGATCTTCCAGGCGGCTCATCCCCCGGCCGGCGCCACCACCTTGATCGTCTCGCTGGGCCTGCTGCGCACGCCCACCCATCTGCTCATCATGATGGTCGCCGTGTTCGTCATCGTCATCCAGGGATTCATCATCAACCGGATGGCCGGCCTCCCCTATCCGGTGTGGAGGAAACACGCGACGGCCGGCGCCGACTGAGACCTCCCGGACTTCCGGCCGCCGCGTGATCGTTTGCCACGTGTCTGGGCCGAGCCGGGACACGACGCGGTGTCGAACATCGACACACCACGGATCACCGGCGGAGTCGCCCTGAGGACCACTCCGCCGGTGCCGGTCAGTCGGTGCCGAACTCCATCGCGGCGTGATCGAGCAGCTCGTCGCCGCCGGGAACCTCTCCGCGGGAGGCGATCGCCTCGGCCCCGCCCTCGCGCATCGCGCCGATCAGCCCGGTCGGGGCCGCCTGCGCGACACCGAGCAACGCCGGGTGCGAACTGCCGACCAGGCCGAGCCCGGCGTACTGCTCCAGCTTGGCACGAGTGTCGGCGATATCGAGATTGCGCATGGTCAGCTGGCCGATGCGGTCGACCGGCCCGAAGGCGGAGTCCTCGGTCCGCTCCATCGAGAGCTTGTCCGGGTGGTAGCTGAACGCCGGTCCGGACGTGTCCAGGATGGAATAGTCGTCACCACGCCGCAGCCGCAGCGTCACCTCACCGGTGACCGCGGTCCCGACCCAGCGCTGCAGCGACTCGCGCAGCATCAGCGCCTGCGGGTCGAGCCAGCGGCCTTCGTACAGCAGCCTGCCCAGCCGCCGTCCCTCGCTGTGATAGCTGGCCAGGGTGTCCTCGTTGTGGATCGCATTGACCAGCCGCTCATACGACGCGTGCAGCAACGCCATGCCCGGCGCCTCGTAGACGCCCCGGCTCTTGGCCTCGATGACCCGGTTCTCGATCTGGTCGGACATGCCCATGCCGTGCCGGCCGCCGATGGCGTTGGCCTCCAGCACCAGGTCGACGGCGGAGGCGAACTCCTTGCCGTTGATCGTCACCGGTCGTCCCTGCTCGAACCCGATCGTGACGTCCTCGGCGGCTATCTCGACGGCGGGATCCCAGAACCGCACGCCCATGATCGGTTCGACGATCTCGATGCCCGTGTCGAGGTGCTCGAGCGCCTTGGCCTCGTGGGTCGCGCCCCAGATGTTCGCGTCGGTGGAGTAGGCCTTCTCCGTGCTGTCGCGATAGGGCAGGTCGTGGGCGAGCAGCCACTCCGACATCTCCCTGCGCCCGCCGAGCTCGCTGACGAAGTCGGCGTCCAGCCACGGCTTGTAGATCCGCAGGGAGGGGTTGGCCAGCAGGCCGTAACGGTAGAACCGCTCGATGTCGTTGCCCTTGAAGGTGGAGCCGTCTCCCCAGATCTGCACGTCGTCCTGGAGCATCGCGCGCACCAGCAGGGTGCCCGTGACGGCCCGCCCGAGCGGGGTGGTGTTGAAGTAGGCGCGGCCACCGGAGCGGATGTGGAACGCCCCGCAGGCCAGGGCCGCGAGCCCTTCCTCCACGAGGGCCGCCCGGCAGTCGACCAGCCGGGCGACCTCGGCGCCGTATGCCGTGGCACGGCTGGGCACCGAGGCGATGTCGGGCTCGTCGTACTGGCCGATGTCAGCGGTGTAGGTGCACGGAACCGCACCCTTCTCGCGCATCCACGCGACCGCTACCGAGGTGTCGAGGCCGCCGGAGAAGGCGATGCCGACGCGTTCGCCGACAGGCAGGGAGTTGAGGACTTTGGACACGAGTAGAAGTATATACACACCACTGCATGTCCATTCAACAGGTTGCGGAAACCACGAACGAACACCTCGCGATCCCCTGACCTGGCCGGCGCCACTCCCCGGCCTCCCCGTCTCACACCGGATCCGGCCTCGCGGGGCTGGCTGCGCAGGCCGACCTTCCGTCAAGCGGCGTCGAGGGCTGCGGTGATCTTGCGGGCCATGTCAGCGATGGTGGGGCTGGGCTGGCCCTGGTGGGTCCGGGCGGCCGCTTCGACGGCAACGAGGACGGTGCTGCGGAAGTTGCCGGCCTCTGCCGGATCCTGCTGCTTGAGCAGGCTCATGGCTGCCGTCAGGGCCGGCAGCACCTGGTCGGCGATTGCGGCTACGGACTTGCTGTCCAGCTTCATGTCCTTTGGATACTCGGCGAGCACGTGCCCGACCAGCCCGGTGGCGGAGGACAGGGCGATGGAGCCCTCGGTGGTCGCCCGGTGGGGCTTGCCGGCGGCATCAGCGGCGGCCAGCAGCGAGACGGCGCCGTACGCGGCGGTGCGCAGGGTGAGCTTGTCCTGGTCGGAAAGGGTGACGGACATGGTCGTGTACTCCTTTACATCTGTTACGAAACGCAGTTGAAACGGACGGATGGTGGAACGCGGTCCTGCTGGTGCCGGGGGTATCTAGATTGCTGAGGTCGGGCCGCCCGAGGGGATCTCACCCTTGGGCGGCCCGGCCTCAGGCAGACAGGGCCAAGTCCAACCCCGCGCGGAAAACGTCAACGGTTCGGCCGCCAGGGGCTGACCGTTGGGTGCCGTGGGTTGAGGCGGCCTACCGGGCGCGGGCTCGGTGTCAGTCGTCGATCGCCTGGTAGAGCGTGGTCCAGAAGTCGTGGATAAGCCGCGCCGAATCCGGGGTGGACATTCCGACCTGGGTGAGCAGGATTCCGGTGAGCTGGTTGTCCGGGTCGGCGTAGGTCGAGGTGCCGCTTCCGCCGTCCCAGCCGAACTGGCCGATGGAGGCGTAGTCGCCACGGTAGGTGCGCACCGCCATCCCGAAGCCCCAGCCGCCGTGCTGCCCTTGGCCGAATGACACATGGACGTTGTTGCTGGCCATGGCGTGTCGGGCGGCTTGTTGCTCGGGCGTGAGGCGGGTGGTGGTCATCAGCTCGACGGCGGGCCGGGACAAGATCCGTTCGCCCCCGTGCATCCCGTGATTCAGCAGCATCCGGAAGTAGGCGTGGTAGTCGTCGACGGTGGAGACCAGCCCGCCGCCGCCGCCCTGGAACGCCGGAGGCTGGCTCCACCGTCCACCCGCGGCCTCGTCCCACACGATGAACTCTCCGGTCTGCGGGTCGGGGGCGTACAGGGTCGGCAGCCGGTCGATCTTGCCGGCGGGCACGTGGAAACCGGTGTCCTTCATGCCCAGGGGGCCGAAGATGCGTTCGCGCAGGAACGTCTCAAACGACTGGCCCGTGACCCTGGCGACGAGCACGCCGAGCAGATCGTTGCTGATGTGGTACTGCCAGCGCTCTCCGGGCTGGTGCATCAGCGGAAGCGCGCCAAGGCGGCGCATCCACTCATCCGGCTCGGGCATCGGCTCCGGTAGATCGGGCGTGAGCCCCTGCTCGAAGATCGCGCCCATGATCGGAGTGCCCAGCGACGTCATATCCATGCCGAGCCCGAACGTGGAGGTCAGCAGGTCCCGTACGGTGATCGGCCGCCGCGCCGGCACGGTATCGTCCAGCGGGCCGTCGATCCGCTTCAGCACCCGCCGGTCAGCGAGTTCCGGCAGCCACGGCTCTACCAGGTCATCCAGCCGCAGCCTGCACTCGTCGAGCAGGACCATCGCCGCCGCGATCGCGACCGGCTTGGACGTCGAGGCCATCCGGAAGATCGTGTCCCGGCGCATCGGCGCGCCACCGTCATGGCGCATCGTCCCGATCGCTTCGACGTGCGTCTCACCGCCCCGGCCGACCAGGGCGACAAGCCCGGGAATCTTCCCGGACTCGACATGCCGCGCCAGCACCTCACGCAGTCTGCGCAGCCCCGCTGCGGAGAAGCCGCTATTGCCAGTTCCCATCATGAATCTCCTTACATACAGTGTTCGATCTCTGCGAGACCCCGTCCCGGCCTGGCGCTCATGGCTTCCACGAGCGACGCACGGGTCGGGGGTGAGCTCGGCGTGGTCACGGCATCCACCATCGCCGACCGCTCTGATACCGGGCCGTTGCCGTCCTGACGCCGCAGTTGACACGCGGCGGGAAGCAGTCGGTGGTTGAGGGTGTAGAACTCGGCGGTGCTGGTGGTGGCCTCGCCCACGCCCACCCACCTGCGTGTCGCCCACCATGGCGTTGAACGCGTCCAGGTCGTGCGATCCGCTGCGGGGCGAGATGGAGGCGAGCGGTCCCGGCGCCTGTCAGGTCAGATCCGGGGGCCGAGAAAGCAGCCGCCGGAGGCGTCGATGATCTGCCCGGTCACCCAGCGGCCCGCCTCGCCGGCCAGGAAGGCGACCACGTCGGCGATGTCGGCGGGCTGGCCGGCCCGGGGGATGGCGTTGCCGCTGCCCACCATCTGCTGGACCTGCGGGTTGTCGAGCATCCACGGGTTCATGTCGGTGACCGTCGGGCCGGGCGCCACGGCGTTGACCGTGATGCCGCGCCCGCCGACGAGCTGGGCCAGGGAGCGGCTGAGCACCTCGATGGCGGCTTTGCTCATCGCGTAGGGCTGCTCGGGCATTGCGATCCTGGTCGCCGCGGTTGACAGGTTGATGATGCGGCCGCCGTCGTTCAGCAGGGGCAGGGCTCGCTGGGTGATGAACAGCGGCGCCTTGGTGTTGACGGCGATCAGCCGGTCGAACGCCTCCGGGGTGATCGTCTCGATCGAGTCGGCGGTGATGGCGGCGTTGTTGACCAGGATGTCCAGCCGCACCTGGCCGGTCGACGCGAGCAGGCCCGCCTCCAGGGCGGCGAACAGGGTGTCCACATCCCCGGGCACGCCCAGCTCGGCCCGTACCGGGAAGGCCTGGCCGCCGTCCTTCTCGATCAGGTGCACGGTCTCCCGGGCGGCCGTCTCGTTGTGGCCGTAGTGCACGGCCACCAGCGCCCCGTCGGCCGCCAGCCGCCGCGCGATGGCCCGCCCGATCCCCCGCGAAGCCCCGGTCACCAGCGCCGTCTTGCTCATCAAAGGCGTCATCTCGTCACTCCAGAAGTGGTCTGACTCTCCCGGTGACTAGGATCAACGCGAACAACCATCCGAAACAACGACAACCTACGCAACGCCGCATTAACCTCCGAGTTAACGCGAAGGAGGATCGTGGAACTTCGCGACATCGAGATCTTCCTGACCCTGGCCGAAGAGCTGCATTTCGGGCGGACCGCCGAGCGGCTGCGCGTCACCCCCGCCCGCATCACCCAGGCCATCAAGAAACAGGAACGCCAGATCGGCGCCCCGCTGTTCGAGCGCGCCAACCGCACGGTCCGGCTGACCCCGCTCGGCCGGCAGCTCCGCGACGACCTCTGGCCCGTCTACACCGGGCTCCAGGACGGCATGCGCCGCGCCAAGCTCGCCGCCCAGGGCTTCACCGCCGTGCTGCGCGTCGGCATGCTCCCTATCAACGTCCAAGACCTGCGCCCCTACTGGGACACCTTCCGCACCCGCCACCCGCAGTGGAAGCTGCAGATCCAGCACGCCTCCTTCGTCGACCCGTTCGCCGGGTTGCGCCGTGGCGACCTCGACATCCTGGTCTGCTGGCTGCCGGTCGAAGAACCCGACCTGACGGTGGGCCCGGTCCTGTTCACCGAGCCGCGGGTGCTGGCCGTGGCCGCCGAGCACGAACTCACCCGGCGCGGATCCGTCTCACTGGAGATGCTCGCCGACTTCCAGCACGCGAACTCCCCAGCGTCGCCGGACTACTGGGCCGACGGCTACGTCCCGTCCCACACCCGCTCGGGGCGCCGGATCGAACGCGGCCCGTTGGTACGCAACACGGAGGAGGTTCTCACCCTGGCCAGCACCGGGGAGCTCGTCAACCTCTTCCCCGCCCACATGAGGCGCTATTGGAGCCGGCCCGACATCGCCTACCTGCCCGTCAGTGACATCGACGCCCTGCCGTATGCCCTGGTGTGGCGTACCGAGACTGAGAACGACCTCATCCGGGCCCTCGCCCGAGTCGCCGCCGACATCGGCACCCTCATCGCCTGAGCCGCGCATCCTGGGTACGTCGCGTTGGTCGCGCACGGTGAGGAGCTCCGCGTCCGGTGGTGTCGCCGGACTGCTGGCGTCAACCAAAGTTGTCCCGGGTCGTGGCAGGGCCTGTTCACCATGGCGACCATGTTGATGAGGTCCGGGCGGCCCCACAGGGTGATCTTCAGGAAACGAAGGCTTTTGAAGCCTGTCAGGGCTGGATCGCGTCTGGGGCTTTACTCCCCAGGCAGCTCAGCGCCTGCATAGCCTCACGCTCTATGCGTGAAAGATCGCAGAGGATGGTGCCCGCCTGTACGAGGCACTGCGCATTGCCTGATTCGCCGGCTTTTGTGATCAGTGCTGCGGCTTCCGTCCATAGGGTGGCTGCCTCGGTGTACAACCTGTGGCCGGTGCGCAGGTGGCTGCTGTCGAGCAGTTGGATGCATTCGGCGAGGAAGTCGCGGTAGAGGTTACGGAACAGGGCGCCGCCGTTGCCGGCCTTCTCCATCAAGAGGGCAGCCTGCGGTAGGTCCCGCTGCGGGTTGTCGGTGCGCTGGAGCCATGTGCGTACCAGCTTGCCGGCCTTCTCGATGCCTCGGTGGCCGAGGTTGGTGATGGGCGGGTTGAGGAAGGCGTCGGCGCAGGCGGTGATGGCGGGGATGATCTGGCCCTGTGGGGAGGGCAGGTTCCTCGGATTGGTGAGGGTGAAGGACCGGTGCTTGGCGGTCATCGGGCCGCGTGCGGCTCTGGCCTGGGCGAGGCTGGTCAGGCTGGTGGATACCGTTCCTCCTTGCTGGTCGGTGTCCACCAGGTAGGCGTCGTGGTCGTCGTAGCCGTACATGGCGACGACATGACCGCCGAAGTGCACCTTCGAGGCGAAGTAGTCCAGGTAGTAGCTGTCGAGTTGCAGTCCGACGGGCTGGCCGGCGTCGATGGAGGCCACCACGTTTTCCCAAGCCCGGCGGGGGGAGGTGGTCTCCTGGACCAGGAGCTCAAGCCCGAGTCTGGTGGCCAGGTTTCTGGTGAGGTCGAAAGGCTTGACCCGTCCCCCGAGGAAGGGGAAGCCCATGTTCTTGCTGTCCCAGTAGATGAAGGACAGACCGGAGCCGAGGCCGAAGAGCATGGGCTCGGACAGATCGAGTCCCTGGTGCCGCAGCAGCACTCCCAGAGCTGTCGTCTCGCAGTGCTGCGTACCGCGGGCATCAATGTCTATTACCGTGGTCATGCCATGGTCTCCTGGAGGGCGATGATCAGCCGGGTCATCAGTTCTTCTTGCGGTTCTTCTTGTGGTGCCTCTGCCGGCCCGACGAGATAGGCCTCCCGTACGGGCGCTTGCGGGCGCAGCCCGCGCTCGTGGATGGCGGCGAAGAGAGCGTTTCCAGCATCTCCAGTCGTGCCTGGTCCCTGCTGATCCGCTCGGCCAGCCGGTCCCGCTCAGCGCGCAGGATCTGTGCCCTGGACTCAGGCTGGGCAGCCAGCGCCTGGGCGATCACAGCCAGGGGAAGATCCATCTCGCGGAGCAGGGCGATGGTCAGGGCATCACGTGCCTGTTCAGGCGCGTAATAGCGGTAGCCGGACCTGGCGTCCACGCGGACCGGAGCCAATAGCCCCATCTCGTCGTAGCGCCGCAACTGCTTGACGCTGAGCCGGCACAGGCGGGCGAAGCGCCCGATGGTGAGAAGTTCGTCTTGCACGTCATCATGGTGGACTCTCCCACGGTGGGAGAGTCCAACGCTGTAGCCATTGGCCCCAAGGCCGCCCCACTTCTCTTCGCCGCCGCAGGTTGGCGATGCACCGCGCTGGGGCGCGATGCCAGCGATGAATGCTGGGGCTCGCCGAACTCGACCGGGTCGAGCCGGCCGTCGGCGACGGCGGCGCGCAGCAGTTCGATGACCCGGTCGCGGTCCGCGTCGGACGCGCGCAGCACAGGTGAGCTGGGCGGATCTGCCGGCATTCGGCCTCCTCGGTGGTGAGGTGGTGGCACCGTGCCACCGAAATTGCTGACCGGCCGGTTAAGGGGATGGCTACCTAGGCGGTCCTGTGGCGGTAGGTGTTCATGGCGAAGGCGAACGTGACGATGAGGATGCCGACACACCAGGCGAGGGCGATCCAGATGTCGGTGCCGACCGGCTGCTGGGTGAACAGGTCGCGGACGGCGTTGACGATGGAGGTCACCGGCTGGTGCTCGGCGAAGGCACGCACCGGGCCGGGCATGGTGTCGGTGGGTACGAAGGCCGAGCTGAGGAACGGCAGGAAGATGAGCGGGTAGGAGAACGCGCTCGCGCCCTCCACGGACTTCGCGGACAGACCGGGGATGACGGCCAGCCACGTCAACGCCAGGGTGAACAGGATCAAGATGCCGGCCACCGCGAGCCACGCCGGCACTCCCGCCGCCGAGCGAAAGCCCATGAGCAGGGCGACGAGCACGACGACCACGAGCGAGATCGAATTGGCGACCAGCGAGGTCAGCACGTGCGCCCACAGCACGGACGAGCGTGCGATCGGCATGGACTGGAAGCGCTCGAAGATGCCGCCCTTCATGTCCATGAACAGCCGGACTGCGGTGTAGGCGATGCCCGAGGCAACGGTGATGAGCAAGATGCCGGGCAGCAGATAGTTCACATACGAATCCGACCCCGTGTTGATCGCGCCGCCGAACACGTAGACGAACATCAGCATCATGGCGATCGGCATGATCGCGGTGGTGATGATGGTGTCCGGGCTGCGCGCGATGTGGCGCAGGGATCGTCCCAGCAGGACGGCGGTGTCGCCGAAGAAGTGCTTGGTCATCGTGGTTCCTTACGCGTTCGTACCGACGTTGCGGTCATGGCCGTTCTTGCCGTTGTCACCGACGAGGGCGAGGAAGACGTCCTCGAGAGTCGGCTGCTTTTCGACGTATTCGACCTTGGCCGGCGGCAGCAGTTGCTTGAGCTCGGCCAGGGTGCCGTTGACGATGATCCGGCCCTCGTGCAGGATCGCGATCCGGTCGGCGAGCTGTTCGGCCTCGTCCAGATACTGCGTCGTGAGCAGCACCGTCGTACCGTGGTGGGCGAGTTCCTTGACGGCCTGCCACACCTCGATGCGCGCCTGGGGGTCCAGCCCGGTGGTCGGTTCGTCGAGGAAGATGACCGGCGGATTGCCGATGAGGCTCATCGCGATGTCGAGGCGGCGGCGCATGCCACCCGAATACGTCGACACCTTCCGCGCGCCCGCATCCGTCAGTGAGAAACGCTTCAGCAGGTCATCGGCGATTTTGCCCGGATCCTTGAGGTGCCGCAGCCGGGCAACCAGCACCAGGTTCTCCCGCCCGCTGAGGATCTCATCGACGGCCGCGAACTGCCCCGTCAGGCTGATCGACTCCCGCACGTTCGCCGGTTGCGTGGCGACGTCGAAGCCGTTGACACTGGCCGTGCCCGCGTCAGCCTTGAGCAGCGTGGACAGGATTTTCACGACCGTGGTCTTGCCTGCCCCGTTGGAGCCGAGCAGGGCGAAGATGCTGCCCCGCGCCACGTCGAAGTCCACGCCGCGCAGTACCTGCAGCTCCTTGTACGACTTCTGCAGGCCCTGCACGTGGATCACAGGCTCTCGGACCTTATCGGCTGTCATTCAGATATCCGTTCTCTGTTTGGTCACGGCTTGTCGCCCGTGGCGCGATCGATGGTGTTGGTCAGCCGTTCTCGCTCGCGGCTGATCCGCTGACCCGGCGGATGGTTCGCTAGGAATGCCTCGGCGAACTCCACCCAGTCCGGCCCGGCGACTTCGCGGATGGGAGTTCCGTCCGCCGCGCTCTGCTCGACCAGGTCGGCGAGATCTTCCGGCATCGTTGGCAGGTGTCCGCCTTGTCCGGCGGCCTGAAGGACTGCGGGTACCGCTGCAGCGCATTGATCGCCGTGCGAGAGGTGGCGGGAAGCCGCTGCGTGCGCGCCTTGCATGGGCCGATAGCGCCGCTGTCCTCAATCGGCCCGGTGAGTGTCTCCAGGGCTACTGGTAGCGCCGCTTCGGCTCGCTCGCTCGGCTGATTACGTAGGTGAGTTGCGACAGTGTTTGTCGATGAGTTTGGACAGCGCTGAGGTCTTCGCCTGTCAGTGACGGGTGCCGCCGGCCGCCGAGCCCACTACACGTCTCGACCTCGAATCCCGGGTCCTGTTCGCGCCATGATCGGGGCGTCGGCGGCATCGAGATCGAAGCTCGTGATGTTACCGCACGGGCTTGATTCAGATCATCGAGGCGCTGGAGTTCGGGTCGGCCAACACCGTGCATGCGCCGATGATGCGGGCGCTGGCGCTGATCAAGCGGGATGAGGCCGGGTCGACGGGTGTTACTTCTCGGCCGTGCCGGGTTCCCCTCTGATGGACTCCTGATAGATGTCCGCGTAGGTGCGCGAGTCCTTGACCAGGTCGTCGCAGAAGGCGGCGACGTCGTTGCCGATGAGTTCCAGGACTCCCTTGCCGGCCGCGACGCCCTCCTCGAAGAAATCGACGATCCCTGAGAGCAGGGACCCGTCAAGCAAGTCGATCGGTCCAACCTTGAAGAAGTACCTCTGAATCTCCTTGTAGACGATCTGGTAGTCCGGCGGGAGCGCCTTGACCCGCGCCATGTGCGCCCGCCACTGCTTCTTGCCCTCGATGATGTCTTGGATGCCCACGTCAGCCTCCTAGCTGGCCCAATTTCCTTGCGACGTTCCTGTTCAACTGCTCGCGCCACCGGCCGCGAAAGCTCCGAGCCCCTTCTCCGCCGGCCAGCGCCGCGCAGAAGCCCTCGATGTCGTCACCCAGCACCTCGTGAATGCTCCGCCCATCGGCCGCTGTCTCTTCGAGCAGCCCCAGAGCACTGTCGAGAATCGGCATCAGGTTTCGGCCAGTGAAGTCCGAGTAGGGAAAAAGATGACCCTTGATCTCTTCCCACGCCGCCCGGTAGTCGGCCGACAATGCCTCGGCCCGAACTTCGAACGCCTTCCATTCCCTGGTGAGATCGCTGCCTGTCATGGTCTCCCAGAAGTTCATCTCCCGCCCTCCTTGAGCTTGTCGATCCGTGATGTGATGTACTCCCATTTCGCCCAGAACGTCGCGAGTTCTTCGCGTCCCGCGTCGTTGAGCGCATAGAACTTGCGCGGCGGGCCCAGCCCGGACGGTCGTTTCGTCACCTGGACGAGCCCGTTCTTCTCCAGTCGCAGCAGGATGGTGTAAACCGTCCCCTCGACGACGTCGGCGAAGCCGAGCTCGTTCAGCCGGCGCGTGATGGCGTACCCGTAGGTCTCCTCGCTGCCGAGGATTTCAAGCACGCAGCCCTCAAGCGTGCCCTTCAGCATCTCCGTCAGGTCGTCCATCGCGGGTCCTCTTCCGTCTTCTTGGTACTCTGTGGTGCCGAGTACCACTATACGGTACCACAGAGTAGTGGGCCATGCCCAGCAAGCGGTGAGCACAGACCACGGAAGCGATTCGAATCATCGCCGCCGCGCTCGGTGCGCGGCAGGTGAGGGGGACTGGAGGTTGCCTGGCGGCGGGGCGTTGTTGTGCGGGCCGAACGCGATCCATGATCCCTGTTCGGACATGACGACCAAGTGAGCTCGTCTGTGCAGGTATTGCGTCTCAAGTTCGCTACCTCGCGTAGGCGGGCGGCGGGCGTTCTTGCACGAGCTGAAGGAGGACCCGGGCACCTTCCAACTGGACACGCTGCTGGCCGAGATCGTGAAGCTGGATCGGGTTGAGGCGATCGGCCTTCCCGCCACCTTGTTTGACGGGGTCTCCGAGAAGGTCGGGCCCGGCTGGCGGGCCCGAGCGATGAAGATGTACCCCTCCGACTTCGACGCCGCCCCGGTCCCGATCCGCATCACGCTGCTGGCGGCGTTGTGTCGTGTGCGGCAGGCCGAGATCACCGATGGTCTGGTGGAGCTGCTGGTCCACCTCGTGCACAAGATCAGCGTGCGGGCGGAGAAGAAGGTCGAAGGCGAGCGCAACGCCGAGTTCCGGCGGGCCCAGGGCAGAAGCAGGTCGAGCCCGAGAACCTGGAGGCGCTTAAGAGAGAGATCGCCCGCCGCTGGGACGTGATCGACCTGCTGGACCTGATCAAGAACGTCGACCACGCAACCCAGTTCACCGCTGAGTTCACCTCAGTCGCCTCACGCACCATCACCGAGCCGGAGGTGCTGCGCCGACGGCTGCTGCTGTGCACCTTCGGGCTGGGCACCAACATGGGCATCAAGCGGGTCGCCGACGGCACCGCGGTGACAGCTTGGTCCAGGCCGCGATCGTCTACTTGAACACCCGGATGGTGCAGATCGTTTTGGCCGAGCCGAAGTGGCGCAAGAAACTCACCGACGCCGACCGGCGCGGCCTGTCCGCGCTGTTCTGGAGCCATCTGAACCTGTACGGCAAGTTCGAGCTCGACATGAGCAAACAGCTCGACCTCGGGCCAGACCTCGTTGGGTCAGGCCATGAGGCGGGCCCCGACCTGGAGGTTCAGCAGCCCACCTGACCCGCACTTCGGGGCGTTGCCCTCTGTCGCCCAAGCCTCGCCCAACGGCAGCAGCCCTGCCGAATCTTGCGCCTCATGCTTGGTGGCCGCGGCGTCGGCTTCGGCCAGGCGCGATACAACGAGGCGAGCGAAGGGCGTTTGCCAACGTTCTTTCCCGTGGTGATGGTCAGCTTGGCGGCGATCTCGGGGATCGGGACCCCCTTGGCACGCAGTGCCAGAGCGAAGGTGAGCATGTCCTCGTCGATCACCTTGGGGCGGCCGCCGTGGTTGCCGCGTGCGGCCGCGATCTGCTGCCTCTCCAGGGTCTTGTCGCGGATGTAGTCACGGTCGAGTTGCGCGGATACCGCCAGCACCGCGAACAGCATCGCGCCCAGCCCGTTCGGGTCGTAGATCCCGGTCAGCGGCCCGGTCAGCAACTCCAGCTGGATCCCGGTGGCCTGCAACCCGCTGGCCAGCGTCATCAGCTCGGTGGCGTTGCGGGCGGGCCGTCCACGCTCAGGCCGATTCTCGTGCACAGTGAAGATGACCGTCTGACCGGGCGCGGCCGACTTGATGTCCCGGCGCAGCGTGAGCGCGGCATCCAGCTCGGCCCGCACCTTCACCCGCGTCGAGGCCTTCTCGTAGAAGATCCGCGTGCACCCGGCCGCACGCAACGCCGCCAACTGACCTTCCAGCTCCTGATTCTTGGTCGAGCAGCGCGCGTACCCGATCCGCCCAGTCTCGCAGAACCCTCTCCCGCAACCGGAGAGTTCTGCGAGGAGTTCTGCGAACAGCCACCTGCGCGAACGCGACCGCCAGACGCACGAGCTGCGTCTCGCAGAACTGGTCATTTCTGCGAATCACGCATGTGATACCAAGGACGAGCAGGGCCTGACGGTTGCCAAGCCGGTGGTGACCTTGGAGCATCTCCTTACCGACGCGTGCGACGTTCCAGGAGCGCCCTGTGATCATCGAGGATCTGTTAGAGCCGGAACTTGCCCTCTGGGACGCGTTTCCCGCAGCGCGTCCTGTAGATCTTCCCGGCACGCCCGTTCGGGCTGCGATCATCGCAAAAATGCTGCTCGGCGCCCGGGAACGCCTTGCAGGGCAGACGCCTGGCATGCACCTGTCCGGAGCCCTGATCACCGGCCGGTTGGACCTGTCGTATGCCGAGGTTCAACATCCTCTGATCTTGACTGAGTGCGCTTTCGAGGAAGCGCCGATCTTCACCGGAGCCCACACCGGCCTGGTCGACCTCGCGGCTTCCCGGTTGCCCGGACTGCAGGCTGCAGATGCCGTGATCGGCGGGGGCCTGCGCCTGGAAAGCTGTGTGATGGATGGTCCGATTCAGCTCGGTGGAGCCCATGTGTCCGGGACGGTGAATCTCAGCGGCACGGTGATCCACGCAGATCTGGCCGTCCAGGCCGACGGCCTGATCGTCGACCGTGATCTTCTGTGTGCGAACGCCGTCATCGACGGTGAGTTACGCGTCGTGGGCGCCAGGATCGGCGGGAGGATGGCCCTCGATGGCGCGCGGGTTGGGCGGTCAGGCGGCTTCAGTCTCACCGCCGAGGGGATCGTCATTGACGGCGGGTTGTCGTGTGGTCACGGCTTCCACTCTTACGGCGAGCTGAGCGTGCAGGATGCCCGGGTGGGACGCCGATGCGTGTTCAGCGGAGCCCGGCTGTCCCACCCCGACGGCATCGCCCTGAACGCGGAAAGGCTCACCGTCGAGGGCGGGTTGCTCATCAATGAGGGCTTCACGGCCGAGGGGGAAGTCCTTTTTGCGTGGCGCCCACGTGGCCGGTTCGCTCTCCTTCGCCCTGGCGAATCTCGTCAATCCGGGAGGACGCGCGCTGAACGCGCCGCTGATGGAGATCGGCAGCGGGCTGCAAGCCACACCGGGCTTTGTGGCGAGCGGAGAGGTATTCCTGGACTCCACCCAGGTGCGCGGCTCGCTCAATGTCGACGGCGGGAAGCTGTCCAACCCGGGTGCGACGGCGCTTTCACTGCGGCGGCTGGGGGTTAGCGGCATGCCTTTGCGCGCCGAGAGCGGGACGTCGTCGTCGTCCAGAGCGACGAGCTCGGCGATCCGGACGCCGGAGTAGAACAGCAGCCGGCCGATGGCGCGGTCGCGGGCGAGGGGGCGGCGTTCGACGGCGCGCAGGTAGCGCTTCTGCTGGCGGGCGTCCAGGGCGCGGGGCGCGAGCTTGGGGGCGTCGTCGCGGCGGACGACGGCGGGGCCGAGTCCGAGCTGGGTGAAGAAGTGGTCCAACGCGGTGAGGTGGGCGTTGACGGTATTCGACGCGCGGCGCAGCACGGTCTTCATGTGGGTCTTGTAGTCGCGAATGGCGAAGTCGCGGTCGTGGGCGTCGGTGAGCGGGTCTCCACCGAGGCCGCTGGCCTCCAGCCAGGCGAGGAAGGTCCGGACCCGGGAGTCGTAGGCGCGGCGGGTGTCGCCGTCCAGCGGGGGCCGCTTCAGCGCTGCGGCGTAGGCGGCGTGGATCGTGGTGAACGCCTCGGGTACCGCTTGGTGCTGCCGCCCCACATCGCCCTCGCAATATCAGAAGTTGATCAGAAGCTCTGATGGGAGGGCGGCGTCGGCGCGTTGATCGGGCCCAAAGTCGCGAGGCCACGCTCAGGCCAAGTCCGTTCGGGGGTCGGCCAAGATACGACGGAACCGGCAACCAGTGATCTTGAGTTGAACTTGCCGCAGGTGAGGTGCTGGGGCGGATCGGCGTCGGCTGCCCGACCAGGGACAGCGATGCGCAAACGCAACCGGAGGCCCGATCTTGTGTCACCGTTCGCAGTGGACTTCTTCGCGTACCCGCTCAGATCGGTCAACGGCGCACCCGATAGCGCAGGTGAAGCACCCGGTTGCCCTGAATCACCACGTCAGGATCCTCCAACAGGTGCTGCACGTGGACCGACCCGAAGTAGCGCTTGCCGGACCCGAACACGACGGGTACGACGTCCATGCGCACCTCGTCGATCAGGCCCGCGGCAAGCACCTGGCCACCGACGTCGCCAGCGGCGACCTCGACCATGCGGTCACCCGCAAGCTCCTGCGCCTTGGCCACGGCTGCCTCGACGCCGTCGACGAAGTGAAACGGCGCCTCGGGGTCCCAGCCCTCGGGCATCGGCCGGTGCGACACGACGACCACGTGGTCGACCCCGCTCGGAGGCTTCCCGTCCCAGCCGTCCGTCAGGTCGAAGACGTGGCGGCCGACGATCGTGACTCCGATCTGGTCCCAGTACGCCCGGGTGTAGTCGTAGGACGTCTGCGACACCTTCACCTCGCCGCTCTCGTCCAACGGGACGTCACCGTTGGACAACCAGTCGAACAGCGGTCCGGGCTGGTCATTCTCGTCCGCGACGAAGCCGTCCACCGACACCGAGCTGTACATGACCACCTTGCCCACGGGGCTCTCCTCTGCTTTGGGGTGCCCCCAAATTAGCGTGTCGTGAGCTGTCGCTCTTGTAAGAAATCAATCGGCCGGCAGCGGCCAGCCGTCCAGCGCGTGGCCGGGATGTTCGCGCAGGAACCGCCGCCGGACTTCGACGTACCGGGTCGGCGTGAGCCCGGTGAACGCCCGGAACTCGTGGCCGAAGTGGGCCTGGTCGAAGTAGCCTGCGCCACCGGCGAGGTCGCCCCAGTCGATCGGTCCGGCGGGGTTGATCGCGAACACGGTGGCGGCGAAGCGGTAGGTGCGGGCCAGCCGCTTCGGCGTGACGCCGATGAGCTCCTTGAACCGCTGTGCCAGATGAGTGCTGCTGACACCGACTGCCACGCTCAGGTCGCCGATCGCCACCGCCCCGCTGGTCGCCGCGATGACGCTGCTCGTATGGCGGACCAGCCCCAGGCCGGCGGTCTCGCACAGCCGTCGTATCAGCTCCTCCTCGAGCAGCGTCAGCATCTCGTGCGGTCCGTCCGCCGTGGCCAGCCGGTCTCGCAGCTCAGCAATGGCGGGCCGGCCCCAAACCTGCTCTACCGTCACCGACCGGTCACACAGCTCGGCCGCGGGCATCGGCAGGAACGGCGCCAGCCCCCACGGCTTGAAGTGCACGCCGACGGACCGGGTCCGGAGTGGGTAGCCGAACTCCAGCGCGCGGGTGGGCGTGGTGACCACGCAGCCGTCGGCGTACTCGGCCGTCTCGATGTCGGTGCCGGCGCGGATGCGGAACGGCGCCCCGAGGTTGACGATGAGCAACGCCGACGGCATCGGCGGCAGCGTCAGCCGGGCGTACGGCGGCGCACCCTCCAGGTAGTAAAGGTCGTCGATCAGCCCGTCCAGCGGCGGTCGCGGCACTCTGGACACGTACTCCACGCCCACAGTATCGCCGACGCCCCGCCGGCATCGAGCGCCGGCATCGAGCGCCGGGATG
Source organism: Nonomuraea sp. NPDC048916 (assembly GCF_040649575.1). Lineage (NCBI taxonomy): Bacteria > Bacillati > Actinomycetota > Actinomycetes > Streptosporangiales > Streptosporangiaceae > Nonomuraea > Nonomuraea sp. NPDC048916. The sequence continues at coordinate 210,531 of NZ_JBEZFS010000009.1, forward strand.
GTCCAGCCGCGCTGCCGCCGGAACGGGCGAGCGTCCGGCGTTACGCAGTCGGCAGGTCGGTGAGGTCCAGGCGCCGGTCGGTGCGCAGCTGGATCTCACCGTAGGGGGTCATGTTGGTGTGGAACAGCGGCGTGAGCCCGCGCCGGTCGGCGTCGGTCAGGACGTTCTCCCACTCGGGTAGGGCGAGGGTGTCCTGGATCATCAGCGTGTTGATCAGACCGAGGGCCGACTGGAGAATGTGCAGGCACAACATCCCGGTTCCTGTTCTTCGCGCCGGTTGGAGGCGAGCTCTCCGCGCTTGCCGAACTTGATGTAGTCGCCTGCGCCGTTGTAGTTCTCCACCACGTTCAGCCCGGATTCGGTCTCCCGATGAAGATCGCGGTCGCGAAGCCAGCGGGCCAGGAAGACGGTGCGCTGGGCGCGGCCGACCTCCAGCATCGCGGCGTAGGCGGGGGGTCTCGCTGGTGAACCGGCGCAGCAGGGCCTCGGTGGAGGCGGTCCGCAGCCGGATCGCGGTGGCGTACTTCATCATGATGTCGTAGTTCTGGGTGATGATGTCCCACCGGATCGGCCTGGTCAGCGCGGGTCCGAGCAACGGGTAGGAGAAGTCCTCGCCCCGGCCGGGCACATACAGCTTCATCTTGTTGATCTGCTTGAACCGGGCGACCAGGTCGAAGTCCAGCAGCCGGGTGATCCCGAACCCGACGAACGAGGCGCCGTGGGAGTCGACGAAGTTCTGCTCGATCTCCATGTCGGTGCCGTGCCGCATCGCGCCCTCGACCATGGCGTGCACCTCGGACGCGGAGCAGGAGATCAGCTGGGAGTGGACGGCCATGGACCCGCCGGTTTCGACCGTCCAGTAGATCAGCACGCCGCGCTTGGCCCTGCGGTAGCGGGAGTGCCACTCGGTGAAGATGTTCTGATCGAAGGCCGACAAGTGAGTGGAATCCGAGGCGACCGCGGTCGTGCCCTCGCCCCACAGGGCGGCCTGCCGGACAGCGAAGGTCGCGTTGGCGATCACCCGGGCGACCTCGCGGCAGGCCTCGACGGTCAGATAGCGGCGGCGCGCGTGCCGAAGGTCGTCCTCGGTGTGGGGATGGTCGCCGGCGGCGACCGCGCGGATCCCGGTCCCCGTCCCGTAGGCGTAGATCAGCAGCAGGAGCCGTTCAAACAGCACCGCCGCGTCCAGGTGGTTCTGCGTCCCGGCCGGGGTGAAGACGTTCAGGCAGCCCGTCCGCAGGGCCGTCTCGGTCAGCATGTCCATCAGCGGGACGACGCCCCACCGGTCCCGGATCGCCGCCTTCAGCCGGCGCAGGTTGCGCGGTTCCGGGGCGGCGTCCAGCGGGGTGAGATGGATCGCCCCGGCGTTGCGCCGTTCGGCGATCTTCAGCCAGGCCAGGCCCTTCCCGGCCAGGGCGTCGTTCAGCGCCGACAGTTCGGCGTCCATCTCGCCCCGGAGCTGGTCGATGAACGCCTGCGGATCCAGCGGTTTGCGGAGTTTGGCGTAGTTCTCGGCCCGCCTGTCCTCGAAGGGGTTAAACGGCTTTAGCCCGGTGGACCGGAAGGCAGCCAGTCCCGGGCACATGCCGCGTGATCAACCTCGAGCGGCGCGCGACTCCAAGCCGGTAAGCAGAGTGTGGAGCCCGAACTCGAAGGGATCTTCGGGCGGGGAGGCGGTGATGGAGCCGAGCCGGACTCGCAGGCGAGGAAAGTCCTGGGCGATCTCGACTATCTCTGCGGTGATCTCCCGCAGCTCCTGTTCGGCATCAGCTCCGCTTCGGCGCAGGCGCGCCAGCCAGGCCGCCTGCGCCGCCTCACCCTGCGCCGCGCCGATCACGAACATGAGCACGGTTGCAGCCGCCTGATCGGCCGCGCTTTCGGTGAACCCGGCACTCTCGTAGACCATCAAGCACTGCTCATCGAAGCGAGCCTTGTTGGGGCCGTAGATGAGGTGGGTACTCATGGCCGGGATCAGCCAGAAGTGCCGGACGACCATGGCATACGCACCACGCGCCAGGGATGCGGCAGCTTCTCGCCAACCGGCCCCGGCCGGATCGGGCAGTGCGATCTCGCCGAACACGTGGTCGGCGGCGAGGACTACCAGCTTGTTCTTGCTCTCCACGTGGTGATACATCGCCGATGCAGCCGATCCCAGGTGTGCGCCCAACCGGCGCATGTTCAGCCCGTTCACGCCCTCCGCGTCGAGCACCGCGACGGCGGCCCGGACGATCTGCTCCCTGGTCAGCATGGGGCTCAGCCTAGCCGCCGTTGAACTTAGTTCAATCCCAGGCTACGTTGTTGAACTAAGTTCACCCGTTCATCGAGGAGCCCCCGTGCCCATCGTTGTCACCCTTCAATTGCTGTTGGCTCTGACGTATCTGCTTGTCCCACTCGCTGGCCACCGGTACGGCAGCGCGGCCCAGCAAGCCGCCGATACCGAGATCCAGCGGCAAGGCCGTGATCGTGCCGTGCTGGTCGAGCACGGCCTCGACTTCACCGCCGGCACCGCCGGCGTGGCGGTGTCAATGGCGATCGCCCTGGGCCTGGCCGCGCTCGCCGTACTGAACCTCAACGACCAACCACTGCTCACCTGGATCCTCCAGCCCATCCTGCTGATCGTCGGCGGCTTCATCACCACCGCCCAGGTCTTCGTCGTCCGGTACGTGGAGGCCGCGCTCCGAAAGTCCGGCACCACAGACATCGATGCCAAGGCTCTGATGAGGGCAGCCGAGGCGGCCTTCCCCAGATGGTTCCGCACCCTAGTCCTGGCGCGCTTTCTCCTCACGACCGCGGGCTCGCTGGCCATCCTCCTCTTGCTCGCTGTTTCCTGATCGAAGCAAAACAGGTCTTTCATCACCATCAGGGACATCTCTTCCCCTGGACCTCAAGATCCAGTCTCCAAGGTGTCCACGCTCAAGGGGGAACGCCCGCACGAGTCTTACCGACACCCCGACCTGCGAGAACTGCGTTAACGCCGGATTCCGTTCCAAATCACTCTGACCCCCGATTCCAGCGCTAGCCCCGAAGGATCAACCAAGTGGCGGGCTCGCCGTAGCTATTGGAGTCCAGGCCCTGACCACGGGAGGCCTTCCCGAGCTGACGGTCGGACGGCGGTCTCGCGTACCGGAAGCCGGCAACAGGTCAGCGGGCCTTCAGCTCGGCCGCCACGGCCCGTTCGCGCAGCTCGGCGGCCTCCGTCCGGGCGGCGTCGAGCTGTGCGCGGAGATCCTCCAGCCGCGCCCGCTCCAGCCGCAGCTCCCCCAGCAACTGATCGCGCTCGCCCGCCACGACGTCGGTCCGTTCCCGTTCTGCCGCCGCGCTCTCCTCGGCCAATGAGAGCGCGGCGGCGGCGTCCTCCGCGGCCTTCACCCGTTCGCCCATCGCGGCCAGCTCCCGCTCGGCCTGCCGCCTCGCCCGCCCGGCCGCCGCCACCTCGGTCGCGGCGGCCTCGCGCGCCTGCGCCACGCCGTTGAGCGTGACGGCCCGGTCCCGGTCAGCCTCCGCCGCCTTCCGTTCGGCGCCTTCGGCGCGGGCGACGGCTCGATCGCGTTCCTGGCCGGCGGCCTCCGCCCTGGCCTGCGCCGCCGCCAGCTCCCGCTCGGCCTCCTGCCTCGCCCGTCCGGCCGCCGCCACCTCCTCGCGCGCCAGGTCGCGCTCGGTCCGCGCCAGCTCGGCGTCCTTCGCCGCCCGTACGGCCCGCGCCTGCGCCTCATCCGTGCGAGCCTCGGCCGCCTCCGCCCGTTCGGTGAGCTCCTGAACCGCCCGCACCCTGGCCAGCTCCGCCAGCTCGGCACGCTGGAGCGCCTCGTCGGCCCGCCGCTCGGCCTGATCAGCGCGACGGCCGGCCTCCTCGGCGCTCTGCAGGGCCTGCCGCTCGGTGCTGGCCGCCTCCCGCAGCGCGGCCAGCGCCTGCTCGCGTGCCCGCTCGGCATCCCGCAACGCGGTGTCCCGTTCGCCTTCGGCCTCCTCGACCCGCAGCCGCATCGCCCCGGCCTCGCGGCGCGCGTGCTCGGCCGCCTCCCGGGCCAGGCGCACCTGCTCGAACGCCTGCTCCCGCTCGGTGCGCGCGATGGCGACCCGGGTGTGCGCCTCCGCCTGCACGGCGCTCAGCCTGGCCTCCACCCCGGCCGGGCTCAACTCCTCGGCCAGCGCCCGGGCCAGCGGCTCGATGGCCGCAGCCAGCCCGCTCTCCATCCGGTCGTACAGCTGCTCGGCCCTGGCCAACGCCCCCTCCAGGCCCGGAGTGGCCCGTCGCAGCTCGCGCTCCCGCTTGGCCGTCGCCTGGCAATCCCCTTCGGGACAGTAGGCCTTGGGCCGGCCTCTCCCCTGCCGCTGCTCGATCGGCGCCCCGCAGTGCTTGCACGGCGTCACCACAACACTCTCAGTCACGGCAGCACACTACCATTTTTGATTTTCTGGAAATTGAAATTCAGAAATTAAGATCTGTTGCGTGGATGGATTTCCAGCCAACTTGCGAGAAGGCAGGATTCCCACAAGTAGTCGATCGAACGGCACCTGGCCTCGGGGAACAACGGAACAGCTGAAGATTGCCGCTGTGACGCGCAGGCTCACTGACACTGGAAACGCAGATCTTTGACAACGGACGACGCGAACCTATGGCAGCGAGAGCCCTGTGCATAGTCCTCGAACTGCGGTTTTAAGAGTTCACGGCGTCGACTCCGAGGCGCGGAGCTATGACAGTGCCAGCGTTCCCATCAACGCCTCAGAACATCTGCGGAACGTTATCGGGGATCCGCTCGTGGTTCGCTGGTGAAGGTTACGGGCGAAGAAACCCAGCATCCATGTGGCCGATCTGGGCCTGCTAGGTCTGGATGGTCAAGAGCCTGACGAGCGCCCGTGGGGGGCGCCGTAGGTATAGGACCGAACCTCGCAAATGACGGCCATTTACGCCTTGACCTGCTCTCTTCCATTCCTGATACCTGCCATCATGACGAGGGTGTCGTGGGTGTTGCCGCTTGGCATGCAGGTTTTCTTGCCCTTCACGGGCGGGGCGAAGACCTTCTCTTGAAGAGGGCTGCTCTGTCATTGGTATGCGTCGGTGAGTGTCATAGTTCCGCGTGGTCACTGCCGCTATCTTGCGTCGCGGAGGTGCCATCCTTCACCCCCGCGCCGGATCTTGGCTGCTAGCGTGGGGACCTGAGCCCCGGGCTCGCCTCTGTTTCATGCGTCCCGGGGCACCGCCCATCCCCACCCTGTCCTGCTCCTGCGCCCGCACCATCTACGGGCGACGAACGCGGCTGAGGCGGAAGGCGTTGCTCTCGGGATTCGCCGCTGCCTTTTGCGTTTTTGCTGGTCAGAGACCTACATTGCGCATCGCGTTGTCGCGCCAGCGGTCGACGGCCCTGATGTACCGCAAAACCACCGGTGAGGCGGGGGCCCAGCGGCCGTGCTTGGCGATGACGGCGACCGGGACGCCGGCGGCGTAGGCCACGGTGGCGCCGCCGGCGCGCAGGCTGTGCGCGGTGACGGTCTCCGCGCTGGGCACGCGAGCGCGGACGGCGAGGTCGCGGACGATGGTATTCACGGCGTCGGCGCCGAGCGAGGGGCCGATCGTGCCGTGCCGATTGATCCGGCGCAGCAGCCGCCCGGAGACGTGCCCGGCCTGGTCGAGGACATGCAGCCAGTCGCGCCAGGCGGCGACGGGATCGGTGAGCGGGTGGCTGCCGCGCGGGATGGCGATGGTCTCACCGGTGGAGTCCTTGTCGGTCTTGGAGGTGCGGATGGTCACCTCGAGGCCGTCGGCGACCTCGCGTACGTCGTCGCGGGTGAGCGCGACGAGTTCGCTGCGGCGGCCCATCAGGGCCAGGCCGAGCACCAGCAGCAGCCGGTCGCGCCGCCCGGCCGGCGTGCCCAGGTCGCAGGCGCTGACCATGGCGCGCAGCGCGTCGATGGTGATGGGCGGGGCCTCGCGCTGAGCACGGCCGCCGGCCTCGGCGCGCCGGCGTTTGTAGGCGCGCAGCGCCAGGCGGGCGGACTCAGTGGCGGGCTCACCGGTGTGGCCGGCCAGCCGGTGCATGGTGCGCACCGCGGCGATGGCCTGCTCGATGCTGGCCGGGGACTGTCCGGCCTCGCACAGCTGCGAGGTGTATTCGGCCAGGGTGTGCGCGGTGGCGGGCAGCGCGATCCGGCCGTGGGTGGTGCACCAGGCGGTGAAGGTGGCCCATTGGCGGGCGTAGGCGCGGCGGGTGTTGGCCGGCACGCCGTCGGCGATCCGGGCCTGGGTGCCGGCGCTGAGGGTGTAGTCGGCGGCGGTATGCGCGGCGGCATTTTCTGGAGGCGGGTAAATCGGCGGCCGCTCCCCCAGTGCCGGGGCCGGCAGCGTCTCTCGCTCGTCGTGCACGCCCGTCTCCCGCCCGTTTTGGCGCCCGTCCAGCACCCAGTCCGGTGCCGGTTTCTAACCCGCGATAAGGAAGGTTATCACGGGTCAGGCCATTCTCTCCGACCGTTTGCGTACGAACGGAAATACTGCGTTCGCACGCTGCAAACGTTACTCTGCTGCTTGTGGCGAACAATCAGGAAACTGTGACGGCAGGCGTACCGGCTAAAAGCGACGACAAGGCAAATAGCGGGACGAGTGAGGAGCTACGGTGTGCCGGTCCCGGCTGCGCGAAAGCCCTGCCCGGGCGCAGCAGCCGCGCCAAGTACTGCAGTGACGCCTGCCGGGCTGCTGCCTACCGGGCACGCACCACCGCACACGCCGCCCCCGTGGCCAACGCGCTGCTGCGTGCCCAGGATCTGCTCGCCCCGCTGCTGGCCGCCGGGGAGCAGTGGCAGGCCGCCCAGGAGGCGCTGCTTAGCCAGTTGGCCGAGCTGAATACCGGTGCGCTGGCCCAGGTGGAGGCTGCCGAACAGGCCGCCGAGGAGGCGTGTGCCGCCGCCGCGGCGGCCGAGCAGCGCGCTACGACCGCGGCCAACACTGCCGCCACCCGGATCGCCGCCGCCGAGCAGGCCCGTGCTCAGGCCGAGACCGCCCGCGATCGTGCCGAGGAACGCGAACAGGACGCCTGGCGCCAGGTCGGCGAGCACCAGACCGCCCGCACCCAGGCCGAGCAGCTCACCGCCGACGCCGCCGACCGGCAGTGCCAGGCCGAGCACGACCGGGACACCGCCCGCCGGCGAACTGCCGAACTCACCGAGCTGCACGCCACCGCGACTGCCCGCATCACCGAACTGGAACGGCAGGTCAGTGACCAGCAGCACGAGCTCGCCGGCCTCCGCCGCCAATTGCAGGAACAGCAAGCCCGGACCCGGAAAGCCGAGCAGGAACGCGACCAGGCCCGAGGCACCGCCGCGGCGCACGCCGAGGAGGCCACCCGGCTACGCCAAGCACTGGCCGCCGAACAGCAGCGGCGCGAACACGCCGTCACCGCGACTGCCGTGGCCGAGCAGGCCCGTACCCTCACGGACCAGGCCAGAGCCGCCTCTCTCGGTGAGACCGAACGCCTGCGGGGCGAACTTGCCCACCTCGTTGACGCGCTCAAGAGCGCTCAGCAGCAACGCGAAGAGGCCGTCACGGCCGCCGCCGTTGCACAGGCGCTCCTGCGCGAGCAGCAATCCCATCGCGCACCGGATCAGAACGAACCCGAGGTCCCTGCTGGCATCACGACCCCAGGAGCATCGGAGTCATAAGCGGTGGATAGGGGTTCCACCCGCCCTCCGCCTCAAGATGGTGTTCGCCCTTGCGGCCCGGAAGCCTTGAAACGCGGTCCCAGACTGCAGGAGAGGGATCGATGTCTCCGCTGCCGCGAGCGCGATTTCCGCTCCGCTGTGTACAGATCGCCGCGATTGGCTGGCTCGACTGCCCCGCGCTGGGGAATCCACTCGGCGGCGGCGTTCATGCAACCGCTCCAGCTGGTCTGACGAGGAGGCGACACCGGGCCGAACCGACCAAGCCCAGCACCCCGACACCAAGCGCGATGAGCAATCGTCAAGACCTGTGGATCAAGCTTTTTCAGGCGGCTATCGATGGGTCCTCGACGGCCGGTGATTCCTCAGGCCGCTCGACGAGCTTGCCCTTGACGAACGTGGCCCCGGCGCGGACCAGGGCGACGAGATGAGGCGCGTT